>JBLICT010000033.1:0-19672 GCA_047632415.1 Maribacter sp.
TTATCCGAGAGTTTCCAATTTTTCAGTTTATTACGCACTGCTTTATATAAAGCAGGTTGGGATTCCTTCAAAGAAGCTGCTGTAATCAATTCCTGTTGGGCTGCAACTAAATTAGGTGCATAAATGGTAGCTAATAATTGACCTCTATTCACTTTCTGCCCTTCATAGTTTACATTCAACTGTTCAATACGCCCATCAAAATAACTTGCTTGAACCGCGCTGTTTTCTTCGTTTACGGCAATTTTTCCAGACAGCGAAATCATCCCATCTTCATCAGATGCTTTAGCATTTCCTACAATAGTAGTTTGAACATTCGCAAGTGCCATGGCGTTCTTGGTCATTCTTATCTCGTTCATGGCCAATCCTTCCCCACCTGACTCCGCCGGAATTAATTCCATCCCACAGATAGGACAATCGCCTGGTTCTCCTTGCATTATTTGAGGATGCATTGAACACGTCCACATTTGATTCTTAGCCTCTTCGGAATGATTATGACTGTCCGATAATTCTTGATTGGACGTGTTAGCGTTATTTCCAAATAATAGATAACCGCCAACTAATCCTATAATTACTGCAATACCGATATATAAAATAATTTTTTTCATTATAATCATGGATTAGTTAATTGATTTTGTTTTTAACTTTAAGGCATTTGCAATTACGGATACCGAACTAAAACTCATTGCAAGTGCCGCAATCATAGGCGATAATAATATTCCAAAAAATGGAAATAAAACTCCTGCCGCAATAGGGACTCCTAGTGTGTTATATATCAATGCAAAAAATAGATTTTGCTTGATATTTTTCATTACAGCGTGGCTTAGATTCTTTGCTTTCACAATACCGTGTAAATCTCCTTTTACAAGGGTAATCATAGCACTCTCAATAGCAATATCGGTTCCTGTTCCCATTGCGATACCTACATCACTTTTAGCTAATGCAGGTGCGTCATTTATACCATCGCCAGCCATTGCGACCACTTTTCCTTGTTCCTGTAATTTTGTTACTTCTTTGAGTTTGTCTTCTGGTAACATTCCCGCTTTAAAGTCGGCAAGGTTGAGTTCACTCGCAACCGCTTGGGCACTATCGTGATTATCGCCAGTAAGCATTATGACAGCGATGCCTTTGTCTTTTAATTCTTTGATAGCTTTAGCACTTGTTTGTTTGATTTTATCTCCAATGACTACATAGCCTATAACTTCTTTTCCTATAGAAAGATAAGAAACCGTTTTTCCTTTTTTCTGATATTCTTGGGCTTCGATACGCAGGTTCGTAATCAACGCGGCATCTGCCAGTTCCATCATTTTGATATTGCCCAAGGCTATATTTTTATCGTTTATAGTTCCCTTGACACCCTTTCCGGTTACCGCAGTAAAATGTTCTGTCTTTAGTATTTCTACCTGCTGTTCTTTTCCATATTTTACGGTTGCTTCCGCAAGGGGATGTTCGCTAGAAACGTTGAGGGAAACTATATATTGAAGTACCTGTTTTTTGGAATAATCGCCCCTTGAGGTACCGATATACTCTACAGTCGGTTTTCCTTCAGTAATCGTTCCTGTCTTATCTACTATCAAGGTAGTTACCTTGTCCATTATTTCGAGCGCTTCGGCATTTTTAATCAGCACACCGTTTTGAGCACCTTTGCCCACGCCTACCATTACAGACATAGGTGTGGCTAATCCCAAAGCACAAGGGCAGGCAATAATTAGTACCGCAATAGCATTAACCAAAGCATACACATAGGCTGGTTCTGTCCCCCAAATTGCCCAGACTCCAAAAGTGATTAATGAAATGATAACTACGACAGGTACAAAATATCCTGAAACGGTATCTGCCAGTTTTTGAATAGGTGCACGACTGCGGCTCGCATCGTTTACCATATGTATGATTTGAGAAAGTAGTGTCTCACTACCTACTTTTTTAGCTTTCATCAAAAAAGATTGATTGCCGTTGATGGTACCACTACTTACATTGTCATCTTCAATTTTGTCAACAGGGATAGGTTCTCCAGAAATCATTGATTCATCTACTGTCGTTTTTCCTTCGGTAATAATACCGTCCACAGGGATTTTATCGCCTGGCTTAACTCTTAGAATATCTCCTTTTTCAATTTTATCGATAGAAACTTCTTCTTCATTCCCAGCAACCACGCGTACTGCTTTATTAGGTGCAAGCTTTAATAATTCCTTAACTGCAGAATTGGTTTTACTGTGCGCTCTTGCCTCTAAAACTTGACCCATTAAAACAAGGGTAAGTATTACGGTTGCTGCTTCAAAATATACGTGTACTGCTCCTGATTCCGTTTTAAATTGTTCAGGAAAAAAGTCTGGAAATATCATTCCAAAAACACTAAACAACCACGCTACACCAGCACCAATCCCGATAAGGGTAAACATATTGAGATTCCACGTTTTTATACTTTTATAGGCACGCTCAAAGAACATCCAAGTGGCATAGAAAACTACAGGAATAGATAATCCGAACTGAATCCAATTCCACCATTTTTGCTCCATTACATAATACAATGGATTATTAGGAATCATCTCGCTCATCGCAATCAAGAAAATGGGAAGTGTGAAACCAACCGCTATCCAAAATTTCTTCAATAATCTCATATAGGTCTTCTCCTCTGCAGAAAGGTCTGGTTGCAAAGGCACTAAATCCATTCCGCAAATAGGACAAGCTCCCGATTCGTCTTTCACGACTTCTGGGTGCATTGGACAGGTCCATTGTTCAGATGTTACTGCCGATAAATTTTGTTCTTCAACCAAATCCATTCCGCATACGGGACAGTCCCCAGGTTTGTCATAGGTCTTATCGCCTTCGCAATGCATTGGACAATAAAACGTTCCAGTTCCTTTTCCTTTGGGCTTTTCCTTTTTGGTTTCTATCGTTTTCTGATGTTCTCCTAGTTTATGAATACTGTATGTACCACCATCCTCAATCATCGCTTTCTGAAACGTTTCAATAGAAATGTGAGATTCCATCTCGATAGTTGCTTCTGTTTTTTCTAAATCTACCGACACATTGGTCACACCTTCCACTTTAGAAAGTGTTTGCTCAACGTGACTGCGACAACCATTGCAGGTCATTCCGTGTATGTGATAGGTGTGCTTCATTGTTCCGCTTTCCTTTTCTTTTTGCATATAGATACTGTAGCGTTCGCCATCTTTTACAAGTGCATCTTGAAAGGCCTCGATAGAAATATGCGATTCCATCTCAATCGTAGCTTCTGCTTTTTCTAAATCTACCGATGCATTGGTTACCCCTTCCACTTTAGAAAGTGTTTGCTCAACGTGACTGCGACAACCATTGCAGGTCATTCCATGTATGTGATAGGTATGTTTCATTTGATGTTTTTAAAGTCTATTCGTGCTTGTGCCCATTTGCTTTATGCTCTTCATTTTTCACGAGCGTCATTCCACAGGTGTCGCAAGTTCCTTCTTTGTCGCTACCACTATCGTTACAATGCATTGGACATACATAAGCAGAGGTGTATTCGGTTCCCTGTTTTTCTGTAGTTTCCGTTTTTGTTTCTGCTTTGTTGTCTTTACACGACACTATTGATGTTGATACTAGTACTATCATTACTACTAAAATCGATTTTAAATTTTTCATTGTTCTGTGTTTATTGAGTTATTAAATAATTGATTACTGCACTCTGCAAATAATATGTTGTTACAGCACTTATTTGATTGATTTGAAACTTTAATTGTAACTCCTGAATATCAAGAACATCATTAAAATCAATAGTACCAGTTTCGTAATTTTTAATAAGAATTTCTTCGGCATCATTTGCTTGTTTCAAATTCTTTTCTTGTGTATTGTATTTAATTCTAGCCTGATTGCGTTGTGATATCGCTTTCGCGAAAGCAGATTCCAAAACATTCAACCGCTGCTTTTTTTGCATCTCAATTTCTCTTTGACGCAATTCGTTTTGCTTTGTAATAGATTTATAGCGGTTGTTGAAGAGCGGAACGGTAACAGCAACCATCGGCATAAAAATATCCTTACCATTATCACTAAAACTCATATCAGGTCGCTCCGAAACAGGAACATAATCCAATCCAAAACCAATCATAGGATTGCGTTCAGCTTGATTCAATAATTCGGATTGTGCTATAGATTCATAGAGTTTATCATATTTGAGTAACTCTGGGTTTAGCTCTAAGGTGTTCTCTGCAAAAACGGTGCCTTCAGCTGGCAACAAAAGAGCCTCAATTACAGTTACTACTGTATTTCCATCTCTATTAAGCAACTTGTTAAAAGCAGTTTGCTCTCCTAAAAATGCTTCGGCTAATACTTCTTTTTGCTGTTGCAGTTCATTTTGTCTAATCTGTAATCGTAAGACATCTACTGCGGAAGCTTTTCCAACTTCTACGGAAGTAAGTGCTAGTTTTTCATAGGTTTTTAGTAATTGAATATTCTCTTCCAATACTTTTTGTTTTGAGGCAATGTCATACAGTTCATAATACGATTGAGAGACAGAAAGTACTAGCTTACGCTTTGCAATTACGATTTCTACATATTCTGCATCTGCAATTGCGCTAGCATAATTTTCTCTTGCTGTAATTGTACCAAACCAAGGCAACATTTGTCTAGCCGAAAATCGTGCACGTTGCGCTCCCGTTCTTGTTTCAGGTTCACTTACAAAATAGCCTGCACTAAATTCTGTATTCGGAATCCAGTCTACTTCATTTACTTTTTCTTCAGCGATGTTGTACCGTAAATTAAAAGCCTGAATTTCTGGATTATTACTATTTGCTTCCTCGATATATGTCTGTAATTGTTGTGCTTTGGCAACAGCAGAAACAAACAAAAGACATATTATGATTTTTATATTTTTCATGTGTTTGCTCTTTTAAGTTGATATTCTTTCTTCCAGCTATATAGCACAGGTAATAAGAAATAAGAAGTTATGTCGATAATCATCCCACCAAAAATCGGAATAGCCATAGGTATCATTATATCGCTTCCTTTTCCTGTAGATGTGAGTATGGGTAACAGCGCCAGAATGGTTGTGACGGTTGTCATTAGGCAAGGGCGTATTCTCTTACCGGCAGCTTCTAGGGTTGCCAATCGAATTTCTTTTTTGTCTTTAGGTTTTTCTCTGTCAAAAGTTTGTGTGAGATAGGTTGCCATTACAACGCCATCATCTGTAGCAATACCGAAAAGCGCAATAAACCCTACCCAAACTGCCACGCTTAAATTGATGGTCTTCATATTGAATAGGTCGCGCATATTTTCCCCAAATAGATTAAAATTGAAAAACCAATCTTGTCCGTACAACCAAATCATAATAAAACCACCTGCGAAGGCTATTGTAATTCCTGAAAATACCATAAGCGAGGTGCTGACGGATTTAAACTGGAAGTATAGAATCAAAAAAATAATTACTAGTGCCATAGGAACGACAACAGAAAGTGTTTTCTCTGCTCGCAATTGATTTTCGTAGGTACCTGTAAATTTGTAACTGATGCCTTTAGGAACTACTAACTCGCCAGCCTCAATTTTCTCTTTGAACAACCCCTGCGCACTTTCTACTACATCTACTTCTGCAAAACCGTCTAGCTTATCAAAAAGCACATACCCTATCAAAAAAGTATCCTCACTTTTAATTACTTGCGGACCTTGTTCGTAGCGGATATCCACCAACTCGCCTAAAGGAACAGGACTACCTTTCTCTACAGGTACGTAAATCTTTTTAAGGTCATCTGGATTGCTACGCAGCTCTCTAGGATACCGTACACGAACTCCGTAACGCTCACGACCTTCTACAGTTTGGGTAAGTGGCATCCCACCTACAGCTACTTGAAGTACTTCCTGAACATCCATAATTGAAATTCCGTATCGTGCTAGTTGCTCTCGTTTTATATCAATTAACAAATAGGGTTTACCTACAATACGGTCAGCAAAAACAGCTTGATCTTTAACACCCTCAGATTGTTTTAACAGTACTTCCAACTGCAAGCCAAAATCTTCAATAGTTTTTAAATCGGGCCCTTTCACTTTAATTCCCATCGGTGCTCGCATTCCAGTTTGTAGCATTACAAGACGCGTCTCAATAGGTTGTAGCTTGGGTGCAGAGGTTACGCCTGGAAATTTAGTGGCCTTAACGATTTCATTCCAAATATCATCAGGACTGTTTATTTTTGGTCTCCAATTGCGGTAATATTCGCCATCATCGTCAGGAATCAACTCCTCATGAGTCGCATTTGTTTTTAATTGAGATGCTTTATAGTTTGCAACATTATCGATTTCATTATTTGGATTGATAATGAATTTATTATTTTTCAGCACAAACAATCCGTCTTCATTCATTTGATAACGTTGTCGCTCTCCTGCTTCATTCCGCATATATTCAGATGTATACTGAATCATATTTTCATACATCGATAACGGTGCAGGGTCGAGCGCAGATTCTGTTCGTCCCGCTTTTCCAACTACAGTTTGTATTTCGGGAATAGTGGCAACCGCCATATCAAGTTGTTGCAGTACACGCTTATTTTCTTCCACTCCTGCGTGCGGTAAAGAGGTAGGCATTAAAAGAAATGAACCTTCGTTAAGCGATGGCATAAATTCTTTACCAGTATTCCGCATTATAACCACTCCTAAAATCAACACCGTTGTTGGAATTATTAAAAACAGTAATCGGTTTTGAAGTGCCCAACGTAATATATTGTCATAATACCTCTGGAAAATTGAAAACACACCGAGTAAACCAAAACAGATAATCGCTACAAAAATCAAGTTCAATAAGATGCTACGGTCAAAACCAAGCGGTCGCCAATATTCAGCAAGTAAGAACACAATTGCAATGCAGGAAATAATGATATGAATTAGATTAGCTCTTTTTGTTGTAACAATATCTCTTACGCTTAGTAGGGCTACCACTCCATATCCTATCAAAACAAGCCCCAACCAATAGCCATAAATAATAGCAGCGATGCCAAGAATAATAAGCAAACCGTTGAGAATGTATTTAGAACGTTCTCTAATATTCGTTTTTCTAAACAGGTAAGCCGCAAATGGTGGTATCAAGAAAAGTGCAATGACTAAGGCCGCAGAAAGCGCCATTGTTTTGGTGAAAGCTAGCGGTCTGAATAATTTTCCTTCAGCACCTATCAATGTAAATACCGGTATGAAACTTATAATGGTTGTTAGAACTGCTGTTAATATTGCTCCTGAAACTTCAGCAGTAGCATTATAGACAACTTCATTTGTGGTGTATTCGATTCCGCTTTCGCGAAAGCGTAGTTTTTCATCTTCCAAATGTCGAATCATATTT
Organism: Maribacter sp.; assembly: GCA_047632415.1. Taxonomy (GTDB): domain Bacteria; phylum Bacteroidota; class Bacteroidia; order Flavobacteriales; family Flavobacteriaceae; genus Maribacter. The sequence continues at coordinate 7,289 of JBLICT010000033.1, forward strand.
TCGGCGAGTATCACACCCACATCTACCATTGTCCCAATGGCAATAGCAATACCTGAAAGAGCAACGATGTTTGCATCTACATTGAATAGCTTCATCGCAATAAATACCATCAATACGGCAACAGGTAATAATCCAGAAATTAGGATGGATGCCCGCAAGTTGAACACCATCACTATGATGACCAGAATTGTAATTAGAATTTCAAGCGTAAGGGCTTCATTGAGCGTGTGAAGTGTTTCTTGAATGAGTTCTGTACGGTCATAAAACGGCACAATGGTTACTTGTGATGTGCGACCGTCTGTCAAAACTTTAGTTGGTAATCCAGATGAGAGTTCAGCTATTTGGTCTTTCACATTATTAATAACTTCCATTGGGTTTGCACCGTAACGAGCCACAACGACACCACCCACGACTTCAGCACCTTCTTTATCTAAAATACCACGTCTGGTTTGAGGTCCTAAATTTACTTTTGCGATGTCCTTGATTCGAAGAGAAGTGAAATTTTCTGAAGTAACTACGGCATTTTCAATGTCAGCCACAGATTTCACATAACCCAAACCACGAACTAAATATTCTGCTTGATTTATTTCCAAAGTCTGCGCCCCAATATCTTGGTTGCTTTCCTTTACTGCTTTTACAACATCGCTTAAACTAATATTGTATTGCCGCATTTTTTCAGGGTCAACATCCACTTGATATTCCTGAACATAACCGCCTATGGAAGCAACTTCTGAAACACCACTTGCTGAAGACAAACCGTATTTTACATAATAATCTTGAATGCTCCGTAGTTCTTGTAAATCCCAACCGCCTGTCACATTTCCTTCTTCATCACGCCCTTCCAAAGTGTACCAATATATTTGTCCTAAACCTGTGGCATCGGGTCCTAAAGATGGGTTTATGCCATCTGGTAATAAATTTTCGGGAAGTGAATTTAGTTTCTCTAAAATCCGACTACGTGACCAGTAAAACTCGATATCTTCTTCAAAAATGATATAGATACTGGAAAAACCAAACATAGAAGAACTACGAATTGTTTTTACTCCAGGAATACCGAGTAATGAAGTCGTTAAAGGATACGTAATTTGGTCTTCAATATCTTGTGGTGAACGACCTTGCCACTTGGTAAAAACAATCTGCTGGTTTTCCCCAATATCTGGAATGGCATCTACTGCAACAGGATTAGAAGGCAGAAAACCGGTGTCCCAACCAAAAGGCGCGTTTACTATGCCCCAACCTATAAATAGGGTGAGCATTAAAACTGCAACGAGTTTGTTTTCTATAAGGTATTTGATAGCTCTATTAAGCATATAGTTTGATAATTAAACAGTTATGAAAGGAATGAAATTCTGGATTACAGAAAAACAAACACAACAAATTAAGCCCTAAATGGAAGAAACATAGGGCAAAAAGAGTACTGTTTAAAAATCAAATTAAGAAAGACTGATCTAGAATATGGATATCCCGTATCAGCGGAGGTGGGGCGTAGTCTTTAAATGGGATTACGTTTGAATCAATACCCTCAAACAAACTAATATAGGCGAATGCAAAAGAAGTGATAAATACCTGTTGTTCGAAAGTGAATTGGTCAAAAGCAATTTTAACGTCGTCTTGACCTTCAATAACAATTTCTACATCTGAACAGCAATCCATTTCCATGTCCGTGTCCATGACCATTGCAGCACATTCGTTAGACGATTTGGACATTTCCGCTTTCATCATGCAAGTATCTGCGGTGTCAAAAAGGCTAAAATCTACTAAATGGTCACCACAGTAATGTATATCCAAAGAAAAAGACATCGTTGAGAATAGCACCAATAGCGCCATTACCAAAGACATTATTTTATGTAATACTTTATTCACGTTACAAAGATACCGTTTTTGAATTTCCAATATATAGAGTTAACGAATATTTAAGGCGATTAGTATTGTTAGTTTCTACTTAAAAATCGACTTTTGATATATATTTAAAAAAAAAGAACTCATGTTAGACAGCCTACGTTCTCAAATAACTGCCATAACCAATTCGGCCAAAGAAACTGACACTAAACTTCAAGAGATTTGTAATCTACTTAAAGAAAACGTTACTCATTATGATTGGGTTGGGTTTTATTTTAGAAACGGTGATAAAGAGGAACTAAAGCTAGGACAATACGCCGGTGCACCAACCGATCACACGATCATCCCCTTTGGAAAGGGTATTTGCGGGCAGGTGGCGGTAAGCAATCAGAACTTTGTGGTACCAGACGTACAGGCGCAGGACAACTATATTGCCTGTAGCATTACCGTAAAAGCCGAAATTGTGGTACCGCTCTTCGTAAAAGGAGAAAACATTGGCCAAATAGACATTGATTCCAACACGCCAGACCCATTTACCGAATCTGATGAGCGCTTTTTAGAATTTGTAAATGCCCAAGTTGCTCAGATTCTTTAAAACTTTCTCTTATTTGTTGATAACCTAAATCAAAATACCGCCTTAAAAAAATTACTTTTGTGCGCTTATACTACTAACCACAAGCACATCAAATGAGCACTGTTAAAAAAGCGACTTCTGCCCTAATTTCTGTATTTCATAAAGACGGGTTAGAACCCATCGTTAAAAAATTCCAAGAACTTGGTATTACCATCTATTCTACAGGCGGTACAGAGAAATTTATTACGGATTTGGGCATCCCTGTTATACCGGTTGAGGACGTTACCAGCTACCCATCTATTTTAGGCGGACGGGTAAAAACGTTGCATCCAAAAGTTTTTGGTGGTATTTTGAACCGACAAGACAATGAAAGCGATGCAGCCCAATTGGTAGAATTTAATATTCCACAGTTGGATATTGTCATTGTTGATTTGTACCCCTTTGAAAAAACGGTAGCCAGTGGAGCATCCGAACAAGATATTATAGAAAAAATTGATATCGGCGGAATTTCATTAATCCGTGCAGCGGCCAAAAACTTTAAGGATGTGCTCTGTGTTTCTTCTATGGAGGATTACTCAGATTTCCTAGATGTGATTTCTAACGGAAACGGCACCACCACTTTGGAAGATCGAAAACGTTTTGCAGCAAAATCCTTCAACGTCTCCTCGCATTATGATACTGCTATCTTTAACTATTTTAACAAAGACCATGATATAGCTGCGCTAAAAATCAGTGAGACCAATGGAAAAGTATTACGTTACGGGGAAAACCCACATCAAAAAGGTTTTTTCTTTGGTGATTTCGATGCGATGTTCTCCAAATTACATGGCAAGGAACTCTCTTACAACAACTTATTGGATGTAGATGCAGCGGTAAATCTAATGGGCGAGTTTAAGAACGATGCTCCCACATTTGCTATTCTTAAACACAATAATGCCTGTGGTTTAGCGCAACGGGAAACACTTCATCAAGCGTATGTAGATGCCTTGGCAGGTGATCCAGTTTCTGCTTTTGGAGGTGTACTCATTAGCAATAAAGAAATAGATAAAGCGACAGCCGAAGAAATACACCAACTGTTTTGCGAAGTAGTCATAGCCCCTAGCTATGCGGCAGACGCGTTAGAAATATTAAAAGGCAAGAAAAACAGAATCATCCTGATACAAAATGAAACTAAAATGCCAGAAATGCTGGTGAGAACGTGTTTAAATGGAATGCTTCTCCAAGACAAGGATTATAAAACTGACAGCCTAGAAGACCTTAGCTATGCCACAGAAAATAAGCCGAGCCCACAAGAGCTGGAAGACCTTTTGTTCGCATCCAAGCTATGTAAGCATACGAAGTCTAATACTATTATTTTAGCAAAGAACAAACAACTATGCGCCAGCGGTACCGGACAAACTTCGCGCGTAGATGCTTTGAACCAAGCAATTCACAAGGCACAATCATTTAAATTCGATTTAAAAGGCGCCGTAATGGCCAGTGATGCTTTCTTCCCATTCCCTGATTGTGTAGAAATAGCAGACAAAGCGGGTGTTGCCAGTGTGATACAGCCAGGAGGCTCTATCAAAGATCAATTGAGTGTAGATTATTGCAATGAGAACGGAATTTCTATGGTGATGACAGGTACACGTCATTTTAAGCATTAATTTTACTACTTTTACCGATGAAACGCACCTCTTTATCCATAACAAAACAATAATCTATGGGATTTTTTGATTTCTTGACCGAGGAAATAGCCATTGACCTAGGTACTGCTAACACCCTTATCATTCATAACGACAAAGTGGTAGTCGATAGCCCGTCTATTGTAGCCAGGGATAGGATTAGCGGAAAAATCATTGCTGTTGGCAGAGAGGCAAGTCTGATGCAAGGAAAAACCCACGAAAATATCAAGACTATTCGTCCACTAAAAGATGGCGTAATTGCTGATTTTGATGCTTCGGAAAAGATGATTAACATGTTCATCAAAAATATTCCGGCATTAAAGAAAAAATGGTTTCCACCGGCCTTGCGTATGGTCATCTGTATTCCTTCTGGAATTACCGAAGTAGAAATGAGAGCCGTAAAGGAATCTGCTGAACGCGTAAACGGTAAAGAAGTGTATCTAATACACGAACCTATGGCGGCAGCTATAGGTATTGGATTAGATATTATGCAGCCCAAAGGAAATATGATTGTTGATATAGGAGGTGGTACCACAGAAATTGCTGTAATTGCACTAGGTGGTATTGTTTGCGACAAATCCGTAAAAATTGCAGGTGATGTATTCACAAACGATATAATTTATTACATGCGTACCCAACATAACTTATATGTAGGGGAAAGCACGGCAGAAGCAATAAAAATTGAAATAGGTTCCGCTACCGAAGATTTGCAGTCACCCCCAGATGAAAAATCTGTACAAGGACGAGATTTATTGACTGGAAAACCGAAGCAAGTTCAGATATCCTACAGAGAAATAGCAAAAGCCTTAGACAAGTCTATTTTACGTGTAGAAGATGCCGTGATGGAAACTTTATCACAAACACCTCCGGAGTTGGCGGCTGATATTTACAATACCGGTATTTATTTAGCAGGTGGTGGTTCTATGTTGCGTGGGTTGGACCGCAGGTTATCACAGAAGACAGACCTTCCTGTATACATTGCGGAAGATCCGCTAAGAGCAGTAGTTAGAGGAACCGGGATAGCGTTAAAAAATCTCGAACGATACAAGAGCATCCTTATAAAATAATTTTAATTGAACCTGCATATCAATATTCGCTATGCAGGAAAACAAGCATTTTTAAAATTTAAAGGTGAATGCAGCAGATTATAAATTTTCTGATTCGATATAAAACGTTTTTACTTTATATCTTTCTTCTGTTCATTGCCTTCGTATTCACGTTTCGATCTCATTCGTACCATCAGTCCAAGCTTTTAAATTCTGCTAACTATGTTTCCGGCAGTATTTATAAATTATCCACAAATACTACATCTTACTTTGATCTGAGAGAAGAAAATGAAAGTTTACTAAAGGAAAACGAAATCCTGAGACATCAACTCTACAATAAAGAAATAGCCGTTGTATCAAAAATAGATACCTCATTAAGCTATACCGTAGTAACAGGCCAAGTAGTTAAAAATAGTTTTTCCAATCAACGAAACTATATCACCATTAATAAAGGAAAGGCAGATAGTATTGCTCAGGACATGGGTGTAATTACAGATAAAGGTATTTTAGGAATTGTGGAGAACACCTCTAATGCTTTTGCATCGGTACAGAGTATACTTAACAACAAATCAAGAATCAACGCAAAAATCAAGAACTCCAACCATTTTGGCTCTTTGGTATGGGATACAAAGAATTATACTACAGTTCAACTTATAGATATCCCCAGATTGGCACCTTTAAGTATTGGTGATACCGTTCTTACTGGAGCAAGTAGCAGTATTTTCCCAGAGAATATACCCATTGGTACCATTTCAAAATTTGATCTTGACAGTTCTAAAAGCTTCTATTTTATTGATGTAGCCCTGTTTAATGATATGACAAATATCAAAAACGTGTATATCATCCAAAACTTGAACCGCGAAGAAGTCATAGTACTAGAGTCAGAAATACAAGCGGATGATTAGTAATTCCTTCTTCATAAACTTATTACGATTTACACTGCTTGTTTTGGTGCAGGTACTCATATTCAATCGTCTTAATTTTTTCGGATTTATAAATCCGTTGATTTATGTACTTTTTATTTACTGGTATCCGATAAAGGAGAATAGGACCACCTTTTTAATTGTTAGTTTTCTATTAGGGTTCTTCATTGATATTTTTTCCGACACCTTAGCTATAAATGCTGCAGCTACCGTAACCATAGCCTATTTTAGACCTGTTATCATGCGTTTTGTGTTTGGTGTCAACTATGAATTTCAAAGTTTTAAGTTAAACAGCAGTACCAAGGCACAACAATTCACCTTTTTGGCGTTATTAATTGTAATACATCACATTACATACTTTACACTTGAAATTTTCAGCTTTGCAAATAGCTTGTTAATTTTACAAAAAACACTAATGATAGGTCTGGCTTCCTTAATTTTATGCCTTCTCTTCATTTCTTTGTTTAGCACTAAAAAAGAATGAGAAAAATTCTTCTTTCCTCCTTGATTGTTTTAATCGGAATAATGTTTCTGACCAGGCTGTCCTACCTTCAGATCTTTAATTTTTCCCCAAATCAGGTATTGGAAGACCCAGCTATAAAAGCAATTTACGATTATCCGGAACGCGGTTATATTTATGATCGAAATGGAGAATTATTGGTAGGTAACGATCCGGCCTACGATGTAATGGTAATTCCGCGAGAAGTAAAACCTTTGGACACTTTGGAGTTCTGTGCATTGCTGGACATTGATAAGGAAAAGTTTATAGAAAAATTACGAAGGGCTCGCGTGTATTCCCCTAGATTACCCTCGGTTTTGGTTCCGCAATTATCCAAACAAGACTATGCCAAGCTTCAGGAAAAAATGCGAAAATACACAGGGTTTTATATCCAAAAACGCTCCCTACGCTATTACGATACGCCCAGCGCAGCAAATGTTTTGGGGTACATTAGTGAAGTAAATGAGGGAGATCTGGCCAAGAACAAATACTATGTACAAGGCGAACTTAAAGGCAGAACGGGTGTTGAACGGTACTATGAAGATTTGTTGCGTGGTAGAAAGGGAGTTCAGTACATTCAGAAAGATAGGTTCAATAGAGATATTGGACCCTACAAAGAAGGTGCTTTAGATACCTTACCAGAACAAGGAAAGCAAATAAGTGTTACCCTAGACAAAACGCTGCAAGAATATGGGGAACTTTTGATGAACGGCAAATGGGGCGGTATTGTTGCTATTGAGCCCGCAACTGGAGAAATACTTTCCATGATTTCCGGACCTACCTATGACCCTTCACTGCTCGTAGGTCGCAAGAGATCACAAAATTATACAAAATTATATAACGACACTATTGCAAACCCAACTTGGGATCGCTCTATACATGCACAACAACCTCCAGGATCGCCTTTTAAAACCTTAAACGCCCTTATTGCGCTCCAGGAAGGCGTAATGGATGTATCTACAACCGTAAGATGCTACAACGGCTTTTACGTAGGTAGAAAGAAAAGAGGCTGCCATTGCGGTGGTGGCTCACGAAGTATGGTAGATGGAATTTACAAATCGTGCAACGCCTATTTCGCTGCCACCTTCCGTAAAATATATGAAAAGTATGAGACTACGGACGAAGGCATGGATGTATGGGAAAAACATATGAAAAGCTTTGGGCTAGGTAATTACCTTGGGTACGATTTACCTTTTGGACAAAAAGGAAGGATTCCAAACAAGGAGTACTACGATAAATGGTACGGTGATAACCGATGGAGCTCCTCCTATATCATTTCTAACGCCATAGGTCAAGGGGAAATTTTGGCTACCCCTGTGCAATTAGCGAATATGACGGCTGCCATAGCGAACAGAGGTTATTACTATACCCCACACATCCTAAAAAAAATTGAGGGAAAACCGATTAATAATGCCAAATTCACTGAAGCAAATAAAACAACGATTGATAAAGAGCACTTTGAGCCTATAATCGAAGGAATGACAAAAGTATTTACAAGTCCTGGAGGTACTGCGAGATGGCTTCAAATTCCGGGAATCACTACGGCCGGTAAAACCGGTACTGCGGAAAATTTCACAAAAATCGATGGCGTACGTACACAACTAACCGATCACTCTGTTTTTATTGCATTTGCTCCCGTAGAAAACCCTAAAATAGCCATTGCCGTTTATATAGAAAATGGGTATTATGGGTCTCGCTATGCCGGACATATAGCTTCTTTAATGATTGAGAAGTATCTTACGGGAGATATCACTAGAAAAAATCTAGAAAAAAAGATGTTAGAAAAAACCTTGGAACGTGAATACGCGAAACCTTACAGTGGAGAGGATTTTAAAATAAACGAACGTGTCTGGTAGAAGCATCCTAAAACGTATAGACTGGATAAGTGTTCTTATTTATCTGGCCTTAGTGACCATTGGCTGGGTCAACATTTACTCCAGTACGTTTACCGAAAGCCAAATATCCTTATTCGACTTTAGTACTTTGCACGGCAAACAATTCTTTTTTATCTGTGTTAGCTTAGTAGCCATCGTTGTGGTTATGGCGCTGGAAGTCAATTTTTACGAACGCTTTTCAAGCATCCTTTATCTATTATCCATGCTGTCCCTTCTGGGCCTTTTTGTTTTTGGGAAGACCATTGCCGGAGCAACCTCATGGTATAGTTTAGGATTTATGAATTTTCAACCCTCAGAGCTCGCCAAAATAGCTACAGCACTGGCACTCGCCAAATACCTAAGTGATATCCAAACGGACATTAAACGCAGAAAGGACCAATTGTATGCTCTACTCATTATACTAATACCTGCGCTTTTAATTATTCCACAGCCTGATCCAGGTAGTGCTTTGGTATTCTTTGCACTCATTTTTGTTATTTTCAGAGAAGGACTTCCCCTATTCTACCTAGGTATAGGATTTACGTTGATTATGGTTTTTGTCACCACCCTTATGTTCGGAACCATTTGGATAACCATAGCGCTTGCCCTACTCATTATTCTTATTTACACCTTAAAAAGAAAAACCTTTAAGATACCGGTGATTCCAATTTCCTTAATCTCCTTGGCTATTGTCCTATTCTCGCTTTCAGTAAACTTTGTTTTTAACAATGTATTTGAACAAAGACATAGAGATCGTTTCGGTCTTTGGCTACGTCTAGAAAAAGACCCAAATAAATTAGAAGAGATACGAAAAACGATAGGTTACAACACCTATCAATCCGAAAAAGCAATTGAGTCTGGCGGTATTTATGGAAAGGGCTTTCTAGAAGGCACACGTACCAAAGGAGACTTTGTGCCAGAACAACATACCGACTATATTTTTAGCACGGTGGGAGAAGAATGGGGGTTTATCGGCACCGCTGCAGTGGTGTTGTTATTTTCCTTTTTGTTATTAAGGCTTATTTCTTTGGCCGAGCGTCAAAAAAATGCTTTTGCCCGAATGTACGGTTATGGTGTTATCTCGGTTTTGTTCATACATTATTTCATAAACATAGGTATGGTGATTGGCGTATTGCCTACCATAGGTATTCCCCTTCCATTCTTTAGCTACGGTGGGTCTGGATTGTTGTTCTTTACCATACTACTGTTCATATTCTTAAAAATGGACACCAATAGGCTAAAAGAAAATTTCTAGAACTTCCAATTCTTTAATACAACTTCGTGTTCTATACTTTCTTGTGCTTCCTTGTTAATTTCGTAAAAGAAATCAATTCCGGTAAGCTCTTCAATTAGGTCTACGGGAACTAGAAAATTTTGTATGGGTTTGTTTTGCTCTTCCCCTTTCATCAAAAAAGCCAATACTTCCAAGTCGCCCTTGTTTTCCTTGGCAATCACCTTATAAAAATAGTCGGGCACAGCAACGTCCTCATCCCCAATTTTATCCAATCCTGTAACTAAGATACCACCTGTTATAATATACAGCGTCTTGTAACGCATGGCCCATTTACGGGTCTGCTTCTCTAATCTACTCCATACACCAGCATTAAACTCACGATTCTGTGGACTTATATTACTCGTATAAAATGTTTCGTCATAGGCTTGCTTCGAAAACCTACGGTCACCTGCAGGTACTAGATGACCACGATCGTAACCAGACCCTTTATAGTTGCGCCAATCAGCAGATTTTGTGCTCACATAAGGGTCCTCTATAAAATAAGGCCGTTCTCTATCGTCAAAAGTCAAGTGTTCTTTTTGTAACGCGTAGGCTACCCATTCCGCCTGCTCATACCGTTCGTTATAAGAGAGAGAGAAATAGGAATGCTGAACTATTTCACCCGTAGTAGAAGAAGGAAGGTAATCAGATGGAAATGCATTATCCGCAATAGGACGTTCACTTTTAGAGTAGGTATCTGGTGTGTAAAAATTCTCAAAAAGCCAAAATCCAACTATACAGAGGCCTATTAAAACGGCATAAACTGTTCTATTTTTTGAGTACGTACGCATTGGCCAAATTTAGCTTAATTTTGTAAGACTTCAGGTTCTAATACGACCAATGGAAGAGCTAAAAAAAATAAAAAGAAAGGAAAAGTTATGATGATTACTTGGAAAGATGTGATTGATTTTTCGGTAAGCGGCAATCCCGTTCCCGACAAAAGAGTAGAAAAAACTGAAAACGAATGGGCAGCACTATTGACTCCTGAGCAGTTTAGGATTACTAGAAAAAAAGGAACTGAAGCACCGCATTCTGGAGCACTATGCAGTGCCCATGACGCAGGTAAATATGAATGTATTTGCTGTAGCACACCGCTATTCGATTCTACCATTAAATTTGAATCAGGAACCGGATGGCCAAGCTTTACCCAGCCCATTACCGAAAACGCCATTAAGTATTTTAAGGATAGTTCGTTTGGAATGGTACGCGTTGAAGTGCTTTGCAATACTTGTGACGCCCACCTTGGACATGTATTCCCAGACGGACCAGAGCCAAGTGGTCTGCGTTATTGCATTAATTCGGAATCCATGAAAATAACGAAGGAAGAATAGTATGGAAAAAACAACTAAAGAGGTTGCCACAGTAGGCGGCGGTTGCTTCTGGTGTACGGAAGCCGTTTTTCAGGAAGTAAAAGGAGTCTCCATGGTGGTCTCCGGTTATACAGGTGGCGCGGCTCCCGGCAGACCTACCTATAGGGAGATTTGTTCAGGTCTAACAGGACATGCAGAAGTGGTTCAAGTCACCTACGACCCAACCATAATTTCCTTTGCGGACATATTATTGATTTTCATGACCACCCACGACCCTACCACCTTAAATAGACAAGGAGCAGATGTTGGAACACAATATCGTTCGGTTATCTATTATAATAATCCTGAACAACAGAAAATTGCCCAGGCTATGATTAAAGAAATAGATACCTATTTCGAAAACCCTGTTATCACAGAAATTAGCCCCATGGGAGTTTTCTACGATGCAGAAAAAGACCACCAAGATTATTATAAGAACAATACCTCACAAGGATATTGTCAAGTAGTCATTAACCCTAAGTTAGCAAAGTTACGGAAGCTTCATAGGGATAAATTGAAGGCATAGAATCAAAAAAGCCACTCCAAAAGGAGTGGCTTTTTTGATTTCAAACAGATGTTTATTAATTTTTGACCCTACTAGCTAACTTCGTATTTCTAATATTGTTCATTTTTAAATCTTCCAAGACGTTCACTGCTTCCTCTACGTAAACATCTTTAGCTAAATTCTTATGCCAACGATCTCTCTTTTCACGTAAAACAGAATCTTTTGTAAACAACTCCTGTTCATACTTTAAAGATTCAAAGGTTAACTTGGAATCATAATCGGACAGTTTCTTATAGAAGTCAGAATGCTCTCTATCCTTTTCTTGCTCTTCCTTATACGTTTTGTAATTAAGTGAAATATCGGTTTCGTCCTGCTCTGCCTTCAACCATTTTGCATTTTCCTCGATTAGTTTTATTTGAGGGTTACCTTCCATACGTTTATTACTATTTGCAATAGTCTTGTCATAATCAATGTAACCGTCCCATAAGGTGTATTCTGCAGGTGAAATTTTATCCCATTTTAAAGGGTTGGACTGATCTTTTTCTCCCAAATCTATATAACTGTATTTGTCCGGGACCACAACATCACTTTTAACACCTTCTAACTGGGTAGAACCACCATTTATTCGGTAGAATTTTTGTGTTGTTAATTTAATAGCCCCTAAATCTCCATGCTCGTTACTACGAACAATGTTCGACAAAGGAATTACGTTTTGTACGGTACCTTTTCCAAAAGTTTGTTTACTCCCTATTACGATACCCCTTTTGTAATCCTGCATTGCTGCTGCCAATATTTCTGATGCAGATGCAGATAACTCGTTTACCAGAATTACCAGAGG
>JBLICT010000034.1:0-19594 GCA_047632415.1 Maribacter sp.
GTTATGCGATTTTTGACCGTTAAATTGGACAAACATGCAGTATCATGGGCAGAAAGAAGAAGAACAAGAAACAAAACCGCTAAAGCTTAAGTACTATGTCAACATTACAACAACAGGCAAAAGGAAAAAAAGATGGGGAAATCAGGTATTTAACTCCATTAAATATTGAAACCAACACCAAAAAGAAATACTGTAGGTTTAAAAAATCCGGAATCAAATATGTTGATTACAAGGATGCAGACTTTCTTATGAAATTGGTAAACGAGCAAGGTAAATTGTTACCTAGAAGACTTACGGGAACTTCTTTGAAGTTTCAGAGAAAAGTAGCGCAAGCTGTAAAAAGAGCGCGTCACTTGGCTTTAATGCCATACGTTGGTGATTTATTAAAATAAAAAAAAAGAATCATGGAGCTTATATTAAAGGAAGACGTACAAAACCTAGGTTTTAAAGACGACGTAGTAAGTGTGAAGAACGGATATGGTAGAAACTACCTTATTCCTAACGGGTTAGCGGCTATGGCTACCTCCTCTGCTAAAAAAGTATTGGCAGAGAACCTAAAGCAAAGAGCACACAAAGAGAAAAAAGTTGTTGATGCAGCTAGTAAAGTAGCCGATGCCCTTAAAGGATTGGAATTAAAGATTGGGGCTAAAACAGGTGCTGGAGATAAACTTTTTGGATCTGTAACCGTTTCTGATTTGGCAGATGCCATTTCAAAGCAAGGGCACGATATTGACAAGAAGTTCATAAATATATTAGGTGGTTCTGTTAAAAGAACCGGTCCTTACAATGCACAAATTAGACTGCATAGAGAGGTGGTTTTAGACTTCCCTTTTGAAGTAGTAGCTGAGAAGAAGTAATTTTCAATATTTTGAACATATAAGCCTTTCAGTTTTCTGGAGGGCTTATTTTTTTGATATACTTATGAAGTACACCCGACTTACAAAAGAACAATTGGAGGAATTACAGCCAGAATTCATAAATTTTTTGGCAACACAATCTATTACAGGCAAGGAGTGGGCTAAAATCAAACAGGATACACCAGAAATTGCCGAGGATGAATTGGATGTCTTCAGCGATCTTATTTGGGAAGGCGTGCTGAACAAGGTTGCCTATCTGGAGAATTTCTCTGACCAGCAAATGCATCTGTTCCAATTGGCCGACAAGGAAATGAAGCTTATCGCTGTAAAGGTCATGAACCCAGAAATCAATCTAACCACGGAAATAGGGTTTAATTGGTTCAAGAAAAACTGGCAGTCAGACTTTGTCGAATACATGACAGCTTCTAAAGCTTATACGGAGGAAAAGAATCTAGATAAGTTTCAATTAATTAAGCAAGGTGCTGTAATTACTAAAGGGGAATTGTACCAGTGGTTCCAGTCTATGATGGAAGCTCCTAAAGCTCCCTAGCTTTGAAGAGATTCTTTTTACTCTTTAGGAACTAATAGTACTTGTTATAATATACCTGCATGTTCTAACTGGGTAAACAGTGAGCTAGAAACAAAACCACTACTCTTTTTGGTAGGGACTAAGTGGAAAACTATCTTTGTTAATATCATCTAGAAAAACCGCTTCATCGGTAGTTGAGTTTAGTCGAAACTTCTTTGACGTGATAAAACATATATATGGCACAGAAACCATCGATTCCCAAAGGAACACGTGATTTTACTCCACAAGAAATAAGTAAGCGTAACTATATTTTTGACGTTGTAAAAAAGCATTTCCAAACCTTTGGTTATCTGCCTATAGAAACGCCTTCGTTTGAAAACTCTGATACCTTGTTAGGTAAATATGGGGAAGAAGGGGATCGGCTTATTTTTAAAATATTGAATTCAGGCGACTTCATTAGTAAGGTGGACGATGTTACCTATAGTTCAAAAAATTCAGGTTCATTAGCTCCTAAAATTTCCGAAAAAGCCTTGCGCTACGATTTAACAGTACCCTTTGCGCGATATGTAGTCATGCACCAAAATGAAATCGATTTTCCTTTTAAACGTTATCAGATTCAGCCTGTATGGCGCGCAGATCGACCACAAAAAGGAAGATTTAGAGAATTTTTTCAGTGTGACGCAGATGTGGTTGGTTCCGATAGCCTCCTGCAAGAAGTAGAGTTGGTACAATTGTATGATGCTGTTTTTACAGATTTAAAATTAACTGGAGCTACCATAAAATTGAATAACCGCAAGATTTTATCTGGAATTGCAGAAGTCATTGGTGCCAAACACTTGTTGGTAGATTTTACTGTGGCACTTGATAAGCTGGATAAGATAGGCGAGGAAGACGTAAAAAAGGAAATGCGGGAAAAGGGTATTTCCGATACTGCCATTGAAAAGGCCGCACCCCTTTTTTCTCTAAGTGGTAGCAATTCGCAACAAATGGAACAGTTGGAAGTATTGCTCCAAAACTCTAAAGAAGGTACCAAAGGGGTGGCTGAACTGCGCTACATTATAGAAAGTATTTCCGAACTAGAATTACAATCGGCACGTTTGACTATAGATGTTACCTTAGCAAGAGGTCTAAATTACTATACAGGAACCATTTTTGAAGTCAGTGCTCCAGATGGTGTTTCTATGGGCTCTATTGGAGGTGGCGGACGCTATGATGACCTTACCGGTATTTTTGGATTAAAAGATGTAAGTGGCGTGGGTATATCATTTGGTTTAGACCGCATTTATTTGGTGATGGAAGAGCTCGACCTTTTTCCCAAATCCTTGGAAAAGTCCTTGGATGTGCTCTTTTTGAATTTTGGGGAACAGGAGGCACTTGCTTCTTTAAAATTGGTCACCCAAATAAGAAAAGCGGGAATAAAGAGCGATGTTTATCCTTCCAATGCTAAAATACAGAAGCAGTTTAAATACGCGAATAATAGAAATGTACCTTATGTAGTGCTTTTAGGCGACCAAGAATTAAAAGACAGTTCTTTTGTGGTCAAGGATATGGAGAGTGGTGAACAGAAAACGTATGATATTGGCGCTATGGGGGATTTTATTGCAAGTTTATAGTCTTTCTTTTATCGCTTTCATGACATCTTGGTAATAGGAAAACTCATGAGGTACATACTTTTGTGCCGTTTTATTCCCTTGTATTTCCTTTTCAAAACCCAGTATTGGCATCAGCTTTAGTGCCTCCACTTCGCTTTCTTGTTTTTTGAGTCGATGTAATGGAACGGAAAGTTTACAAAGGAAGGTGTGCTGAAATTCACAGTCTACCAAGTACTCATGGTGTTTCTGAACTGATTTAAAAACGCCTATTTTTTCAAGTAACCCTTTTTTACTTGTTAATCCAATTTCTTCTGCTATTTCGCGGATGGCTGAAACCTCCAATTCCTCTCCTGCACCAATATGTCCCGCTACGGACACTCCCCAAAGTAGGGGATGGGTTTCTTTGTTTTTACCTCGTTGTTGTAATAGTAATTCTCCCTCTGAAGTATAAAACCAGATGTGTACCGTAGCATGAAAAAGTCCAATACGATGTACTTTGGACTTCATTGCTGTGGTTCCCGTAGGGTTACCATCCATATCTAAAATGTCTAGGAGTTCATCCATATTAAAAAAAATGCCCTTTCGAAAAGAAAGAGCATTAATCAATTTGTTTTAATCGAAATAGCTAAAAGTTTCCCCTTCTTTTATGGTTAATAAGGTTTCGTATATCAATCGGATAACATTCTCAACATCATCTTTGTGAACTGTTTCTACAGTGGTGTGCATATAGCGCAACGGTAGGGATATCAAGGCCGAGGCTACACCGCCATTACTGTAAGCAAATGCATCTGTATCTGTACCAGTAGCTCTAGAAGCCGCCATGCGCTGAAAAGGAATCTTATTAGCTTCTGCAGTTTCTAAAATACGTTCTCTAAGATTATTTTGAACCGCTGGTGCATATGAAATTACGGGCCCAGCACCCATTTCTGTATGTCCTTGCGTTTTCTTTTCTATCATAGGAGTTGTGGTATCATGACATACATCTGTTATGATGGCAACATTAGGCTTTATAGTTTGAGTAATCATCTCAGCCCCACGTAATCCAATTTCCTCTTGCACTGAGTTTGTAATGTACAAGCCAAAAGGTAAGGTGATATTATTTTCATGTAGTAGTCTTGCAACTTCTGCAATCATAAAACCGCCAGCCCTATTATCTATAGCTCTACATACAAATTTATCTTTGTTAAGTACTTGAAATTCGTCTGGGTATGTAATTACACAACCAACATGAACTCCCATTTTCTCTACTTCCTCTTTGTCTTTGGCTCCTATATCTATAAAAATATTATCTAATTTGGGTGATTCTTCTTTAGGGCCTTTTCTGGTATGAATGGCTGGCCAGCCAAAAACACCTTTTACAATCCCGTTTTTAGTATGAATGTTTACCCATTTAGAAGGTGCAATCTGATGATCGCTACCACCATTACGAATCACATAAAGTAAACCATTGTCCGTGACATAATTTACATACCAAGATATTTCATCAGAATGCCCCTCTATGACCACTTTATATTTGGCGTCTGGGTTTATTACCCCTACAGCTGTCCCATACGTGTCCGTAATAAAAGTATCTACATACGGTTTTAAATACTCCATCCATATTTTTTGCCCTTCCCACTCATAACCTGTAGGAGCTGCATTATTCAGGTATTTTTCAAAAAAATCGAGCGATTTCTTAGTGATGATATCTTTTTTAGCCATGTCTAATTTATTTACCTACAAACTTAACAATATTCGCTTGTTTTTGAATACTATACTTCTCTATTTATCGTTAATTTTGGCAAGACATTTGTAGTAGCTATACCATGATGCAACGATTTATTTTATTGGTTTTATTCCCTATAGGAATACTAAAAGCAGAGGCTCAGGTGCCCGAGCAGGTATTGGATTCCGTATCTGAAAAACTCATTATTATTTCTGGGGATTCTGTCTTTAGGAGTTCTATTGATTTGCAGGAAGCATTCGTATTTGGAAAATTGAAGTTTACTTCCTATGACGATAAATTACATTATTATATTCTAAGAAGAAAAACGCATAAAGTATACCCTTATGCTAAATTAGCCGCAGAGCGTTTGGTGGAATTAAACGACAGCCTTAAAGGAATTAAAAAATCAAGAAAACGTAAAAAGTACACTAAGAAAGTACAGAAGTATATCGAAGGTGAGTTTTCCGAAGAGCTTAAAAAATTAACCCGTACAGAGGGGCAGATATTGGTAAAACTCATCTATAGGCAGACAGGAACTACTTCATTTGACTTGGTTAAAGAGCTTAGAAATGGTTGGCGTGCATTTTGGTACAATACTACGGCCAAGATGTTTAAAATTAGTATCAAGGAAGAGTTTCATCCAGATATCATAGAAGAGGACTACCTTATCGAAGACATTCTGCAACGCGCGTTTACTGCTGAAAAATTAGAACGGCAAGAAAGCGTATTGGATTATAATTATGGCGACCTATCAAATAAATGGAAAAAGCCGACTAAAACTGCTCCAAGAAACTAACTCTTTTTCTTTTTTCCGAACAAGGACTCCATAATTGTAGAAATCCCCTTAAATCCCATGCCGATAGCAGTAATAGCCAATATGATTCCAACAATGAGCACAGGCCAGTATAAAGGATGTTCCTCGTTTTTAAATGCTTGCCATATTACTATTGGTGCTAAAAACATTAACATGACGGTGTAGGCTAATCTTTTTACTCCTTTAACTAAAATATCTTTATCTGTTCTCATACTATAATTAAGATTTAGTAAAACTTGATTTTATTCAATGGTAATACTTTCCTTAAATTCTTGTACAACCGCGAAATAACCCAGTGCAAAGTTATCGGAGCGTTCATCATTATCGTTCACTGAGTTATTATTCATGCCTGTTGCGTTTATGATATTTCCCCTAACCGTTCCTGCAGGCGTCTGAAAGGGCCCTTGACTTCCGCCCGACTGTACAATGAGCTGGTCCATATAGTTATAAAAGGACTTATCTGCCCCTAAAATACTTATGTCTAAAGTTGTACCCACTTCAATATCATCATAAAAATAAGAGAACTCAAATCGTTGGCCTGGATAAAATGTATCCTCAGAAACAAGGTATTCGTTAAAGTCAAAATCGAAAACATAAAAATTAGCTTGGTTCGGGGTATCGGTGAAGGAAACGATTATTTCTGTTTCCTCTCCCGAGAATAACACCGCTTCCCCTTGGATAATGCTATCGAACGGAACCGATGGCGCAAATCTCGTTTGTGCTAAAAAAACTTCATCGTTATAATTTATGGTGAGTGTTAATTCCCCAGATGTGAAAAACGATGTATTCTTAGATGCTTCGTAAATACCCAGGTCTATTTCATTAAAAATAATGAAATTATCATCTAAGGGACCATTTCCTTGGTAAGTAAGATTCTGTATTCGTATTTGGTCTACTTGTACGGCTATGTTTTTCTCAAAAAAGGAGCTGCTTAGCCCAACCTTAATAATCGCAGTCGTTACACTTTCACTAGTATCCAAGCGGATAAGGGCATCAACCGTTAAGCGTGATGGTTCTGTATCCAAATCAACGTCGATAACATCCTCGCATCCGATAAAACTAAAAAAGATGATAAATAGGTATATATACTTTAGCATCGGCTTAAAATTTAAAGTTATAGGTAACTGCGGGTACAATACCAAAAATAGCTGTTCTCACAGCTTCATTTGAACCGGTATCTTGATTTTCCCTGAAATTTATAGAGGCTGCATTTCTTCTATTGTATAAGTTGTAAATGCTAAAGACCCATTCTCCTTGCATTTTTCTTGTTTTATTTCTGGTGGGCTTTAAGGTGGCAGATACATCTATTCTGTTATAGTCTGGAAGACGTTGTTGGTTTCTGAAGCCATAATAGGGGACCGTTAAGCCTTGAAATTCAAATTGTCCAATAGGATAATTGGTTGGTTGTCCAGTTTGGTAGACAAAATTACTATTAATACTCCATTTTTCACTCAATTCATAGCTCACAAAAAGCGAAACGTCATGAGGTTTGTCGAACGGCGTATTGTACCATTCGCTAAAGTTGATGCCCGTTTCTGTAGTGCCTAATCCATCACCTGCAAAAGGTTCCCTCCCAGGAGTACGTTGTTCAGATTTGGATAGGGTATAGGCCAACCAACCTTGTAGTCTACCTTCATTTTTACGGAATAAAATTTCTAGACCATAAGCTCTTGCTTCTCCGTTTAAAATAACTTGCTCGATAGCATCATTGGCAATTAGGTTTGCCCCGTCTATATAATCTATTCTATTTTGGATGTCCTTATAAAAAATTTCAGTCTCAAAAGAATAGGCTCCATTAGCTATATCCTTAAAATAACCTAAGGCGTACTGATCTAGCAATTGCGGTTTTATAAAAGGTCCGCTAGGTGTCCATACATCTAAAGGTGTGGGAGAGTTGGTATTGGAAAGTAGATGTAGATACTGCGCCAGACGTGTATAGCTTGCTTTTACCGAACTATTGGAGTTTAACGTGTACGACATAGAAAGTCGTGGCTCAAAGTTGTTAAACGTTGCGAGACTACCGCCTCTTCCAGGATTTATAACGGCAATGGGGTCTGCTTCTTGGTAAATAGATAAAATAGGATCAAAACGGACAGGGTTGTCATTCTCATAAACGTTTAGTTCATCCTGTCCCAAACGTATGAAGTTGCTCAACCTGAGTCCGTAACCAAGGCTAAGGTTATCCGTAACCCTATGTTCCACATCAATATATGCCGCAAATTCATTAGCATATTTTTGGGTTAGCTGATCTTCAACAATCCCTGAAGTATCATTGCTAGGCTCAATCTTTCCAGGGTTAAACTGATAGTAAATGTTATTGACACCGTAATTAATTTGTAGCTTATCGTTTAGGTAAAGTTTTAAATCATATTTCACGTTGAAATTCTGAATCCCCGAGTTCCAATTGAATCCTACAAAATCCAGCTTAAGTCCGTAATAGTAATCGGAATAGATTAAGGAAAGGTTGGAGAATAATTTATCGGAGAATAAATGGTTCCACCTGAAGTTACCTACCGCATTACCGTAGGTATTCACAAAGCTTTCGCTGATGCCGAATACGTCCCTTCCAAAATAACCCGAGAGAAAAACACTATTTTTATCATTGATTTTATAGTTGATTTTCGTATTCAAATCATAGAAGTAGGCGGTGTTGTCCAAATCGAATAGCGGAAGGAACAAATGTGCATAAGAACCTCGGCCACCGATGAGAAATGCCGCTTTATCCTTTACAATGGGCCCCTCTATTAAAAGTCGACTTGCTACGGCACTGATACCGCCGTTAACTTTTAGTTGTTTACTGTTCCCTTCTTTTTGAAAAATATCCAATACAGAAGATACCCTTCCGCCATAGCGTGCGGGAATACCGCCTTTATATAACTTTATATCTTTTATCGCATCCGGATTGAATACGGAAAAGAACCCGAAGAGATGAGAGGAATTAAAAATGATAGCCTCATCCAAAAGAATTAGGTTTTGGTCAACAGAACCTCCTCTAACGTTAAAACCAGATGCTCCTTCACCAGCATTCGTGACTCCTGGCAATAATAGAATTGACTTAATAATGTCCGCTTCACCGAGAATAACGGGGATTTTTTTAATAGTTTCTACAGACAACGTATTCACGCTCATTTGAGGCTTTCTAATGTCCATTTTTTCTATATTCTGTGTAACAACGACTTCCTCTAGTTGTTCCGCAGCCTCCTTGAGCTTAAAATCTATTTTTGTATTTGTATTTAGATTGATGCTACTCACCACTTCTTCAAAGCCTAAATAACTTACCAGCAGTTCATACTCGCCTTCTAGAAGTGTGATGGAATAAAAACCATATTCATTGGTCACCACACCTGTTCCCAAAGTTGGAAAGGCAACGGTTACCCCGATTAAGGTTTCGTTGCTACTTTCTTCTATAATTGTGCCGCTAAGTGTATATTTCTGTTGTGAAAAGGAATGTATCGAGAAAAATAAGAATAGTAAGGACGACACGAAAGTGGTCTGCTTCATAAAAGCTTTTTTTAAAAATAACCAGATATAAAATAGCGCTGGAAACCGTAATATTTTTTAGTCAAAAAAAGGCCCTCAAATTTGAAGGCCTTTTTATATACTTCTAGAAGGTGCTGTTAAATCTTGTCCAAAATAGAATTGAACGTCACGCTTGGGCGCATAGCCTTCCCTGCTAACTCGGCGTTTGGTTTGTAATATCCACCAATATCTTGGGCAGACCCCTGAGCTTTTATCAGTTCGTCTAAAATCTGTTCTTCTTTACCTTGTATTTCGGAAAACACCTTCATAAAAATAGCTTTTAGTTCTAAATCTTCATTTTGTTCGGCCAACGCTTCTGCCCAGTACATTGCCAAGTAAAAATGGCTTCCTCTGGTATCCAATTCATTAACCTTTCTTGAGGGTGATTTGTTGTTCAATAGAAATTTTTCCGTGGCGCTATCTAAAGAATTACCCAAAATTTTAGCTTTTGCATTATCGTTCTTTTCTCCAAAAAACTCTAAGGAAACGCCTAAGGCCAAAAATTCACCTAAAGAATCCCATCGTAAATGCCCTTCCTCTAAAAATTGTTCTGCATGTTTAGGTGCCGAGCCTCCAGCTCCTGTTTCAAATAAGCCTCCGCCATTCATTAGGGGAACAATAGAAAGCATTTTTGCACTGGTGCCAACTTCTAAGATTGGGAATAAATCCGTTAAATAATCTCGTAGTACGTTACCTGAGACAGAAATGGTATCCTTACCCGCCTTCATGCGTTCCAACGTAAACAGGGTAGCTTCAATAGGGGATAGGATGCGTATATCTAATCCTTCGGTGTCATATTCTGGTAGGTATGTATTTACTTTTTTAATGATTTCTGCATCATGTGCTCTAGTCTTATCTAGCCAAAAAATGGTTGGGTCTTGAGTCGCCTTTGCCCTAGAAACAGCTAGCTTGACCCAATCTTGGATAGGAGCATCCTTTACTTGGCACATACGCCATATATCACCGTTTTCTACAGTATGTTCTACTAGTGTTTCTCCAGTTTTTATATCCTCAACTCTAACTACACCATCTTCCTTTATCTCAAAAGTTTTGTCGTGTGAACCATATTCTTCAGCTTTTTGTGCCATAAGACCAACATTGGGCACAGTACCCATTGTAGTAGGGTCAAATGCACCATGTTTTTTACAAAAATTAATGGTTTCGCTATAAATCCCTGCATAACTGCTGTCTGGTATTACTGCCTTTGTGTCTTGGGCTTTTCCTTCTGCGTTCCACATCTGTCCAGAATTACGAATCATAGCAGGCATAGAGGCATCAATGATGATGTCGCTAGGGACATGTAAGTTTGTGATTCCTTTATCTGAATTCACCATCGCCAGTGCTGGTCTGTCCGCTAAAACACTCGCAATGTCTTGCTCTATAACTGATTTTTCGCTTTGCGGGAGTTTCTCTAGCTTACTATACAGGTTTTCAAGACCATAATTAGGGTTGATACCTAATTCAGTAAAAATAGCTGCGTACTTTTCAAATATGGGTGCTAAAAAAGTAACTACCACATGACCAAAAATAATGGGATCGGAAACCTTCATCATAGTGGCTTTCATGTGAACTGAGAAAAGCACTCCTTTCTCTTTGGCGTCTGTCACTTGTTCGGAAAGAAAAGCGAGTAAAGCTTTTTTACTTAGTACGGTTGCATCGATAATTTCTCCTGCTTGCAGGGCTATTTTATCTTTTAGTATAGTTGCCGTATTGTTGGGGGTCGTAAGTGTGATTTTCACATTTGTTGCACTTCCTAGTGTTACGGATTTTTCATTGGATTTAAAATCTCCGTGGTCCATGGTGGCTACATGCGTCTTAGAATCTGCACTCCAAGCACCCATTTTATGAGGGTTCTTTTTGGCGTAATTTTTAACAGCACGTGGGGCGCGCCTGTCCGAATTTCCTTCTCTAAGTACAGGGTTTACAGCGCTTCCTTTTATTTTATCATATTTTACTTTTATTTCCTTTTCAGCGTCAGAGGTAGGTTCGTCTGGGTAGCTGGGTAAGTTATAACCTTTGGCTTGTAATTCTTTTATGGCGTCTTTTAACTGTGGAACAGATGCACTTATATTAGGGAGTTTAATGATATTTGCTTCCGGCATCTTGGCCATCTGACCTAGTTCATCCAAATCATTATTGATTTGCTGACTTTTATTCAAGTATTCTGGAAATGTAGCAGCTATTCTACCTGCTAAAGAAATATCTTTGGTCTCTATTTCAATTCCTGAAGTTTTTGTGAAAGCCTTTACTATTGGTAAAAAAGATTCGGTAGCCAAAGCTGGCGCCTCATCTGTTTTGGTATAAAAAATCTTGGACATGCGTGTTGGTTTTAATTCAAGCAAATCAAAGATACAATATTATCTAGGCTTGTTAAATAGGAATTGGCGGAATGTTCTTGCATTTTGTACAGGTAGAATAACAAAAGCCATATCATCGTACAAGTACATTGATATGGCTTTTTAGAAGTCGTTTACGGATTTTGTTTGTTTCAATATTAAATTAAAACGGCAACCATTGATTGCGTCCGCATAACTAATTCAACGTTTGATATGCGATTCATCTTTTGATTGGATAACCAAAAGAATACTTTGCATTACTTTTTATTGTCTTAACATAGTACAGTAATTGCACATATGTCCAAAATATCAAAAAAGGCGACAGCCTATTAAGCTAAAATGCTTCAGATAGTGTAATTGCTTTTGAGAACAATATATTACACTCATGACGGAACAACAATATAAGAACGTAAACTTTATAGTTTTCAAGATTAAATCAATATTAAATACTGATTTATTTCCTTATAACATTCTCAAGATACTAAATTATAAGCAAACGCACCTTATTTTTATCTAATTAAAAATCAATAGGCTATGAACATAGGTTATAAACAAATGTTCATAAAAAAAAGCACCAACTATAAAGTTGGTGCTTTTTACTTCAAGAAATATGCCTGTTAAGACCTTACTTCCTTTATTCTTGCTTTCTTTCCTGTCAACTCTCTAAAGTAGTAGATACGAGCTCTACGTACTTTACCTTTTTTGTTGATCTCTATTTTTTGCAAAGCCGGTAGGTTTACTGGGAATATACGTTCCACACCCACAGTACCGGACATTTTACGAATAGTAAATGTTTCTGTTGCTCCAGAACCTCTTCTTTGTATCACCACGCCCTTAAAGAACTGGGTACGTGTTTTTTCACCTTCCTTAATTTCATAATACACAGTGATAGTGTCTCCAGCGGAAAATTTTGGAAATTCTTTTTTCGTTACAAATTCGTCCTGAACAAACTTAATTAATGATTCCATTTTATCTTTTAATATCGGAATTAGATTAAAACAACGTTCACGATTATCGTCAGAGGTTAATTTAACAGTGTGCAAAAATAATTCTAAAATTAGAATCTACAAGTATTTTTCATATATTTTTCTTTGTAGACTTTAAAACGATGGACTATTCCAATAGGTCTGGCCGTAATTTTTCTGTTCTTTCCTGTGCCTGATCCTCTCTCCAGGTCTCTATTTTTCCAAAATTACCACTCAAAAGTATCTCGGGAACTTTCATACCCTTGTATTCTGCAGGTCTTGTGTAAACGGGCGGCGCCAATAATCCATCTTGAAAACTATCGGTGAGGGCAGAGGTTTCATTATTAAGTACGCCTGGTATCAATCTAATGATGGTATCACATAAAACTGCTGCTCCTAATTCTCCACCGGAAAGCACGTAATCACCAATGGATATTTCTCTAGTAATAAAGGCATCCCGTACGCGTTGATCTACGCCCTTATAATGCCCGCAAAGTATAATTATATTTTTCAGTAAAGACAAGCTGTTAGAGGCCTGTTGGTTTAATGTCTCGCCATCTGGAGTCATGTAGATGATTTCGTCATATTCCCGTTCCGATTTCAGTTTGGAGATACACTTGTCTATAGGTGCTATCATCATCACCATTCCGGCTCCACCACCAAATTGATAATCATCTACTTGGTTGTAGCTTTTGTCCGTATAGTCTCTAATATTATGAAAATTGACTTCTACCAAGCCTTTTTCTATGGCTCTTTTTAATATAGAGGCGTCAAACGGACTTTTTAATAGTTCTGGGAGTACAGTGATAATATCTATTCTCATAGTTGTTTTTAACCTTGTTTATTTGGCCGACCAAAAGTAATGAAAACAATGAACATCTTTTTTCCAACTTAGTTTTTCATATAAATGTTGGGCTGGATTGTCGGTTGCCGTTTCCAAGCTCAGGCCTTTGTAACTATTATTACGACAGTATATTTTCGCTGTGTCTAACAAACGCTTAGCGATGCCTGCGTTGCGGTTTGCTTCAATTACGTATAAGTCGTTAAGTATAAGTGACGCTTTAAGTGAGACCGATGAAAAGGTAGGATATAGCTGGGTAAACCCTACTGGGACTTGTTTTTCATAAGCTAAAAAAATAATAGAATCTTTTTTGACGAATCTATCTTCAATAAAAGCTAACGCTGCCGTCTCATTTGGAGTTTGCCCGTAAAAAACACGATATGCATTAAAGAGCGGGGCGATATCATTGAGTTCTGCCTCAGTAGCCTGTTTTATCGTTACCATAGGATATAAAAAAACTCCCAAAAGGGAGTTTTAATGTTATTTGATTTTTTTCTGTTTGTTTCTTTCGTCTTGTAATTGTCTACTAATTTTTTGCTCTCTTTCCAAAGCTCTTCGGCGGTGGTCTTCATATTCTAATTCTAGTTCAGAGAGGTTTTGTTTTGCTTCTTGTGTAAGAATATTGCTATTTCTAAACCTATATATAAAAAGGCCTAAAAGCAAAAAAAGTGCCCCGATAATGGTCCATAATATAACGTTATAGGTGCCTTTTGATACTGAGGCTCCAAGCAGTGACATGTTGTCTTTTTCCTCACTAACGGCAGTTAAACTTGTTGTTGTTTCTTCTAATTTTTTGTTTAGCGAGGTAATAGTGGTTTCATGTTCGGATATGGTAGACTTTAATTCTGATGTCTTTTTAGATATGGCGACTAAGGAGTCCAGCACATTTTTTCTAAGCTTATATAAGTTGGTTTCTTTTACTACCTCGTAGCGTACTCCATCAGCACGGTAATTACCTGATTTTTGAGAAATATAATCAAACTGATTGCTTATGGGACCTTCATCAAGCGAGAGTTTATCTGCAGCTTTGGTTTCTTGGGCATAATTAAAAGTAACAGTAAGTAGGACTGTCAAGAGACAGAGTAATTTAGGGATTTTCATTTGTATTGGCGTTAAAAGTTGATTTAGAGATAACTAAAGTAATTTATTAATATCAATTTAGGAAAAAAAAAGCAAAGCTTACTCTAGGTTTATACCTACGCAAAAGCCATAGTGTTGAGATGTTTCACACTGTTGTTTTTTTAATAATAAGTGTATCTCCGTACTTTAGAGATATATTTTGCCAAGCGCATTACTTGATGGGAGTAGCCATATTCATTATCGTACCAAATATAAAGTATCAGATTTTTTCCATTATCTGAGACGATAGTCGCTTTGCTATCGTAAATAGCAGGCGCAGAGGTACCCACAATATCGGAGGATACCAACTCCTTACTCAATGAGTACTTTATTTGTTCTACCAAATCCCCTTCAAGGGCATATTTTTTCAATATCGTATTGACGCCTTCTAAAGAAGTTTTATTTGTTAAGTCAAGGTTAAGGATGGCCAATGATCCATTAGGTACGGGAACTCTAATAGCGTTAGAGCTTAGTTTTCCTTTTAAGGAAGGTAATGCTTTGGCCACCGCCTCTCCCGCTCCAGTTTCCGTAAGTACCATGTTTAACCCTGCAGCTCTACCTCTTCTGAGTTTATCATGCATATTATCTACCAGATTTTGGTCGTTTGTATAGGCATGTATCGTCTCTAAATGTCCTTTTTTGATTCCTAAAGAATCTTCTATCACTTTAAGTATCGGAGTTATTGCATTTGTGGTGCAAGACGCAGCAGAACATATTTTAGTGGTATCCGGATCATAATCCATATGGTTTACACCATGCACAATATTTGGAATTCCCTTGCCTGGGGCTGTCAACAATACCTTTGACACACCTTTGGCAATTAAATGCCTGGAGAGCGCGGTTTTATCTCTAAACGCGCCTGTATTGTCAATTATCAATGCCTCGGCTATACCGTAGGCAGTGTAATCTATTTCCTCGGGATTACTAGCATGAATAAGATGTACCGTGGTGCCGTTTATAATAAGTGCATTATTTTGAAAGTCGGCCCGCACGGTTCCTGAAAAGGTACCATGAACCGAATCTGTTCGCAATAGGCTGGCTCTTTTTTCTAAAACATCGGCATCTTCTGCACCCCTAACAACAATAGCCCTTAACCTAAGTTGATTACCCTTGCCTGTTTTGGACATGAGTTCTCTTGCTAACAAACGGCCAATTCTACCAAAACCGTAAAGGACTACGTCTTTCGGTTTTATACCTGCCGTGTCTGATGCATCTTTCAATTTTTCAATAACAAACGCCTTAACATTGTTAAAGTGATTGTCGTCTGCATGATACTCATAAGTTAGTTTACCAATGTCTAGCTTGGATGGAGGAAGTTTAATGTCGTTTATCGCTCTCAATAATTCAACAGAATCAAAGATAGAAATCGGTTTTTGAACAAATTCTCCTGCATACTCATGTAAGTGAATAATGTCACTCACATTCTTGTCTATAACCTGATTTTTAAATAGGACGATTTCTATAGATTTGTCATACCAAAGATCGCTGACAATTTTAATAAATTCGGTAGTTGCTTTTCTGCGGTCTGCTTGAAAAGCTAATTCTTTTTCGTAAGGTATGTTACGTGACATAGTTAGTTTTGGGTTGTTTAACCTGGTGCAAAACTACATATTTCAAGCGTTTTGGCAGCTTTATTTCATAGAAAAAGCACCTTTTAAAAAGGTGCTTTATATTTATGTTTTGGTTATTGAAAGATGAGCCGCTCTCGTTCTCCATCCTCACTTATCATAGTGATAACGGTTTTTCCATATCTTGATATGGCGCCAAAGGCTGTTTTTGCGTCATCTATATCCTTAATTTCTTTGTCATCGACTTGTAAAATAACCTTGCCCTTAAGGCCATAACCTCTATATCTTTCTGGTACTCCAGTTATTTTAACACCCTGCTTGGTTTTAAATATTTTCTTGTCGGAATCGGTAAGATTTGTAACTTCCAATCCCATTTCAGCAACGTTTAGGGTTTGTCGTTTTTTAAGAACTACCGCTACCTCTAGCAGTTCGTCTTCTCTTTCTATCACCATTTGTACGGTATCTTTAGGGCGTTTTGTAGAAAGATAGCCGGTTAAATCGGGAAATTTATGTACATCAATATTGTCCACTTTTTTTATGATATCTCCAATTTTTAATTCTGCATCGTATGCGCCGGACTCTGCCTCTATAGATTCAATATATACACCATCTATATTACTAATACCGCGTTCTACCGCATCTGGTGTGTTTACTGGCGCAGGTCGTATTCCGATAAATCCCTTTTGAACGTTTCCGTACTCCATAATATCGTCCACTACTTTTTTGGCAATATTACTTGGTACAGCAAAAGAGTAACCTACATAAGAACCCGTTTGAGAGGAAATTGCGGTGTTAATACCGATTAGGTCCCCATTTGTATTAACCAAAGCTCCGCCCGAGTTGCCCGGGTTTACCGCAGCATCGGTCTGTATAAAGGATTGGTTTGTTCTCGTATCCAAACTTCTAGCTTTCGCGCTCACAATACCGGCTGTTACGGTAGAGGTTAGATTAAACGGATTGCCAACGGCCAAAACCCATTCTCCGATTTTTGTATTATCAGAATCGCCAAAGGTTAAATAAGGCAGTTTATCATCGGTTTCGATTTTTATTAATGCAATGTCCGAGTTCGGATCCGCACCTATAAGTTCCGCTTCGTAGGTTTTATTGTTGTTAAGGGTAACTTGTAGCTGGTTGGCACGCGAAATAACATGATTATTGGTTACGATATAACCATCCTGGGAAATGATAACTCCAGATCCGGTTCCTACCTGCGGTGTAACGGTTCCCCCAGAACCATAGAAGAAATCGAACATGGAGGTGGGTACTTTACCTAAGGTGACATTTTTTACGTGTACCACGGCGTTTACAGTAGTTTCGGCTGCATTCGTGAAATCTACTTCGTTTATTCCAGCGCCTTTGGCCGATGTTGGGGTGAAACTCGTATTAATCACCGAACCACTTTCCTGCTGCTGTACAATGGCATAATTGGTTTTCTCAAAAAGGAGTTTATAAGCTCCCAAAGTAATTGCCCCAGCCAAAACCGCGACTAACAAAAGGCTTCCTATTTTTTTCATGTATTATAAATTTGTTCCGTTTCATGTAAAATTAGTTGATTTTATGTCCCATAATTAGCCTTTAACGACATTTTAACTACCAAAAAACCCTTAATAAAATCCTATATTTGTGCTTTATTCCGCACCTAATGAAAATTAACTTTTATAAATATCAAGGTACAGGAAACGACTTTGTGATGATTGATAATCGTCAACGAACATTTCCAAGAAACGATACGCAATTGATAGCGTATTTATGTGATAGAAGATTTGGAGTTGGTGCTGATGGACTGATATTGCTAGAAACGGATGCGCAGTCAGATTTTAAGATGGTGTATTATAATTCGGATGGTAATGAAAGTACGATGTGTGGGAATGGAGGGCGTTGTATTGTGTCCTTTGCACAGTTTTTAAATATAATCGGAAACGAAACCAATTTCCGTGCTGCAGATGGTTTGCACCATGCAACTGTTAAGGGGGCTATCGTACATCTTAAAATGCTTGATGTTGAAGAAATAAAATCCAAACCTGGTGCCGTGTTTATAAACACAGGTTCTCCTCATCATGTTCAAATGGTTTCCGAACTTTCTCGGTTTAATGTAATAAAGGAAGGCGCTAAACTACGATTTGGACTTTATGGAAAAGAGGGTAGTAATATCAACTTTGTAGAACAAGATGAAGGTGGCGCGTTTTCTGTACGCACCTATGAAAGGGGTGTAGAGGATGAGACCCTCTCTTGTGGCACAGGTGTTACTGCAGTTGCGCTCGCAATGTATTCGCAAGGAACAACCAAAGGGTTGAAAATAAAAGTAAAGGTATTGGGTGGTGAATTAGAAGTGACTTTTGTTCCTAAATCCAACGGTTATGAACAAATTTATTTAATCGGAGAGGCTAAACAGGTCTTTAAAGGGGAGGTGCAATGGAACTTTTAAAAGGTAAAAATCTATTTTTAAGAGCCTTGGAAAAGGAAGATTTGCAGTTTCTCTACGACATAGA
Source organism: Maribacter sp. (assembly GCA_047632415.1). GTDB lineage: Bacteria > Bacteroidota > Bacteroidia > Flavobacteriales > Flavobacteriaceae > Maribacter. The sequence goes on from JBLICT010000034.1 coordinate 18,335, forward strand.
GAATAATACCCATGTATGGGAAATAAGCGGTACGGTAACTCCATACTCAAGAAGTGTGCTTGAATTTTATTTGGAGAATGCCCATAGGGATATCTACGAAGTAAAACAGTTGCGTTTGGTCATTTGTGGCTCTGAGGGGATTACCTTAGGCTTGATTGATTTATTTGATTTTGACCCAAAACACAAGCGTGCCGGTGTTGGTATCGTTATAGTAAAGGAAGCTGATAGGAATAAGGGAATAGGGGCAGAGGCTTTGGAGCTACTTTCTAATTATGCCTTTTCAACACTAGAGCTAAGGCAACTTTATGCCAATATCCTAGAGGAAAATGAAAGGGGTATAAATCTTTTCCAAAAATCAGGTTTTTTAAAAGTCGGGGTAAAAAAAGATTGGATTAGCAGTAATGGACGATATAAGAATGAGGTTTTGTTTCAAAAAATTAACAACTAATGAATATTAAAAGAATTTTACTAAGCTTGATTTTGTTAGGTCTTGTAGCGGGTGGGATTTTTGCCTTTATGGTTTACGGTGCTTTTTTTACACCGAATACGGCATTTAAGAATGCTGAAGCTTTTGTTTTTATCCGTACCAATGCATCTTTTTCTGAGGTAAAGAAAAGCCTTGAACCCTTATTAAAGGACGTAGACGCGTTTGAATCTGCAGCCGATAAAAAGGGCTATTCCCATAATATTAAGGCGGGTAAGTACCGAATAGGGAAAGGGATGAACAATAATGAGATTATCAATAGCCTTAGAGTGGGGAATGTGCCGGTAAAAGTCGCTTTCAACAATCAGGAAACTTTGGCTGACCTTGCCGGTAGAATTGCGGTCCAAATAGAAGCGGATAGTACAAGCTTGCTTAATGCATTTAATAATGAAGCGTTTCTATCCGAGCATCAGATGGATTTAGAAAATAGGTTGGCCTTATACGTTCCCAATAGTTATGAGTTCTTTTGGAATACCAATGCAGAGGAGTTTAGGTCTAGAATGTTAAAAGAATACAATCGTTTCTGGAGCGCTCCACGAAAAGAAAAGGCCAAAGCGCTAGGATTAAGCCCTAATGAGGTGGTAGCCTTGGCGTCTATCGTGCACAAAGAAACCGCTAAGATTGATGAGCGCCCTAAAGTTGCAGGCCTTTATTTGAACCGTTTGAGGACAGGAATGCTACTTCAGGCAGACCCTACCGTGATTTATGCAATAAAGAAAGAAACGGGTAATTTTGATACCATTATTAAAAGAGTGCTCTATAAAGATTTGGAATTA
>JBLICT010000035.1:0-19153 GCA_047632415.1 Maribacter sp.
CTAACATAATTTTTGCAAAATCTTCATCTTGTAAACTCATATATGGCGTGGTAATTCTACTTGGATCCACATTGGTAGTCTTCATCACTTCTTTATGATAACTCCCGGTAGTGTCAAGAAGTAAAAGGGTATGTCCTGTTGGGGCAGTATCCATAACAACGTATTGGTGTTTTGCTTTATGTATGGCTTTAGAAAAAGCGTTAAAGACCGCAACCTCTTCGCTGCAAGGCGATTTCAAATCTTCAATTAGCAAATTTCGCTCTTCAAGGTCCAATCCTTTACCTTTCTGCTTTAAAATTTTATCCATATAAATTCTTGTTTCGGCCTTTGGGTCAATTCTCTCCACTACCAAATTCTCAGGAATTTTGTCTAATTGATTGATGAAATCATTCACATGGGCTGCTGGATCTGTTGTGGTTAATAATACCTTATGTCCTCTTTTAGCAAGAAGTGTAGCGATTGACGCAGCCACTATAGTTTTTCCAACGCCACCTTTGCCCATGGTCATAATCAATCCTTTGCCACTAGTATTTTCTAGTTCATCAACCAATGATTTTATTGTTTTGTTTATACTGGATGTTGGCTTACTCAGGTTTGTTTCAGACTTAATTATTTCTTCTTGCAATTTTTTATCGAAGACAGATTTGAGCTTTTCTATACCAAGTAAATTGTATGGAAGCAAGGGGTAATCTATTCTTTCCATAGTTTGAAGAACAGTTGGTAAATTCTTCAAGTTATGTTGGGCAATAGATTGTATTTTTTTAGCGAGCAAATCGGTTTCATCCAAGGCAGAGAATACGCCATTAATGGATAATTGTTGATTTGAAAAGCCAAGTTCCTTTAGCTCTTTGCTGGTTCTTGCAGCTTCTTTTAAGGAAGCGTTGTCGGTCCTTGCAACTAAATGGAAAACAGTCTTCTTTGGGTCTCGCAAACTCTCAATAACTCGTTTATATCTTTCCTTACTGCTCTTGAGTGCTGAAGACGGGCCTATACAAGATGCCCCTTGTGGGTTTTTTTCCAAAAACGAATCCCATGCCGATGGCAATTCTAGCAATCGAATCGTATGTCCTGTTGGAGCAGTATCAAAAATTACAACATCAATATCTTCTACCTCTCCTTCGCCTGTTATGAATCTAGAAAATTCATCAAAGGAAGCGATTTCTGTGGTGCATGCACCTGATAATCCTTCTTCAATTTTATTTAATTCTTGCTGGTTGGTCGTTTTTTTTAATGGTTCCAGAACTCTACTTCTATATTCCTGAGCAGATTTCTCTGGATCAAGGTTAACAATAAAAAGATTAGGTACTTTATTATGCTGTTTTATAGTATCTCCAATTTCGAAATCAAGAACATCTTTCAAATTTGAAGCTGGGTCAGTACATATTAATAATACTTTTTTTCCTTCTTCGGCTAGTTTTACGGCCATAGCGCAAGCCAAGGTCGTTTTTCCAACACCGCCTTTACCTGTATAAAAGAGAAATTTTGGTTCTGTGCTTTGGTTCATAAGGTTCGCTTATTAGTCAAGGCAAGCTATATCAATATAAGTCTGACTCAAATGACGAATATCATATGTGTTAAGACTATTCTGAGCATATAAAATAAATTAGAAAGATTATTTTACCTACAGTTTTTCCCCAAAAGCCAAATCTCCAGCATCGCCAATACCTGGAAGAATGTAACCTTTTTTGTTAAGCTTGTCATCAATGGCCGCAATCCACAAATGGGTGTTTTCCGGGAACACTTTTCTGATATGTTCGATACCTGTCTGAGAACCGATTACTGAAAGGATATGTATCTGCTTCGGTTCACCATGACCTTTTAATACGTTCAGTACATTTTCCAATGTTTTTCCTGTGGCTAACATAGGATCTGTCAACACTAAGGTCTTACCATCTAAAGAGGGTGCTGCAAAATAGTTTACGATAACGTCAAAAGCATCTTCATCTCCCCGATGATGGCGATAAGCTGAGATAAAGGCATTTTCAGCTCCGTCAAAATAGTTCAGCATGCCTTGATGTAAGGGTAATCCCGCTCTTAACACAGAACAGAGTACCAACTTGTCCTCAGCTAGCGACATTTCTTTGCTACCGAAGGGAGTTTTTACCGTTTTGCCTTGATAATTTAGTGTTTTGCTAAGTTCGTAGCTTAAAATCTCACCGATGCGCTCGATATTTCTACGAAAGCGCATAGCGTCTTTTTGGATTTCTACATCCCTTATTTCTGCTATGAATTGGTTTAAAAGGGAGTTTTCTTCCTCAAAATGATGAATAATCATATATGCTGCAATTTGAATTAAAGATATGCCTTTTGCATTAAAGTAATAGGCTAATAGAAGTGGACGATGATTTGAATCTTTCGTTGCAACAGTTAGTCTTTTGTAGTTTTTATAAGAATAAACTCACTGATATTATTGGTATCGATAGCACCCACCAATTGGCCGTTCTGGGTTACCGGAAAGAAATTTTTCTTTTCTTTAGCAACCAGTTCTAATACATTTATGATTTCTAAATCCATAGGAACGGTTTTGTACGAATTATCCATAATTTCCTTAAGCAACAGGGATGGACTGCCTGCATTTTTAATAATATCCTTTTGGTAAAGCACCCCTACGATTTTGTTGTCATCGGTTACTACAAAATCTTTTTCAGACCCGGAAAGCAAGGTATCTATTGCCTTTTGCACCGTATCTTCTGGGTGTAATCGTGTACTATATTTTAACATGGCTTCCTTTACCGTATGACCATCCAACAGGGAATGTTGTTGTACCATTTGGTTTTCCCCATAGGCACTTACAAAAATGAACAAAGCAATCAATATTAGGAAAGGATTATAAAGTACACCCAAAAGAAAAAAGAAAACAGCCATCATCTGCCCAAGTCCTGCGGCTATAGATGTAGCCTTAGCCCTATCCATTTTCAATGCCAACAATGCTCTAAATACCCTACCACCATCCATAGGAAAAGCAGGAATAAGATTGAACAATACTAACATCACATTGGCAACAAAAAGGTAAAAAAGAAAAGTCTCCAAACTGAGTGTGTTCAGTGATTCCAAAATTTTTACAGGCTCTGTACCGAAATAGCTTTTAACCGGAACTATAAAGTATAGAATAAAGGCGATAATAACATTCACAGCAGGTCCTGCAAGAGCTACCGCTATTTCCTGTAGCGGTTTCTCCGGCAATTTTTCCATCGTGGCCATACCACCAATAGGAAGTAAGGTAATTTTCTTTGTGATAATACGGAATCTTTTTGCAGTTAGGGCGTGACCTAACTCATGCAGCACTACACAAACGAACAATAGCAATAGAAGTGCAATACTAAACAAAGACGACGATAAGTTACCGCCTCTTTGCAATTCAGCGATAACAACCCAAACTAATAAAAGTGTAAATGTCCAATGTACTTCGATTTTGATTCCTGAAACGCTTCCCAATTTTAAAATACCTTTCATTCTAAATATGATTTGAGGTGAAGGTATTTTAGAAGACTTTTTTCAACAATGACTTAGGTCATTTGTGACCTCTGGCTTTAAGCTTATATTTAGATTGCCCTATAGCCCCAGTCTCTCTGTCAAAAAGAAAGGCTAAGTCCTAGTCGTTTCAAACTATTAAAAATCTATAGCCATGAAGATATCAATATTATTTATTATTATTTTAGTGCTGTTTCTATTTGCCGGAATACGTGTTGTATTCGAATATAAAAGAGCCTTGAAATTCCGTTTTGGGAAGTACGTAAAAATTTTGCAACCTGGCCTTAGGTGGATTATCCCTTTTGTAGAGACCATTCAAAAGGTAGATATACGTGTAATCACCACTAACATTGTTTCTCAAGAAGTGATGACCGAAGATAATGTACCCTGTAGTATTGATGGGGTTGTTTTTTTTAAGATAAGCGACCCTGAAAAGGCCGTTCTTGAAGTGGAAGAATTCTCCTTTGCGATTACCCAACTTTCTCAGGCAGCGCTTAGGGATGTTTGTGGTAAAGTAGAATTGGACACCATTCTCTCCAAAAGGGAAGAAATGGGTAAGAATATCAAAAATATCGTGGAGACTGAAACCCATCGCTGGGGTATTGAAATCATTGATGTGAAGATAAAGGACATTCAACTGCCTGAAAATATGAGAAGAATGATGGCGAACCAAGCCGAGGCAGAACGTTCAAGAAGAGCGAGGATTATTCTTGCAGAAGCGGAGGAACAAGCTGCAGGAAAGCTTCTAGCGGCAGGCTTACAAATAGATAAGTCGCCCTCTGCCATAAAGTTAAGGCTCTATCAAACCTTGTCGAATATCGCCGCTGAAAAGAATTCTACTATTCTTTTTCCATTCCCCGAAGAAGTATTGCCAAGAGGTAAAAAAGACTAAAAGTAATTTGATACGGGACCTGCACTTTTTCCCTAAGGGTCGTTTATGAATTTTCAGTTCACTGATTTAAATCATTCCACACGTTCAGAAAGGGGTCTATCTTCCGAGCCGAAGCTATAATAGTATAAAGCACTAGTACATGAAAACTTCAACTCATACTAATATTTGCGAAAGTTGTGGAATGCCAATGCATAAACTGTCCGATTTTGGCACCAATAAAGACCAAACCGTAAATACGGAATACTGTCATTTCTGTTACCTAAAAGGAAAATTCGTAGACCATGGAATTTCCTTGGAAGAAAGGATTGAAAAGAATATCGATATAGCCCATAAAATGGGTATGACCATAGAAGAAGCTACGATTATGGCACATAGCACGCTACCTACTCTTAAAAGATGGAAGGGTTTGAAGCCAGTGGAGTGAAATTTGGAACCTAGGCTTAAATACTATTTGAAATCATTTCCATATTTAAGTAAAATTGCCATTTGCCCAGCATGATGATTGGTATGTGACACAATTCGCCCAAATGCTTCCGCTTTGGTCTTTGTTCCAAATTCTTTGGTAGTTATTGTAGTTTCCCAATCTGAGTCGGTCTGTAGTGCTACTATCGCTTTTAGAGTATTAAAGGAAAGAGTTGTATACTCCTTAAGTTCGGTAAGATTAGTCCATTCGCGGGTATCCGTTTGGACAATGACCGTTTTAGCGATAACCTTTACCCCTTCACCACCAAAAACGTTCTTGGCAAACAGTAGTTCAACATCCCCGATATGCCGCATCAAAAAACCCACACTATTAACAGAAGGTGGAAGCCTCTTCTTCAAATCTTCTTCTGTAATATTTTCGAGTTGCTTTGTATACCGAGTTCTGGCCTCGCTCCAAAGTTCTAAGAACAATTGTGTTTTTGTTTTCATTTTTATTGATTTGGTGAGATTCCTTATATCTCCATTATAACTGAACCAAAAGGTACTGCGATACCCTTGAGTTATAAATGACAAATATCAGCACAATTACATCTTTTAATGACCTAAGTCATTGATTATTTTTATGTTAGCGGATATATTTACCACAAGATAGGGGTATGAACATCAACCGATGGTTATCCCAAATATGACCGCTGAACTATCTGTCAAAGATGAAAGCATTATGAAAAATAGAGAAGTTTACCAATGGGCCAAGAAAAGCGTAAAGGCAAAATCTGCATTTGATTTTCATATAACCATTTACTCGGCCGTTATCATTATACTAGCCATTATTAATTTAAGTACTACTCTTGAATATTTATGGTTCAAGTGGCCGTTAATCGCATGGAGTGTTGTCGTGTTTTTGTATGCCTTACGAGTAATTATTTTTAGGAACATATCTCTTTTTAAAGAGCGGATGTCCCAAAAAGGCTTCCCCCAATAAATACCATTTTTCGTATTCTATTTTTCAAAATCAATACAGGTAATTTCTGGCCGCATACCAAGCCTACCTGGAAAACCAAGCCAACCCAAACCACGATTGACATAGAGGTGTTTTTTGCCCTCAGCGTATAGTCCGGCCCAATGCTCATATTTATACTTTATAGGGCTCCATTTCCTATTTTTTAGACGTATACCAGCTTGCATACCATGGGTGTGCCCAGAGAGGGTAAGTGCAATATCAGTCGTTTTTACTACTTCCTCAGCCCAATGCGAAGGATCATGGGAAAGCAATACTTTAAAGGGAACTTGCCTAACTTGCCGTAGTGCCTTTTGCAGATCTCCATATTGTTTAAAGGGCGGGTTACCCCAATTTTCAACCCCTACTATAGCGATTTGTTCTTTATTTACCTCAATAACCTTACCTTCATTAAGCAACAATATAAAACCGATATACCGTAAAAAGTCTTTAATAGCATCAGCATTTTCTTTTTTGGCTTCAGGAGAATCCCATTCGCTATAGTCGCCATAGTCATGATTTCCTAAAACAGCATATTTCCCCTTTTTAGCTGACAATTGACTGAATGTGGACTTCCAGCCTTTTAATTCCCAAGCATAGTTATTGACCAAATCCCCAGTAAAAAAAATAAAATCAGGTTCTAGTTTATTAATGAGTTGAATAGCCCTATCAAAAACATGATATCGATGATTAAAGCTTCCTAGATGAATATCTGAAATATGTACGATACGCAACCCTTTAAAGGATTCGGGAAGCTCTTCTGGTTTGATTTTAATGTGATACACTTTAAACCTGTACACCGTAATAAAAACACCATACGTAATGACAAAAAAAGGTAAAAAGCCCGAAAACAAACCTACCAGCGGTACAACAATCAAAGATTGCTCCTCAGAAAAAACATAATTCGAAAAATAAAGAATGGTAATGACCACAATAAAAATCAGTTTTGGAATAAAAGAAGACACTGTAAGGCCATACAAAGCGGAGACCATCTGTTGCTTTCGCTTTGGGTCAATAGTATCTAACCTAAGTTTTAAAGCAAGAATGGCAGTAACCAACCCAATAGTAAAAAACCAAAAAACAACATTGATAGCAAATTTCAGCATTTCAGAAGTGAGAAGGTTAGTAATTGATTGTAACCAATAAAAAGCCAAAATGTCAACAACAAGAACTGCCATACATAGCAAAAAGATTTTAAAAAATGAGTATTTTCTCATTAAGGATGTGGTTAAAATAGTGTCTTATTATACGCCTTGATTCATTTTATCCGTTAATAGCGCCTATTGTTTTATTAGAATTTTGAATTTTTAGCAAGGGCATCCTTATGTAATGGCCTTCACGTAGTTGTCGATTACATAAGATTTAGTATTCGTCTAAATATCCATGGTAGTTCTGTAATCCGTAATTGAGCATTTTTACTATAGATTGGCTAGTCATTGTTGCGCCTGAGATACCATCGACGATTGTACCGTCATCGATTCTTTTCTCCATATTTTTTGTAAGGCAAAGGTGTTCTTTTTAAGGTCAATTTTAGTGCCTATAAACTTGTCTTCAAAAGACGATTGGGTCATGGCCCCAACATAACCATCCGATTCACCCTTATGGTCAAATTCTATTTTTTTGATTTCTAGCGACTTCGTATCGACCAATACCTTGGCCCATATAGGTCCTCCAAACCCGATTCCTTGAACCAATAGTATTGCGTTATCGGTATTTTTTATTTCGAATATCGGGAACGCGTTAGCATCTTCCCGCTCCATTATTTTTTTATAGCGTATGATTGACTCATTTTTATTGACTTTCCTAACAAGCCCATTTGCATCAATTTCCTTAAAAAGGAAAAATTGATTTACAGTTATGGAATCCAAAATTTCTAAATCTGCAAATTTTGCGAGTTCTTTTAGGATAGGTGAAACTAGTACCTCGGTTATTATTTTCGGAACGGATTGTTCCGTTTTCACTTCTTTGGTTTCCTGTCTTTGTTTACAGCCGAATGCCAAAGCAACTAGAAAAAAGAAAATATTTTAGAAATTTTCATTTTTACAATTATATAGCGTCCTCTTTTTTAATCAGTTTGCCAGCATCCCCCCATCTACAACATGGGTACAACCGGTAACATATTTGCTCTCGTCCGAAGCTAAGAATACCGCCATATCGGCAATTTCGGTTGATTCGGCATAGCGTCCAAAGGGAACTGCGGACTCGAACCCTTGAAGTACTTGCTCTGGACTTTCAGGCGACATTTCTTTTTCTATTCGGCGCATCATATCGTTGTTCACAGGACCTGGATGTATCGTGTTGACTCGTATTTTATTCTTGGCAAATTCCAAAGCTGCCACCCGCATAATACCAACCACAGCATGTTTAGTAGCCACATAAGCCCCTAGTCCAGCGAAACCCTTGAGTCCGGCTACAGAGGAAGTAATCATTACACTACCTCCATTTTTCATTTTAGGAATTACGTATTTGCATCCCAGCCAAACACCCTTCAAATTAACGGCAATGACTTTATCGAAAATAGCATCTGGGTATTCGGCAATTGGCTTTGAGGTACCTTCGATACCTGCATTCGCAAAAAAGATATCAATCTTTTCATGGACTTTCAACGTGTGTTCAACGAACTTTTCGTTATCCTGAGCTTTGGAGACATCGGCAACACAGTAAGAGAGGTTCTCGTTATCCAGTTCAAAACTTGCTTTTTCCAAAGCTTCCTTACTAATATCAACGATGACCACTTTGGCGCCCTCGGCCAAAAACAACTTTGTAGTTGCCATTCCTATTCCACCTGCACCACCGGTAATGATTGCTACTTTATTTTTTAATCGGTCCATATTTGGTTCTTTTTATTATTACTGTACTGCCCCTGATATTTTTAGAGTTTCGGCAAAAAATAGAATTCTTTAGTTCGCCAAGTCTATTTTACGAACTTCCCACCCTTTATCTTCAATATGTACTGCAACCAGGCCATTTGCTAACCATTTTGCTCCAATTGAAGGCATTTGATAACGCCTTATGGTCATTTCGATGTTCTGTCTTCTTTCAAAGTATTCTTCGATATTTCCTGAAGCATCCAGCAATACGTCAAAGAATTTAAACTCATATATTTTAAGTTTGAATTCATTTTCACCCTTTAATGTCTTATCAAATAAAACTCCTGTCGTGTAGCCGTCCTTAAAAGGGTACACATTTAAAAATTGAGGTTCTATTACCGTACTACCCTTAGTATCCATAAAACCATATAACGGAACACCATCCTCAACTTCTTTCGTAATTAAGCATCTTCCCTTATTAAACATTGGATAGCCCACTCCGGAAATATCCGATTTAGAGGTGTCGGTATTGTTATTCCAATAAACATCCCTCCTAAAATCGATGACCAAGGCACCCTCTTCATTTATAAAACCCCATTGGTCGCCTTGCCGCACGGCTGCCAACCCTTCACTAAAAGGGGCAATTTCATCAATTCCTTTAAGTTCTTGGGCAACAAATGTTATAGGCAACATCCATATAAAAGCAAATAATAATTGTGTAGTTCTCATAATATCAGTTTTTAATTTATTCAAAAATAAGTCAGGGTAAAAAAGTATGAAATGATACAAGTCATTAGCAGAAAAAGCTTCCACTTCTTATCTCTTTAAAACATCAGATTAGAATAAATCATACTTTTCAAATCCTTGGGCAGTACATTACGGATGTCTTCCATTTCGCCTAGCGAGATGTATTTTCTGAGGTAAATAAATGTTGTATCCACATATTGTTCTCCTACTTCATCGCTATATTCAAAGTCATTGACCTCAGCAGGCCAGTCGTACGCCCGAACCAGATCCAAAAATTCGGCCATATGTTTAATTTTGGGTTTTTCCTTTTTCATTGACCATCCATTGACAAAAACACCTTTTAGGAACATGGGTAGTTGCGCTATAAACTGCAAGGATTCCTCTGGCGGGATAATATCCCGTAGCGCATGCATAATTGCCGTAAATATTCGTCCTGCCTTATCAGGGTCATTGCCCATATTCATTTCTTTGGCATAAGTCTTTAAAAAAGTATTACCCTCCGTTGCATATTGATTAAAGTTAAGTGCCATGGTATCTTATGTTTAAAATGAAGTATAAAATTTAGAAATAACCACTAGTTCCGAAATGACATAAGTCATTTTATAAAAAGAATAGCTTCGGTACTTTTGAATAGAAACAATAAATCTATTCATTATGACCATACATATGCAATATGTAGATATGCCAGAAAGCGAATCATTAAGTGTAATCGTAACCCGTAATCTTCAAAAATTAGCACATAAATATCAGTTTGTCATCCGTGCCGATGTTTTCTTTAAACTAGGGCAGGGCAAAGACGGGAAGGATAAAATCTGTGAAATACAACTTAGTGCTCCTGGACCAAGGATATTTGCTAAATCCACCGAAAACAATTTCGAAAAGGCAGCTGCAGAAACTATAAGTGATTTAGAACGACAGCTAAGAAAGCAAAAAGAAAAGTTGGGACGTCGAAAAAAAGCCATTTAAAATGCAAAGGATTCTGGTTCCCGTAGATTTCTCAGAACCTTCTGTATTTGCGTTAGAAGTGGCAGCAAAAATAGCAAAACAGAAACAAGCAGAAATAGTGCTGCTACATATGTTGAGGCTTTCAGAAGCGGTGTTGACCAAAGATGAAGGCCAAGAATATGAAGAGGCCAAATACTACATGGAACTCGCTAGAAAACGGTTCAAACCGTTTTTAAACAAACCCTACTTGAAGGATATTAAAATTAGAAAAATCGTCCAAAACTATAAGATTTTCAAAGAGTTGAACAAGGTTGCCCAAGAACAACATATCGATTTGATTGTTATGGGTTCACATGGTACCAGTGGGTTAAATGAATTTTTCGTCGGCTCTAATACCGAAAAGGTGGTGCGTACCTCAGATGTGCCAGTTCTGGTGGTAAAAATACCAAACCCAGATTTTATGATCAAAAACATCCTTTTCGCCTGCGATTTTACGGATGATACCATTTTGGCTTTTAAAAATGTAAAAGCATTTGCGGCTCACTTTTCCGCAAAGTTGCAACTTATCTATGTGAACACCCCTTATGATAGTTTCATGAGCACTATCGAATTAGAGGACCGTATCTCTAAGTTTTTCTTTAGGGCAGGCAACAAAGAACAAGACGTTGCTATCTGTAATGATTATAATGTGGAGCAGGGTTTAATGAACTATGCTAAAAAGAGTTGTTTTGATATACTTGCCCTACCTACGAGGGGTAAAAAGCCAATTTTTCATTTTCTATTAGGAAGCAGAAGCATTGGCGAGGATGTGGCGAACCATGCAAATTTGCCAGTACTAACTTTTAAAATCTAAGCCTAAAACAATACCCTCAAGTCTCAAAATTAATTTGCATCATCACTCTACTTCAACAATAAATTGATTTTAGCCAATAGAACCAATTCAGATTTGTTCCTGCCTGAAAAGGCGCTGGCAATTGCATTAGCGGTCTTTAGGGTCAAGGACTTGATTTTCTCTGAAAAAGCATGAGGATGTTCCTTATAAAAATCCTTAAATTCTACATAACACTCCTCACTACTCCTGGTATATTCCATGAGTCCGTCAAAAACAATCTCTATTTGGTTGGCCGCATCTGTACCGTAACGGTCGGTAAAATCATCAACGTATAACCAATCTTCCTTTACGATTTCCTTCACTTTATCCCATTCCTTAGCATGCACGCTGCCATCACTAATAGCCATGGCATAGAATAATTTACCCAAGTTCTCATAGAGCCCATTCATTGTTTTAGGTGTATTTCTCATTTTTAATAGCTTTATGTTATACACTATAAAAATAGGGTACCCAAGCCCAGATTTCTATGATAAAAATCAGTTTGAAAGGTTTATATTTGAGTTATGCGGGTTTTCCAGAAAAACAGTAATATTTTTAATCTCCTTTCTGAAGGGGTTTCCGAGGGTATCATCGTTGTTAATGCGGAGCAAGAAATTGTTGCCACTAATACGTCTGCTGAGGAGATGTTCGGGTATGAAAAAGAGGAACTCATAGGAAAACCACTTGATATACTCATTCCAAAAAGATACCACCATAACCACGATGCCCACGTTGACAACTTTATCTCAAAAAGCGAAAAACGGCAAATGGGCCATGGCCGGGATTTATTTGGTATATGTAAGGATGGCCATGAATTTCCTGTTGAGGCAGGTCTAAATCCATTTGAGCTTTATGGTGCTACCTACGTTATGGCCTTAATAATTGATATTACAGAGCGTAAACGAAAAGAAAAGGAACTCAACCATTGGGCACGTATTTTTGACGAATCACTCAATGAAATATTTGTTTTTGATGCCGATACTTTCAATTTTATAAATGTAAATAAAGAAGCGCAACGAAACATAGGGTATACTATGGACGAATTATTGACCATGACCCCAGTAGACATAAAACCTAGACTAAATAAACCTAAATTCCTAAAATTAATACAACCCTTATTAAAAGACGAAATGGGTAAGGTTGGTTTTGAAACCACTCACGAAAGAAAGGACGGCTCTTCCTATCCCGTAGAAGTACATCTTCAACTTTCCTCCATGGGAGAAAAAAAGACGTTTATTGCCATTATATTGGATATTACAGAGCGAAAAAACTATACTGAAAAACTTGAGAAAAAAGTTGAACAACGAACTATACAACTGACCGAGGCACTGGCTGCAGAAAAAGAATTGAACGAACTAAAGACCCGTTTCTTATCTTTAGTTTCCCATGAATTCAAAACGCCCTTGAGCAGTATTTTAACATCGATTACCTTGTTGGGAAAATATACCCAGACCGAACAACAAGAAAAACGTGATAAACACGTAACTACCATTAAAAATAAAGTCAAGTATTTGGATGCTATTCTTAATGATTTTCTTTCTGTAGAACGTTTACAATCCGGTAAGGTCAACTATAACGTAAGAAGCTTTCCACTAAGTAAAATCGTTAACGAAGTTGTCTATGATTCCAATATGTTGTTGAAAGAAGGACAAAAAATTCAGTATCCAGATAATATAGATGACCTCATCATCCAATTTGATGAAAAGACCCTAGAATTAGCATTGTCCAATTTGGTGCATAACGCCATTAAATATTCCCCGGAAGACTCCATTATTGATGTACAGGTAGAAATCGAAAAAGAAAAAATTGTTCTAAAAATAATCGATGAAGGGATAGGGATACCCAAAGCTGAACAAAAGTATATTTTCAACCGATATTTTAGAGCGCAAAATGCCCTTTTATCACAAGGTACTGGCATTGGTTTGAACATTGCAAAACAACATTTAGAAAACTTAGGTGCCAGCCTTGAATTCACAAGCGAAGAAAACAAAGGCTCTACTTTTATTGTGCGCATCCCCAAAGAATGTAATTCCATCTAGAAAATGAAAACAATTTTATTAATCGAGGACGACCGAGCCCTACGCGAAAATACTGAAGAGCTTTTAGAGCTTTCTGGCTATTCCGTTCTGACCGCCTCAAACGGAAAAATAGGTATAGAAGCTGCTAAGAAAAACCTGCCAGATATTATTATCTGTGATATTATGATGCCGGTAATTGATGGATACGGTGTTCTGGAAAGCCTATCGTCTGATAAAAAAACCAAACAGATTCCTTTTATCTTTCTATCTGCCAAAACGGAGCATAAAGAAATACGAAAAGGTATGGATTTGGGTGCAGACGATTATTTAACCAAACCTTTTGAAGAAGAAGATCTTATTAGTGCCGTGGAGAGCAGATTAGCAAAAGCCGAAATTTTAAACCGCACGGCCGGTACAAGCCCCATTAACCATGGAGTTTCGGAAGATGAGCTACGTACCTTACATGAGCTAAAGAATTTTTTTGATGACAACGGCGACTTGGTTAATTTTAAACAAGGTGAAACTATTTACCAAGAAGGTTCCCGCTCTACTAAAATCTATCTGATTATTAAAGGGCTTGTCAAATGCTATAGTATGGATGCAGCCGGTAAGGAGCTAATTACCTCATTGTATAGAGCCGATGACTTTTTGGGACTTACCTCTTTTCTGAATAACACCGCCTATCAAGAGTCCGCAACAGCCATGGAACCAGTGGTACTGGCGGGAATCTCAAAAGAAAATCTAAAAGATATTTTAGGAAAAAACAAGAATATTTCTTTGGAACTGATGGAGCTTTTAACCGAAAACATTACACTAATCAAAGGACAATTACTACAGATGGCCTACAGTTCCGTTCGTAAGAAAACGGCCCAAACCTTACTACAATTTGCCGATATCATGAACACTAAAACTGAAGAGCCCATTAAAATATCACGTAACGATTTGGCAAGTGTAGCCGGTATTGCTCCAGAAAGTCTTATACGGACCCTTTCCGGTTTTAAGAAAGAAGGGCTAATAGATATCGAAGGCCGCAATATTAGAATCAAACAATTAAAGGCCTTACAATATGTCAATTAGATAGTACCAATTCACAAATTAGAAAATGGCGTACCTGACCAATATCATATGACCTATTCAGTCACAAGCTTAATTTCGTCTACTAAGCTACGTGCATGAAGAATATTTTAATACCGACAGATTTTTCAGCTAATTCCTGGAATGCATTAGCTTATGCTATTAGGCTTTTCAAAAACGAGCCTTTTACCTTCTTTATTCTAAATATTGGTAATTTAAGCGAGTCCGCTACGAGCAGTAATTCCTTTACTTTTCCTGCCGAAAATATCCGTCCTTCAATCAAAGAAAAACTGAACCTACTTTGTAAACAGATTGAGGGATTACCTATTAACGAAAAACATCATTTTATTACCCTGCAGGAGTATGGTAGTTTTATTGATATTATGCGAAAAATCATAGAGGTAAAAAAAATAGACCTTGTCGTTATGGGGACCAAAGGGGCATCGGGCATTAAAGCTTCCGTGGTAGGAAGTAATACTGGAGATGTCATTACCAAAGTGCTCTGCAATGTATTAATTATACCAAAAAATGCGACCATAACAAGACCAAGGCAGATTGTATTTGCAACAGATTTTAATCTTTTTTACACCTACCCTATTTTGGAAGTGCTCACAGACTTGCTACGCATCTCGAAGGCTAACCTCCACGTGCTACATGTTTCGCAAGGGAATGTAAGACTAACTAACCCACAAGAAAAAAACAAAGCGTATTTACAGGATTACTTATGTGAAACCTTGCCTCTGCTGCATAATTTTCACCGCGTTGTAGACAAAAGTATAAAAAATGGAATTTTCAATTTCGTGACGGATAACCAAATAGAAATGCTAACAATGGTGGCCAAGAACCTAAATTTTTTTCAGCAGCTTTTGTTTGATACCGCCATTGAAAAGTTGAGCTTCCACACTACGGTTCCTCTATTGGTATTGCATGAATAGGATGCTATATTCTTAACTGACCAATATCATAGTTTTGAATTGCTGTCGGCTCTATTTTTATGGAAATATAAAAAGGAAGACCGATGAAAAAAATCTTGATTCCCACTGATTTTTCTAAAAACTCGAAAAATGCAATTCGATATGCCTTAGCGCTATTTCAAGAAACTTCTTGTCATTTTTTTCTTCTCTATATCAATGTAGAAGGTTCAGACGTGAGGGAAAAGACTATTTATGAACTTGGCACGAATATCATGGTTAAAAAAGAGGCTAAGTCCATCAGTCAAAAGCTAAAAGATCTGGAACAATTTGTGACATCGATTTCCTCAAAAAAAGAGTATCACCAAGTTACGATAATCCGGGAGGAAGGCTACTTTTTGAAAAACATCCGAAAACATATTCAAGAAAAAGAAATAGAACTTATCGTAATGGGAACCCGTGGTGCATCTGAACTCAAAGAATTTTTTATGGGCACGCGTTCGGGCGATGTTATTACAAAAGTAGAATCTGATGTGCTGGTTGTACCTGACAACGCAGAATTCAAGGGTTTTATGAACGTAGTTTTTTCTGTAGATTTTGAAATAAATTATGATGATAAAACGCTCAAAAAAATAGCAGATATTATACCTTCTAAAATGGCACAAATCAAAATGCTATACGTCACAAAGTCCGAAATTAAGCTTATGAATAAAGTAGCACTGCAACAAAAGAAATTGGTGCAACGGCTATCTCAAATACTACCTAATCCTATTAGTTTAGAAAGGGTAGTCTCAAGAAAAGTAGAGGATGGAGTGCAGGTTTTTGCTGAAAGTTCCAATGCAGATCTTATCATTATGATTTCAAAAGATTACGGTCTTTTACAGGAGTTATTTTTGGACACCACGGTAGAGGAAGTAAGCTTTAATACGAGAATTCCACTTCTATCGCTCCAAGGTTAACAACTAATTTACTTTGTTACTAGGATAAATTTATTTAATCAAGTTGCTACAAACGATTAGGGCATCTTGATTCACTAATTATCCAATACTTTTAAGATTTATATTACTATAAACACCTACCCTTCAGTTACATAAACAATTCACCTCCTTTGAAGGGCCTAGTCAAAAACTTTTCTATCCATTTTTACTACTGATTTATATCATAGGTATTGAATACACATATAAATAGCTTTGAATTATCATAAATATAAAATACTATGAGAACCATATTGATTCCTACAGATTTTTCCAACAATGCCATGCACGCTATAGAATACGCGTTACAGCTTTACAAATGCGAGCGTACCAATTTCTATTTTTTACATGCCTATGCGGATGAAGTATACGGGCCGTTTAAAAAAAATGGTGGAGAATCAATGGAAGTTCAAAAAAAATCGATTGGTAAAAGAGTAGACGCTTCCCTAGAAAAGATGCTGGCAGGTCTTACTAAAAAATACCACAATCCAAAACATAAATTTGAGCCCCTTTCTGCTTTTGCGTCTTTGGTAGATGCAGTAAATGATTTCACCAATAAGCTTAATGTAGATTTAGTGCTTATGGGTACTCAAGGCAAAACAGCAAACAAAAAAATCACGTTTGGCAGCCATACAGTTCAGGTTTTCAAATATGTGTTATGCCCAGTTTTAGCTATTCCAGAAAATTTTGAATATCAACAACCAAAAAGAATCGTTTTCCCTACTAATTATATGCTGCCTTATAAGCGCAGAGAACTAAAGCTTTTGAACACCTTAATCGCTGATTATAAATCGGAGGTTTATTGTCTGTATATTTCAGATTTTGAGGATTTAAGCCATAGGCAGTTAGACAATAAGCGCTTTTTACAGGAATCTTTGCCCGATGCCTATTTGTTTTTTGAACGTATCCCAGTGAAGAACAAAGGTGAGGCGATTATGGAATATATTTCTAAAAAGGATAGCGACCTTCTCGTTATGGTTAATTCAAGACATTCCTTTCTAGAGGATATGTTATATAGATCTACGGTAGATGAAATTGGGCTAAGACCCAAAATTCCTTTTTTGGTCATGCAAAACCTTGCTAGATAACGTTTAAAAATTAAATGATGAAAAAAATACTCCTACCTACCGATTTCTCAGACAATGCATGGAACGCCATATTTACCGCAGTAAAGCTTTATGCCGATGTAGAATGTAAATTTTACCTGCTTCATGCGTATGAACCCCAGGCATTAAATATGCTGGGAAGTAAAGGCCAAAAACGATTGGGAATTATTTACGATTCTTTATCCGAATATTCAAAACAGGAACTAAATAAAATCTTGATATATCTAAAGGAAAACCACCATAATCCAAAACATAGTTTTGAGCCCGTTTCCAAATCGGACACCTTGGAAGAAGCCATAGTGCAACTTACAGCAGAAACAGATATAGATTTGATATGTATGGGCACTAAAGGGGCCACAGGAGCAAAGCAAGTTTTTATGGGAAGCAATACTGTTAAGGTATTAAAAAAAATCAGTGACTGCACCATCTTGGCAGTCCCTGACGACTATAATTTTCAAGCTCTAAAATCATTGGCTTTTCCCACAGATTTTTCAAAAAAATACGAAAAGCACCAATTTTTACCGATGATTGAATTGGCGTCGCTTTGGAAAACCAAAATTCAAGTCGTACATGTAGCCGTAGAATTTGAACTTAGCGAAAAACAACTCATCAATCAAAAACTATTGAAAGAGCGCTTAGATGTTTTGGATGTTACCTTCTACAATATCGATTTCGAGGCTAACGTAGAGCAAACTCTCGAAAAATTTATGGAGGACACACGTGTAGAGATGATGGCTTTAATCCAGTACCACCATCGTTTTTGGGAAAAAATCATAGGAGAGCCGGTCGTTAAAAAAATGACATTTCATACTAAAGTACCGCTTTTGGTGCTTCCGGAATAACGCGATACATGAATAATATATAATTGAGAATAATGAAGAAAAGGCATATTTTATTACCAACAGATTTTTCAGCAAACGCAAGAAACGCTATCGACTATGCCATTTACCTTTTTGGGAAGGAGGCATGTACTTTTTATATCTTGAATGCCTTTGAAGTTGGCGCGTCGGGCCTAAGTAGTACTATGGGAAAGGCTAAAAACACCCGTTTATACCGAGCTATAAAAGAGGAATCGGAACGCAATACTAAATCACTTGTAGCAGAACTAAAATCGAAAAATAAAAATCCATTGCACGCATTTGAAGGCCTAAGCATATCTGATTCCCTCTTAAACGCCATTGGAAAAACGGTAATCGACTATAATATCAGCTTTGTATTTATGGGCAGCAAAGGTTCATCAGCAGTAAAAGAGGTCTTTATGGGCAGCAACACAGTTAGCGTTATAAAACATATTGATTTCTGTCGCTTGGTAGCCGTTCCTGAAAACTATAGCTTTAATTTCCCAAATAAGATTGCCTTCGCTACAAATTTTGAACATGTGTCTTCAAAAGTAGAACTGAATCCATTAATTGATTTGGCTACATTATGTGATTCCGAAATTATTATTGTTCATATGGACATGGGAAAAAACCTGACTTCGCAACAACAAACCTGCAAAAATCTTTTGATGAAACGTTTAGATGGTTTGCCCCATAGATTCGTAGAGATTAAAGAGGAGTCAAAAATTTCAGATGCTATTCAATCTTTTGCATCGGAAAATAAGGAGGTAGGAATGATTGCTATGGCCAGCTATTGGCATAGCTTTTTTGAAAGACTTACAAAGGAAAATGTTATTAATCGGATTGCATTTGATACCGAAGTTCCCTTTTTGATATTTCCTCTTATTGACCCATAAAGAAATAAGACTTTCTTGTATGGCTTTTCAAAACAGAGGATTAATGGATATTGATGCTTCCTCTTAAACTGGTTCATTATTGCAATGCTGAATGGGATACCCAATTCTACTCAATTCTTTTTTTACTTTCTCAAAGGTCAATTGACCGTTACAAAGAAAATTAAGGATACCGTTCTCTA
>JBLICT010000036.1:0-19071 GCA_047632415.1 Maribacter sp.
TTAATAGGTTTATTTCTCAAAAACCTTAATGTCGCAGGAAAGTTCGTTGGAGAAACAATCTAATTATAATAATTAAAAATCTTAGTTTACTTTGTTGGAACCAAATTTAATTTAGTCATAGTACTCATTTGTCATTTGTCATTTTCTATGCTTTTTGTGTAATTGAACACTAATTCTTTGGTCGTTGGTATAAAAAGTAGGTTTTATTTTAAGTTAAAGTATTAACTTGTGTAAAAATTACTATTCATGCAAATAAAGGAATCCTCAGAAATTTTTGATGTTATAATTGTCGGCTCTGGTGCCGGTGGTGGTATGGCCACCAAACAGTTGGCAGATGCCGGTCTTAAGGTTGCCGTGGTAGAGGCTGGGCCATTTTTTGACCCTGCAGATCCTAAAACCATGACCCAGATGAAACAGCCCTATGATTCTCCGAGAAGGGGAGCGGGTACAGATCGTGCTTTTGGTGAATGGGATATGTCCTATGGCGACTGGGAAGTTAAAGGAGAACCATATACTGTCGAACCGGGAACTACTTTTAAGTGGTGGCGCTCTAGAATGTTAGGCGGCCGAACCAATCACTGGGGTCGTATTTCCTTACGTTTTGGCCCAAAAGATTTTAAAGGTAAAACAAGAGATGGCCATGGTGAAGATTGGCCAATAGGGTACGATGATGTAAAACCGTACTACGATAAGGTAGATAAATTGATAGGTGTTTTTGGAACTAACGAAAATTTGGAAGATGATCCGAACGGTTTTTTCCTTCCTCCACCAAAACCACGATTACATGAACTTTTTTATACAAAAGGGGCAAAAAAATCAGGAATTCCGGTAATTCCCAGCCGAATGTCCATGTTGACAAAACGAATCAACAACGACCGTGGTATTTGTTTTTATTGTGGTCAATGTGGTCGGTCATGCTCGGTTTATGCGGATTTTTCAGCTGGTAGTTGTTTGATTTTTCCGGCACAAAAAAGTGTTGGACAGGTAAAGTTATTTGTGAATTCCATGGTGCGGGAAGTAACAACGAATGAAGAAGGAAAAGCTACAGGTGTTTCTTATATCAGCAAGGAAGATAGAAAGGAGTATAAATTAAAGGCAAAAGTGGTCGTATTGGCGGCATCTGCATGCAGCTCGGCACGTATCCTTTTGAATAGTAAAAGCAAACAACACCCTAACGGACTTGGAAATAGTAGCAATCTCATCGGTAAATACCTACATGATTCTACGGGTAGTAGTGGTATGGCCTTTATTCCTGATCTTATGAATAGGGATGTTTCCTACAATGAAGATGGTGTAGGGGGTATGCATGTGTATAGTCCGTGGTGGGGAGATAATAAGAAATTGGATTTCCCTCGTGGGTATCATATTGAAGTTTGGGGTGGAATGGGTCAACCTAATTATGGCTTTGGCTTTGACCAAGGTGCTTTTAATAAATTAGTGGGACTTCCCACAGGTGGCTATGGGGAAAAGCTCCGTGACGAGGTAAAATCATACTACGGCGCAATTGTTGGTTTTGGGGGTAGAGGTGAAGGGTTGGCGGTAAAAGATAATTACTGTGAAATAGACCCTACTACCGTAGATGATTTTGGTATACCTGTACTTAAGTTTAATTATAAATGGTCAGACGTAGAAGTACGACAGGCTAAGCATATGCAGGATTCTTTTGAAGAGATTACACACAATATGGGTGGCGTTTATTTAAATAGACCAGGAGCAGATAAGAATCACGGTCTACATCCACCCGGAGAGATTATTCATGAAGTAGGTACGACCCGTATGGGCAACGACCCTACAACTTCTGTAACGAATAAATTCAATAGGTTACATGATGTAGAAAACGTATTTATAGTAGATGCCGGTCCGTTTGTTTCCCAAGCGGATAAAAACTGTACTTGGACGATTTTAGCCCTATCGTGGAGAGCAAGTGATTATATTATTGAACAATTGAAACAGCAAAATATCTAGAGTATGGCAATGGATAGAAGAAAGAGTATACAAACTATGATTTTAGGTGCAGGCGCTTCGGCCTTAGCCTTTCATGGATGTAAAACAGAGGATAAGACGGCCGAGGAGGCGTTATCAATTGTAGAGGACACCAATTATTTTGGTAGGACACCGGATGAATTGGAGCGAATTGAAAAATTAAATGCGGAGCAACTTTTCAACGAACATGAGATGGAGACCATTGCGGTTTTGAGCACCGTTATTCTACCTTCAAAAGAACCACACGGAGGGCCAATAGAAGCAGATGTGCCCGAATTTATAGAGTTCATTGGCAAGGATATGCCTGATATGAAAAACACCCTGTTAGGTGGGTTAATGTGGATGGACCATAAGAGTAATACAGAATTTGGAACCGAGTTTAAGTCGGCCAGCTTGGAGCAGCAAAAACAAATCTGTGATCAGATATGCTTTCATGACGAGGAAATACCTTTAGATGAGCAACCGCTTGAAATTCAATTTTTTGCCTTAATGCGTAATTTGGTGGTAACCGGTTATTATACGTCTAAAGTGGGTATTGCAGACTTAGGGTACAAAGGAAACCAGCCAAACGTTTGGGACGGTGTTCCCCAAGAAGTATTAGATAAGCACGGTGTTGAATACGATCCGGAATGGATTGCAAAATGTATAGACCAAAGTACAAGAAATACGGTAGCTACCTGGGATGAAAAAGGGAATTTATTAACCTAATTCATTAATTTATACTTGCTGATATAATTTACTTATAATGAATAAGTTGGTGTTGATTTTTGTTTTTTTTATTTCTAGTGCTGTTACTGTTGGTCAGGAATTAGGTTTGCAATTATACAGTCTTAGAAATCAGTTTAAAACAGACGTTCCGGGTACATTAGATCTTATTGAATCTTGGGGTATCACCAATATTGAAGGAGGTGATAGCTATGGCGTTCCATTGGTGGATTTTAAAAAAATGTTGAAAGACCGTGGCTTAACGATGCGTAGTATCCAAGGTGAGTATATGGATCTTAAGAATGACGTAGAAAAGGTCATTAAAGACGCCAAAAATTACGATGTATCTTATGTTATGTGTGCTTGGATAGACCATGAAGGAGGTAAATTTGATTTTGAAAAAGCGAAAGAAGCCACCGAAGTGTTTAACAAAGCGGGTAAACGGTTGCAGGAAGAAGGGATAACCTTGGTATACCATGCCCATGGCTATGAGTTTAAGAATTATGAAGACGGTTCCTTATTTGATTACATGGCTAAAAATGCGGAACACTTTGGATTTGAAATGGATGTCTATTGGGTGCAACACGGTGGAGGAAACCCTATGGTATTATTGAATAAATATTCCGACAAATTCAAGTTGATGCATTTAAAGGATATGGAACATGGAATGGTAGGGAACGTTTCTGGACATTCTGACGTTGAGACGAATGTAACGCTAGGTACTGGTCAAATAGACATGGACGGACTAATTAAAAGAGCTAAAGAATTGGGTATTGAATACATGTTTATAGAGGACGAGTCAACCCGTGTTGTGGAGCAAATACCTAAACATCTAGAATTTTGGAAGAGCTTGGATTAAAAGAGTTCAATCAAAAAATATAAGCCTCTGTTTCCAAAAAACAGAAGCTTATTTATGAACTCGTGCAAAGCGACGGTATTCATAGTAAGAAAAACTAACAAAACATATTGGCTCCTTTCTATTCTTTAACCGCCAACCCAACCATGGAATCTGCCGTACCGTAGTATAAAAACCATTTTTCTTTAAAGTAGACTAAACCTTCAATAAAAGTGGTTCCTGCTTTATACTGTCCACTTATTTCATGGGGTAGGCTAGGACATATAAAAGGAGTCTCCAATCGCGCAATCATTTTTGTAGGGTCGTTTTTATCGAATAATACTTGCCCACCGCAATACGTGCCTTCCGGATATTTGCTTGTTGCACCTTCACCACTAAGATTTTTACCATTGTATAATAGCAGTATGCCATTTTCGGTGTAAAGCGCTGGAGGTCCAGGTTCGGTCAAGTGACTATCAAATTCATTTATCGTAGGCGTAAAGGAGTACAGTAATTCTCCGTTTTCTTTTAGCGTAGGTTCCCAATCTGTTCCGTTAGAAGAAACCGCAAGATTTACGAAAAGTTCGCCCCAATACATCAAGTATTTCCCATTTATTTTTTTGGCAATCAATCTTCCATCAACCAATTCTGTTACCATGGAGCCAGATTTGCTCCAAACATCCAGAAACTTTCCGTTGTGGGCCTCTTCAAAAACAGGGCCTTGTTTGGTCCAATTTCGTAAATCCTTGGAGGTGGCACTGGATAAGCGAGCGACATCAGTATTCCAACTTGTATAGAGCATGATGTATTCCCCATCCGGTGTTTCAACAATCCTTGGGTCTTCAATCCCCCCAGGTTGGTCCCATTGTGAGAATTCGTCGTTATCTGGGTATAGCACTGGTTCGGGATGTTTGGTAAAGCTTATTCCATCTGTACTATAGGCTAACCCGATTCTTGATGTTCTTCCTCCAAGAATAGCTTTAGGGTTGTCTTCTGCCCTAAATAGCACAAACACGGTATCGTTACGTACCACGGCACCTGGATTAAACACGTCTGCCTTTTGCCATTTAACCGCTGTATTACTTACGGGGTCATTGAAAACATAGGAAGAATCTGCTGTCATTATAGGATTAACAGCTGTTTTGTTAAAATCTAACATCCATATATTTGCTGTAGTATCCTGTGCAATTACAGGAACTGGTTTAGTGTCCTTACAGGAAATTACAAGGTATAATAGGGGGAGTAGAATAGTTATATATTGTTTCATTAAGATTTAATTTTATGCGGTAAGTTAAGTATAAAAATAGCATGGAAACTGGCTATTGGATACTTTGTGCAGAAACCATGGATTAGAAAAGGATACCTCCAGTTATCTTCACGACTTAGTATTGTTTAAAAGTAGCTAGGGAATACTTGGGTATATGTATTGGTCTTTCGTGCGCGACTTTTTTTACAGCGTAAAGTCAATTTTAAAAAAACACTGTTCAATTGCTACTCAATTCGCTTAAATAGGAGAAGACGAACATCCATAGCTCTTTTCCCAGGAATCCGAACGGCTTTTAGTACCAAGGGGTTTCTTCCTTTTGTAAGATTAATAGTTCCGAGTATTTTGGGTTTAAATTCTTTCACGTAAGATTCTATTCTAGGGCTACGGTCATTTTCCATACCGGTCAATGGTGGGTCGAAGGCTTCTGTTAAATCGGTAAGTAAAAAATTTTCTCCATGGTTTAACTGTACTGCTACACCCGCATCCTCATTTGCCAAAGTGTAAAATAAACTTACTTCGAAGGTGCCACTTTCTAATACGTCAATATCCCAAGTTATAGAGTCCTTACTACGGGTCCAATCTGTAAAAAAAGTATCATTAGGATGTATACTACTTCGCTTTATAGTTCCATGAGCGGTGCCGTCACGTGCAGGTATTTGCGTGTAGCTGTATTCTGGATGTCCGAGGGTAAAAGGTCGTTTATCATTTACTGATGCCATAGGATTTGTGTTGGCTAACCATTGAGATTTTGCCCGCTCTAGAGAATCTTTGATTTTGGGATACTTAGTGGAGACATCCAATGTTTGTCCCAAATCTTTAATCATATCATATAAGCGTCCCTGTTTATCTAGCCTAAACTGTTGTGTTCTAACACTTGTACTTCCTTTCCAATGATTGAAAATAAATCTATCCTGCATGGCAACTGTATTGTCCATGAGTAGCTTTGATAAGTCTATTCCATCCAAAGGTTTTTTAGTATTAGCAGTAATCCCGATTAAACTTGCTATTGTGGGTAGAATATCTATTGCGCTGGCAATCTGCTTTACATTTTTACCAGCCTTAAACGTATTTTTCCATTGTATGTGAAAAGGTGTGCGCACACCTCCCTCATCCGTAGACCCTTTTCTACCGCGCATGCCACCATTCCACCGCCAGCCATTTGGACCATTATCGGACATAAAAATAATAATGGTATTTTCCTCTAGTCCCAACTCCTTTAGCTGATTTGTGATGCGCCCCACATTAAAATCAATATTCTCTACCATGGCCAATGCTGCTTTGGTAAAATTTATATCTTCATTCTCGTCACCCTGATATTGCTTTTCCAAGGTTTTATCCTTGAAATTGTTCCAATAGGCGTCCGGTACTTGCATAGGGCTATGTGGTGTATTGTAAGGGAGGTAAAGGAAAAACGGACCTTCTTTTTCTTTCTCTATAAACTGAAGACCTTTATTAGTTAAATCATCAACCAAAAAACCCTTGCCCTTAACGATGGCTCCATTATGTTCTAACATGGGATCAAAGTAATTGCCCCAATGACCAGATGTAAAGCCGTAAAAATCATCAAAACCTCTGGAATTTGGATGATAGGGTGGCTGCATACCGTTATGCCATTTTCCATATGCCGCAGTAGCGTATCCTTCTTTCTTTAATACATCGGCTAGGGTAGTTTCATCAAGATTCAATCGCTCGCCTCCGCTAGAGGTGCTGTGCACCCCTAAACGTGTATAATGCCTTCCTGTAAGAAGCTCCGCTCTTGTAGGGGAACAAACAGGTTGTACAAAGAAGTTTTCAAAAGAAACTCCGTTCGCTGCTAAGCTATCGATATTTGGGGTTTGCAGATTGGTGTTTCCATTATAACTTAGGTCTCCCCAACCTTGATCATCCGCTACGATGAGAACGATATTCGGGCTTCGTCCTTTTTTAGTTTCTAGTAATGAATTAGCCGATTGCCCTTCCTTTCTATTTTCTCCACAGGAAATCGTCAGTACTAAGAGTATTGATATAAGAGAAGAATATTGTTTCATAGTTTTTGATTAAATTGCTTCTATGGTATTTCTTTGCTAGGGTGGTTTTTAACTATCTCACTAGACCTTTATTTTTTTAATCCTAAACTTTCTAATATTGATTTTTCTAAAAATAAACATTAAAAAGTCTTTTCCGTCTTCCATTTATTTAATAATGATTTTGGTATTTGCATTCCTAAGCTCTTGTAAGAACGAGAATAGAACCAGTAAAGAGGTAGCCCCAGCAATTATGAAGCAAGCAGGAAAAGACACGATTACAGAGACAGAGGTACTAGATGAGGTACTGAATACGATACCCGAACCGTTATCCTTGGAATCACTAGCTGATTCTACATTTATTCGCTTGGCTAATTATAGCGATGGTTTTGGGTATGACATGCGTTATGCCACAGAGAATAATTTTTTAAAAGAAAAAGTCTACGATTGCGCCGAGTGTTATACGCGAGTAAAGACCGCCAAAGCCTTGTTAGCCGCTAATACTGATTTTAAAAAAAAAGGAGTTAAAATTAAATTTTTTGATTGTTACCGGCCCAATTCGGTTCAATATAAGATGTGGAAAATCGTTCCAAATCCGCAATATGTGGCAAACCCTGTAAAGGGTTCGATTCATAATAAAGGTGGTGCTGTTGATATTACCTTAGAAACATTGGAAGGGGAGGAACTTGACATGGGAACCGACTTTGATTTTTTCGGTAAACGCGCCTACCACGATATGACCGATTTACCGCAGGAGATACTGGATAACAGAAAACTCCTTAAAGAAACCATGGAAAATCATGGCTTTTGGTCTATACGAACGGAGTGGTGGCACTACAATCTTTCCACAGCATCCAATGACCCAGTAGCTAATTTTAAATGGGATTGTAACTAAACCGGATGTTTATGAATCGTGCTTTATTATTATTTCTTGTTGGTTTTGTCGGTCAGGTATACGCTCAAGATAGCATTATACCTTTATGGCCTAAAGACCGTATCCCAAACCGTATAGTTTCCGGGGGAAGTAGAAGAGCATAAACACAACGGTATATTACGAATTAGTACCGTACAAGCGCCAAGTATAGAAGTGTATTTACCTTCAAAATCGAATGCTACGGGAGAAGCTGTGCTTATTTTTCCAGGAGGTGGTTACGAAATTCTGGCCTATGACTGGGAAGGTACTGATAATGCCAAGTTCCTTAATGGAAAAGGAATAGCAGGTATTGTAGTAAAATACAGATTGCCCTCCGTTATTTCTCAAAAAAACAAACACGAAGTACCACTTATTGATGCACAGCGTGCTATGCGCATGGTGCGGAGAAATCCGGCTCTTTTTCATTTAGACACCAAAAAGATAGGGATATTAGGTTTTTCGGCTGGTGGACATTTAGCAAGTACTTTGGGAACACAGTTTGAGGAGAAGGTATACCTTCCTTTGGATGTGATAGATAATGAAAATGCACGTCCCTATTTTATGGTTTTGGGTTATCCCGTAATTACCTTTGGAGATAAAACACATAAGGGAAGCAAAAAGAATTTGATAGGGGAGGAGCCTACTCAAGAAATGGTAGATTGGTACTCGAGCGAAAAGAACGTAACCGAGCAAACACCTCCCACTTTTTTGTTCCATGCTAGTGATGATACTGGGGTTCCTGTTGAAAATAGTTTATTGTTTTACAGTGCCTTAAACGAGAAAGGGGTTTCGGCTACCTTATTTGTTTATCCAAACGGTGGTCACGGATTTTCATTGGCCCTTAAAGATCCTTTTTTAAAGGGTTGGTCTAATCAGATGGTACAATGAATCAACAACTTGAATTAACGGAATTATTATTTCAAAAAGATAGACGTATTTCTTATTGACTTTTATATTTTTGCAATCCAATTTTAAAACTAGAATTAATTTATTTTCTATCAGAAATTTGGATATTTTTTTAGTTTAATTTGGAAAATTTTCGGGATGTAGCGCAGTCCGGTAGCGCACTCGGCTGGGGGTCGAGTGGTCGCAGGTTCAAATCCTGTCATCCCGACAGAAAGGGTATTAATTAATACCTTTAAAAAGCTTATTATATGATTATCAGCGAGTTTCATTTTTTCTGATATCATATAATAAGCTTTAATAGGAAAACAAAAGTTGCCTATTCGGTTACTTATTTTCAACTGTATTTTTTCATTACATTGTAATACTGCGTTGTTTGACTTTCGCTTCGATTTGACTTTCACTTTACAAATCGATTATTCACTTAAAGCGATAGTTTATGGGAACTTCAAGAACATTTAGTATTCATTTTTGGCTTAACCTTGCCAAACAAAAAGACGGAACTGCACCAATTTACGCAAGAGTAACCGTAAATGGTAAGCATACAGAAATTAGCCTACAACGACAAACATCGGTTACCTATTGGGACATAAAATCAAAAAGAAGCACCGCAAGAACCGAGGAGGGGAATGCATTAAACCGGTTTTTGGACCAGGTCCATGCCAAGTTGTTAGATTGTCATAAGCAGTTGTCTTGTGATTACAAGCTAGTTACCTCAAAATCTATAAAGTCCAGGTTTTTGGGTCAGGACGAAAAACATAAAACCTTATTGGAACTAATTACCTGCCATAATGAGA
Organism: Maribacter sp.; assembly: GCA_047632415.1. GTDB lineage: Bacteria > Bacteroidota > Bacteroidia > Flavobacteriales > Flavobacteriaceae > Maribacter. The sequence continues at coordinate 9,407 of JBLICT010000036.1, forward strand.
ATATGTTAGTGACCTCCTCCCTTTAAACTGTCCGGTTTAAAGGGAGGAGGTCAATTAGAATTAGACAAAAACTAAGGATTGACATTACTTTAGTCCAATTTAACTTTTTCGATTTTAAGCTATTGATTATTCTGATTTTTCTGGTAATTCAATAAATTTCGCTATTCTATTTGTTGACTTTTTAAATGTGTTACAACGGTTGTTTATATGTACTAGCACCTATATTTCTTTAATACTTGTACTTCCTGCTGTTGGCTTAGTGTTTTGACCACCAGTTGCAAACTGGCGCTAGCGTCGGTAATTATATACTGACCTTACTGATTCGAATTAAACCTATTCCTCCACATAAGGTGCCCCTGCAGCCTTTAATTGGGTATATACCGTTTCAAGATTTTGCTGTATCGCGTCCAGCCTGTTTTTTGCTCCTTCTAATTGCGTCTTTACTAGCTGTAACTGATTTTTATGCGTAGTGGTTGGGCCATAGGTCGAGCGCTCAATACCTCTGTATACGGCAAAAAGCCTGTCTCCCAAAAGAGGTGCGGTTTTTTCACCAATAGATAGTTTTGCAGGATTTCCGTAGACTTCAGCATTCAGTTTATTCAGGTCATTGCGTATGTCGCTCAACTGCGTTACCGAACTTCCCGGAGCTAGATTAGATGCATTCGTTGCTTTTTCCATAGCCTTCACCCGATGAATTGTTTTTTTAATTTCAAAATTAAATTCTGAAACTTCCCTGTTTGTTTGCTCATAGCTTCTCCAAAAATCTGCCGTAATTTCAGGAGTTGCCCCTTGCAGCGCACCTTTATACAGCGATTTTACGGAAAAAGAAACCGGTTCGGAAAGCTTTTTTACTGTTCCGTTTTCTTGCAGGTACATGGTGGCTTTGTAATTTCCCGGAGGGGCCATTAGGCCTTTTGAGGCATCTTCACCCATAGGTTCTTTTTCTGAAAGTAAAATTGGTTCTGGGGCAGGGTACCGCAAATCCCAGGCAATGCGGTTCATTCCTGCCTTTGGTGCAGTGGTTAGTTTTCTTATAATTTCTCCTGTGCTGTCTTCAATGGCAAAAATCAGTTTTGATTGCTCTGCCAAACTTTCGGCGGCCAAAGCATCATAACCTGGAAAGGGCACATCTGCATTTTTATAGTTTTTTTCAGATGCTTTTCGATTTGCTTCGGCAGTTTTTGGTGCTTCTTTTAAATAATAGGTAAACACCGCACCAAAATCTGGGTTTGGGGCTACAAAATGGCTATCGCCCTGACTACCTTTATCGCTTTCAAAACTTAAATGGGGCCGTGGTACATACCACCATGCGTCTCGGATGGCGAACAATTTCGCAGCATCTTGTAATGTAGTTGCTGTTAATTCGCGCAAAGGGCTAATATCGTCAAGAATATAAAAACCTCTCCCAAACGAGGCAGCAACAAGATCATTTTCCCGACGTTGTATGGTAATATCCCTAAAAGAAATTGTGGGTACTCCGCCTTCGAGTTTGGTCCAGCTTGTACCGCCGTTGATGGTAAAATAGATGCCAAATTCTGTGGCTGCAAAAAGCAGGTCTTTTTTAATATGGTCTTGCACCAATCGCCAAACTAAGGTGCGCTGCGGAATGTTACTCGAGATGGATTTCCATGTTTTTCCCTTATCAGTACTTTTAAAAAGGTAGGGCGTAAAGTCGCCATATTTATGGTTGTCCAATGCGACATACACCGTGTTCGCATCAAAAATATCTGCGCGAATATCGTTTACAAAGGCTGTTGCTGGTACAGCAGGTAGGGATCCGACAGCAGTTTTGCGCCAGTTTTTCCCGCCATCTTCGGTAACCTGTATCATGCCATCGTCTGTGCCTACATATAGCAAACCTTGTTGTTTGGGAGATTCTGCGATCGATGTAATGGTGTTGTAGTTACTCATCGCAAGAACATCCCAAGCTTCGTTATAAGATTGTTTTTTACCCATTATTGGAAGCGCTATCCTGTTTTGGTTTTTTGTGAGATCACCGGAAACCGCCGTCCAATCGTCACCCCGATTTTCCGATTTCCAAAGCCGCTGTGAGGCAAAATAAATAGTAGTAGGGGAGTGTGGACTCACTAAAATAGGGGCATCCCAATTAAATCTCTCATAATCTTCATTCGCGGCGGGTTGTGGTTGAATGTCCACGACCTGCCCTGTGCTAATGTCTACCCTTGATAGTGTTCCCTCTTGTCTTTCGGCATATACAATATCCGGGTTGCCGGGTTCGGTTGCGGTTTGGTGCCCGTCCCAATCTAAGATTACCTTCCAATCACTGTTCTGTATACCGTGTGCATTATCGGTGCGTGAAGGGCCACCTTCTGTACTATTATCTTGGGTGCCTCCATAAATATTATAAAATGGCTTGGCATCGTCAACCGCTAGCTTATAAAATTGTGTAATGGGCAAATTTTCAATGTATTTCCAAGTTTTTGTCAAATCAAAACTTTCATAGAGTCCACCGTCGCTACCAACCAGTAAATAATTGGGATCATTTTTTCTAAAAGCAATGGCATGGTTGTCTCCGTGTTTGTTCTTTTCGTTCATCCGATAAAATGTTTTCCCACCGTCTTCCGAAATCTGCAAATTATTATCCATTAAATACAAGCGTCCGTCGTGATGGGGCGAGGCGTACAACTCTTGATAATAGTGCGGCCCAGTGCCACCCGTTACGGTTTTCGATTGTTTTTGCCATGAGCTACCGCCATCATCGCTACGCCAAACCCCGCCCGTTCTGCGTTCGAGCTCTATAGCCGCATAGAGTGTTTTAGGATTAAAACTCGATATTGCGAGCCCGATTTTACCCATATTTTGAGTGGGAAGGCCGTTGGTGAGCTTGGTCCAGGTTTCGCCACCATCTGTACTGCGGTGAAGTCCTGAACCTGGGCCACCACCCATGTATGCTGCAACGGTACGGTGCCTATCCCAGGTAGCCGCATAGAGTATATCTGGATTTTCTTGGTCGATAACCACCTCAGTTACGCCCGTCCATTGGTCATTGCCCAACGTTTTTTTCCAAGTCTTGCCGCCATCTGTGGTTTTGTACAGTCCACGGTCACCACCTTTATTCCACAATGGGCCTTGCGACGCTACCCAAACGGTATTGCTATCGTCTGGGTGCACAATAATTTTTGAAATATGTTGTGAATCTTTTAGTCCCATATTTTGCCAGGTAGTACCCCCGTCGGTACTTTTATACACACCATCTCCAAAGGAAATATGGCGCCCGCCAACATCTTCGCCTGTACCTACCCAAATCGTACTGTAATTATTAGGGTCTATGGTCACTGCCCCAATGGCAAAAGTAGCTTCATCGTCAAAAATCGGAGTCCAGGTGGTACCAGAGTTTACGGTTTTCCAAACGCCACCAGAGGCAACCCCAACAAACCAAATATTTTCATTTTCTGGGTGAATGGCAATTGCTGCAATACGCCCGCTCATAAATGCGGGGCCTATGCTGCGCAGTTGTAAACCCTTAAAAACAGTATCTTTTGTTACTTTTTGAGGCAGGTTGTTTTTGTTCTTTTGTGCCGAGATTTGTAGTGTACACAGCATAAAAAATAGCATTGTACAGACGGAAAGGGATTTGCTTTTCATAGTGGTGGTGGTTTTAGGAAGTGTTGAAAAATTGATACTAACTATAAAAACCCCAGGTTTCTTGAAACAATTTTACTTGTGGGTTTTGACAGCACTAAATTTAAGAAATGATTTTGTCATAGCACATCGAAAACCGATTTAATATTTTACATAAGGGGTATCATCCGACGGCAATACTTTTCCAGCTAGCACGAGGGTTACATTCGTGCCCGTTCAGCTACCATTTGAAGTAGCTTTTTTCGTCGGAGGCTATTAATTGTTAAGGGTAGGAGCAAGATGCCCTCTGTAGCTGGTTTAATATACGTACCAACAGTATTCTATCTCGTTAAAAGTTTATTGGAAACTTTATATGTCGCGCAATAAGAAAGTCCGGATTGACGAGTTTTAAAGGTCAAGAATGCCTTTTTGTACCATCGCGGATCAATCGCTTTCATTTTATAATCTTCATGTGTGGCAATCGAGTAGAATTCGTTATTGAGCCAAGGCTCAATTTTATAAACTCCAATTCCGAAATGTTCAACTCGTTGAAGAACGATTTCGAAATCCGACTCCGAAAAATATTGAATGTTCTCTTAGTCGAATCCGTCATTCATGTGTTTCAAATTAGTAAATATATTCTTTTCTAAGAATTCAGTTTGTTGCATATGTTTTACAACGTTGTTGTGCTTTCGTTATTTTTATCTTGATTTAAGTTCCTGTTTAATCCCTTCAATTACATTGTCTATGACCTCAACTAATTCTATTTCTTAGTTTACGATTAAACTTCTATTTCAAAGAGACAACTGTACGGTTTTCAGAAGATTATTGTCTGATAAAAACTTATCGTAGTCTCTTATCTTTAATTTGTAAACCTTAATAGTGTCTGTATGTTTAAAACCATAGTTTTTAGGTTCATTGGTGTCAAGAAACAAATACTTCATTTGATAAGGATATAATTGTTCTTTAATATTAAAACTAGAATTCTTCAACCCTAATTCATCTTCTAATCGTTTTAAGTCTAGTTGAAACAAGTTTGATATAGAAACACGCAAACTATCATTAGACAAGGTATTTAGACCAATGTTTTTTAAGTTTTCAAAAGCACTTGTTTTTGGGATTATATTAAATTCACCACCAGAATCGCCAAATAATCTATATATAGAATCAGAATATGACTTTTTATTAGAGATATCAATTATAAGTTGCTGAGTGGATTTAAGTATTTTTTTATGCTGCGAAATTGTTATTTTGATATCATTTTTAGTTTGAATTAAATCACTTTTCAATTCTGTGTAAATCTGTGTTTCTTGTTTTTTTACTTTTCTATCCTCATTCCAGTGGTTTATTGATAACGCAATCAAAATTCCGATAACCACAAGAATAATTTATCCAAAAGCATATTTAAAATACTTTCCAGTTTTTCCTGTTGACAGTAAATCTTGTCTAATTTTTCTAAAGAATTTTATCATTGGTTAGTGATTGGTTTTAATGAAGGCTAACAATTGGATATAGTTATTAACTATATCTCACTTATAAAAACTAAGATAATAAATCCTTTATATCCATGAATGATCTATTTGCAACATGGATGTAAATTTCAGTCGTTTTGGTTGAACTATGCCCTAAAAGAAGCTGAATATGTCCTATGTCCGTTCCGTTTTCCAGAAGATGTGTTGCAAAGCTATGTCTTCATATATGAGGAGTGATTTTCTTAGCAATGCTAGCTTTATTGCTGCCGAGTCTATTATTTTTAGAATACTTGTAACGCTGTATTTACCTCCTTTTGAGCCTTCAAAAAGATATTTTAGGGTTCTAAATTCCTTATAATATTCTTTTAGATTTTTAAGAATATTCAGCATATAGATTACTAGTGAATTACGTCTAGTGCATGTACTCGGTTCATACTCTGAAAAGCCCTTCAGTAAAATATCTTTAATTCTAAAGGTCATTTTTAGATATATTGAAACTGCTTTCTCTCAAATTTGATTTAAATTTTTGATAGCATTATAAATCAGGTATCTTTGATTTTAGAAATAGAGGAACATATTCAATTAATCCTGCAAAACGTAACCATAAGTAAAAATGAACAAGGAATTAGATCAATTAGCAGCCGATAACATAAGGGCATTGGCCATTTCAATGGTAGAAAAAGCGAATTCTGGACATCCGGGAGGACCCATGGGAGGAGCGGATTATATGCATATTTTGTATTCGGAATTTTTCAATTTTGATCCATCGGATATGCAATGGTCTTTTCGTGATCGATTTTTTATGGATGCAGGTCATTTATCTTCTTTGATGTATTCGCAGTATTATTTACTTGGGAATTATAAAAAAGAAGACGTTGCTCGTTTTAGACAATGGGGTTCTATCACACCCGGACACCCGGAAGTAGATGTAGCAAGGGGAATAGAAAATACTTCAGGGCCTTTAGGACAAGGACATACCATGGGAGTTGGTGCTGCGATAGCTGCTAAATTTCTACAAGCCCGTTTTGGCGATTGGATGAACCATAAGATTTATGGTTTCATTAGTGATGGTGGCGTACAGGAAGAGATTTCTCAAGGAGCAGGCAGAATAGCAGGACATTTAGGATTGAATAATTTTATTATGTTCTACGATTCTAATGATGTGCAATTATCTTCTAAGACGGCTGAGGTTACCTCAGAAGATACCGCTATGAAATATGAAGCATGGGGATGGAAAGTGGTTACCATAGATGGTCACGACCATGAACAGATAAGGAAAGCACTTAAAGATGCCAATGCAGAAACAGAAAAACCTACACTGATTATTGGTGAAACCATAATGGGGAAAGGTTGCGTTACTGCAGATGGGTCTATGTACGAAGGCTATACGGAACTTCATGGTAAACCCATTGGTGATACTGGTGCGGATTATACTAAAACCATGGAAAACCTTGGTGCCGATGTTTCTAATCCTTTTGATATATATGTGAAAGTTGCCACTTTTTATGCCGATATCATATCCAACAAAACCAAGGCGGCGGCAGAAAAGAAGAAAGAGATAGCCTCATGGAGAAGCTCTAATGCGACATTGGCTACCAAACTAGATACCTTCCTTTCCGGTAAATTACCAGAGCTAGATTTTAGCTCCATTACACAAAAAGAAGGTTTGGCCACGAGAGCAGCCTCTTCAGCGGTGTTAGGCTACTTAGCTGATAATGTGGAGAATATGATTGTTTCTTCTGCAGATCTATCCAATAGTGATAAAACAGATGGCTTCTTAAAGAAAACCACGATACTTAAAAAAGGAGATTTTTCAGGTGCTTTCTTGCAAGCGGGCGTAGCGGAATTGACGATGGCCACGATAGCAAACGGAATTGCACTACATGGAGGTATTATTCCGGTGGTAGCTACGTTCTTCGTATTTTCTGATTATATGAAACCTGCCATTCGTTTAAGCTGTATTCAGGAGCTTCCGGTAAAGTTTGTTTGGACACATGATGCTTTTAGAGTAGGTGAGGACGGTCCTACACACCAGCCTGTAGAACAAGAAGCACAAATACGATTATTAGAAAAATTAAAGAACCATAGCCACGAACAAAGTTTTGTTGCTTTGCGGCCTGCAGATTCTATGGAAACCAATGTTGCTTGGAAAATGGCTATGGAAAACAGCAAAACCCCAACAGGACTAATTCTTTCTAGGCAAGGTATTAAAGATATTCCTGCGAAATCTGGCAATAGATATAAAGAAGCTTTAGGTGCAGAAAAAGGTGGGTATTTGGTACAAGAAGTTGCTAACCCAGATGTGGTTTTAATTGCAAACGGATCTGAAGTTGCTACCTTGATTGAAGCGGCTACTTTACTAGAAAGTAATAAGGGATTAAAAGTAAACATCGCTTCTATTCCTTCAGAAGGTATTTTTAGACAGCAGTCCAAGGAGTATCAACAAAAAGTAATTCCAACGAACAAACCTATCTTCGGACTTACAGCAGGCTTACCTGTTAACTTGGAGGGCTTGGCCGGACCAAATGGGAAAGTGTTTGGATTGGAGCATTTTGGCTACTCTGCACCGGCAAAAGTGTTGGACGAGAAATTCGGTTTTACCGGAGAACAGGTGTTTAATCAAGTGGTCGATTTTTTAAAATAACGAAACAATTTAAAACATAGCAAATGAAATTTTTTATAGATACAGCAAATTTAGCAGATATAAAGGAAGCCCAAGATATGGGTGTTTTGGACGGGGTAACCACCAATCCTTCCTTGATGGCGAAAGAAGGTATTACTGGAGCGGATAATATTATAGAGCACTACAAGAAAATATGTAATGCCGTTGATGGTCATGTGAGCGCAGAGGTCATTTCTACCGATTTTAAAGGTATGGTTGCCGAAGGAGAAAAATTGGCAGCTCTTAATCCACAAATTGTGGTAAAACTACCTATGATTGCTGACGGTGTAAAAGCCTGTAAGTACTTTTCAGATAAAGGAATCAAGACCAACGTTACTCTCGTATTTTCTGCTGGTCAGGCATTATTGGCTGCTAAAGCTGGAGCAACTTATGTATCTCCATTTATTGGAAGGTTAGATGATATTTCAACAGACGGTTTAGGGCTTATCGCCGATATCCGATTGATTTATGACAACTACGGGTATGAAACCGAAATATTGGCAGCATCTGTACGTCATGTAATGCATATTATCGACTGTGCAAAAATTGGTGCAGACGTAATGACTGGACCTCTATCTGTCATCAAAGGCTTGTTAAAGCATCCATTGACTGATAGTGGTTTAGCGAAATTCTTAGAGGATTATAAGAAAGGGAATTAAATAGCGCTCCTAAAGGTTCAAGTATAAAAAAATGCATCTGACATAAATAGTGGTTAGATGCATTTTTTGGTTCTAAAAACACGAAATTTAACTTTAAAAGATTAAATAATTTAAACAAACAGAGATATACAAAAAACCACTATCGCAGCAAAAACCCCTATTAGTAATGCGCCTCTAGTGTATAGTTTATACCCGGTTTTTACATTCATTCCGGTTAGCTGAGTCACTACCCAAAAAGAACTATCGTTGGCATGAGGAACAACCAAGCCACCTGCGCCAATAGCAATAACCACAAGTGCTTTTAGCATTTCGGAATCAAAACCCATACTTGCCATTAAAGGAGCCATGATGGAAGCAGTTGTAATTAAAGCAACGGTTGATGATCCTTGTGCGGTTTTAATAGCTGCACTCAATAAAAATGGAAGCCAAATACCTATGGTTATACCTTCAAACATGTCAGCCATAGTATCTCCAATACCTGAGTATTGAAGGATTTTCCCAAAAATACCACCAGCTCCTGTAATCAATAATATAGTAGATGCGCTTTGTAACGCTTTTCCTGTCCAGCCAGCTTCGGAAAGCATAGCTACATCAAATTTTTTAGGTAGGGTAAAAGCCAATAATAAGCCAATAATCAATGCGATTAACGGGGAACCTACAAAAGATATGAGTTGTAATAAAAAAGGACCTTCAAGCGCATCTTTTGCAAAAAACAGAACTAACGACTTACTTATGATTAATAAGATTGGTATGACAATGGGTAAAAAAGATTTGAAGGTACTGGGCGCTGTTTTTGTTTTCTCGATAATGTCTTCTTCCGTGAGTTCCGGATTAGGATCTATGTAGGTTTTGCTAGCTACTCTTTTAGCATAAATAATCGCAACAACTAGCGATAGGGCGCTTACAACAATCCCTAGAATCATGACCAAACCTATATCTGCATCTAAAATGCCAGCTGCGGCAATAGGTCCTGGGGTTGGAGGCACCATTACATGGGTAAGCATTAGACCAAGAATTAAAGCAATACTAGTACCCGTAATAGATAATTTTGCTTTTTTTGATAGCGATTTGTTCAGGGGGTTTAAAATAATAAAACCACTATCAGCAAAAACCGGAATAGAAACAATGTAGCCAAGAATTCCCATAGCGGCATGTACGTTTTTTTTTCCAATGATGCGCAAAACTAGTTCCGCCATTTTATACGCAGCTCCAGTTTGTTCTAAAAAAGTTCCTATTAAGACTCCAAGTAAGATGACTAATCCTATTTTGCCAAGCGTACCTCCAAATCCC
>JBLICT010000037.1:0-18873 GCA_047632415.1 Maribacter sp.
ATCCGACGAAAAATAGTCCATAAGGTAATTGACTTTTTAGATTAGAAATATGCTTTGTTTCCCACAAAAATACGGTTAAATCTCAGAATCCGTTTCTATAGGGTCTAAAAACACGGGTCAAAATGCTATATTTGCCAACTTAAATAACGGCTTAGAATTGATACAGTTACACGACAAATTTTTTAAACCTTTCCTTAGTGAAAAGGAAATACAGCAAGCGGTAAAGCGCATTGCCGATGCTGTTGCTATGGATTATAAAGACCAAACACCCATCTTTGTAGGTGTGCTTAACGGTTCTTTTATGTTTGTGGCCGATTTTTTGAAAGCCTACCAGTATCCGTGTGAAGTATCTTTTGTGAAATTAAGTTCTTACCATGGGTTAACCTCCACTGGTATTGTGGAAACACTTTTAGATTTACCTGATAATATAGAAGGTCGCAGCGTAATTATCCTTGAGGATATAATAGACACAGGACGCACATTAAAAGAACTGGTGCATTTGTTTTCGAATACTAACGTAAAGGAATTTAAGATAGCTAGTCTTTTCTATAAATCTGAAGTCTATAATGGAGAATATACCATAGATTATTTTGGGCTTAAAATACCAGACCGTTTTATCGTCGGTTACGGTTTAGATTATAAGGAACTAGGCAGAAATTTAAAGGAAGTATACCAATTAAACCAAAAGCATATGATTAACCTTGTATTATTCGGAAAACCCGGTGCCGGAAAAGGTACACAAGCGGAATTTTTGAAAGAAAAATATAATTTGAAACATATTTCTACGGGAGATTTATTTCGTTACAATATGAAGAATAATACGGAACTGGGACAACTGGCCAAATCGTATATAAACAAAGGGGATCTGGTTCCTGATGAGGTCACAATTAAAATGTTACAAGACGATGTAGAGAAGAATACTGATGCAAGCGGATTTATTTTTGATGGTTTCCCTAGAACAACGGCCCAAGCCAAGGCTTTGGATACGTTCCTTGCAACAAAGGGAATGAAAATAGACGCTACAATTGCATTAGAAGCAAATGATGAACTTCTGATTCAACGTCTTTTGGAAAGAGGAAAGGTAAGTGGTAGAGCAGATGACCAGGATGAGGATAAGATTCGTAATCGTTTTGACGAGTACAATCAGAAGACTGCACCATTAAAGGATTTTTACGAGGAACAAGGGAAATTTCACAGTGTAAATGGAATAGGAGCTATCGATGAAATTACGATGCGATTGGGGAAGGTAATAGAAGAACTATAATCATCTTGTGACATCTGTTTTTAGAACGTATGATTTTTGTTCAAGCAACAATTACGCTTACCTATATTATAAAATAAGAAGATTGCTAGTAGTTGTGTTAGGATTTACACGTCTTTGATTCATTCTAATTCAGAACTCAAAAGCAGAATACCTTGAAAAAATGCGAGAAGAAGTAATAAGTCCAAAAGTTGCATTAAGAGGGTGTTTGACCGTGGGCGGTTTTGTATTGCTTGTCTTCATTTTAGTGTCTATTGGCTATTTAATCTACGTATTTTATCTAGACGATTCCCTACCTCAAAACTACTAATGTGCTTATTCGAGGATAGATACCCAATTACCCTTGTGATTTCTGTATTTTTGCACCAATTATTACGGCATTCTGCCAACAAACTAAAGCAAACTTCATGACCGAAGGTAATTTTGTAGACTATGTAAAGGTATTTTTAAACTCTGGTAAAGGGGGTAAAGGTTCGGTGCATTTACACAGGGAAAAATTCATTACCAAAGGTGGCCCTGATGGTGGCGATGGAGGTCGTGGCGGACATATTATCCTAAGAGGTAATCAAAATCTTTGGACCCTCATCAATTTTAAGTTTAAAAAACATTTTAAGGCAGGCCACGGAGGCCACGGGAGTAAGAATAGAAGTTCTGGTGCAGATGGCGAAGATGTTTATCTAGATGTCCCATTAGGTACCATTGTTAAAGATGGGGAAACCCAAGAGGTGGTAGTAGAAATAACGGAGCATGGAGAAGAGAAAGTACTTCTTGAAGGTGGTATGGGCGGTCGTGGCAACTGGCACTTTAGGTCATCTACCAATCAGACGCCAAGATATGCCCAGCCTGGTGTAGACGGCCGTGAAAAGGATTTTATTTTTGAACTTAAAGTATTGGCAGATGTGGGTCTTGTAGGTTTTCCAAATGCTGGTAAATCTACCTTGCTTTCTGTAATAACTTCCGCAAAGCCGAAAATTGCAGATTATGAATTTACGACGCTAAAACCCAATCTTGGTATTGTAGAATACAGAGATTTTAAGAGTTTTGTGATGGCCGATATTCCTGGTATCATAGAAGGTGCAGCAGAAGGAAGAGGGCTAGGGCATTATTTTTTAAGGCATATAGAACGTAACTCTACCTTATTGTTTTTAATTCCTGCAGATAGTAAGGATATTAGTAAAGAATACGAGATTCTCTTAGACGAACTACGAAGGTATAATCCGGAACTGTTGGATAAGGAACGACTCATAGCCATTTCTAAAAGTGATATGCTGGATGATGAGCTAATGGATGAGATGCGCATAGAGCTAGAGACCGAGCTAGATAACGTGCCTTTTATGTTTATTTCTTCTGTAGCCCAAATGGGTATATTAGAGCTGAAAGATAGACTTTGGAATATGCTTAGCACCTAAGTGTTGAAATATTATGATACTATGAGGCAGTAATTAAAAAGTATTGTTGAGCTGAATGACAACCCCAAGAGCCGAATCTTCGCTTATGTGATTCAAGGCTTAATTTTGGTGTCTATTATTTCATTTTCTTTTGAGACTGTCCAGGATTTAGAGCCAAATATAAGAAAACTGCTTCGGTTAATTGAAATCTTTTGTGTTGTGGTTTATACTCTGGAGTACGTCCTACGCATTTATTGTTCGGACAACAAAAGAAAATTTATTTTTAGTTTTTTGGGATTGTAGATTTCTTGGCAATACTTCCTTTTTATTTGGCCTTGGGCTTAGATTTAAGATCCCCACGTGCGTAACGATTTTTGCGTTTGTTCCGTATTTTTAAGCTCATGCGGTATAACCGTGCCTTAGCTCACTTTTCTAGGGCCATTAATAGGGCAAAGGAGGAAATTTTATTATTTCTTTTGGTAACGCTAATACTTATTTATTTTTCTGCCGTAGGTATTTATTACTTTGAAAATGCAGCCAAGCCCGAGCATTTTTCTTCAATTTTTGATAGTCTTTGATAGTCTTTGGTTGGCTATTAATCTTTTGACTACAGTAGGATACGGAGATGTGTATCCCATTACGGTAGGAGACAAAGTATTTACATTTTTCATATTAATGATTGGTCTTGGAATTGTTGCTATCCCTACTGGTATCATATCCTCTGCGCTTACTAAATCTGTAGACGGTAAAGAGGAAAGTCGATTTTTATGTAACTTGGGGCTAAATCTTTAGAATGAAATACATTGGCTTTATATTTTCAATTCTGGTCCTTGCCTCCTGCGGAGCTACTAGGGTACATTATGATTATGATGAAGCTGTTGATTTTTCGGCTTATTCTACGTATGGCTATTATTCAGATATGGAAACGGGTCTAAGTCAATTAGACGAGAAAAGGCTTATGAATGCTATGGACGCGACCTTACAATCCAAGGGTTTGTTGTTTTCGGAGGAACCAGATATTTTTGTAAATGTGCAAAGCACTATTCTTAGAGGTCAGCCGAGTAATTCCGTTGGCGTAGGTCTTGGCGGTGGTGGTGGCGCAATGGGTGGTGGATTATCCGTTGGTCTTCCTGTAGGAGGACCTAAACTGCTACGCGAACTTACCATAGACTTTGTAGACGCCAAAAGAGATGTATTACTATGGCAGGCGATAAGCAAAAGCCCATTTAAGGAGGCTGATACCCCAATGGTAAAAGAGCAAAAAATGAAAGAGTTGGTGGTAAAAATATTTGAGAAATATCCGCCCAAGTAACGAAGATAGTATTTCTTATTATTTTGAATGTAGCTGTATGCTTAAGTCTATCTAGTTTTGTTTTTAATGTTAGCGATAACAGTTTAAGTCCAGTTTTTGATTAAAGAGCTTGTTTAAAATATTCTTATGAACAAGCTCTTTTTATTACTTATAACTTAACCAATAAGTAAGCTGCTGTATTTGTCCTTGTATCCAAAAAGTACAGCAATATTTAGTAGTAAAAGAATAGCTGCGCCAGCAATAGCACCTGGCATAAAAACTGCATGAGCTATGAAAGCGTTAATAGATACGCTCATTAATAGTAAGGCCATAAGAGCCCCGTATTTGTTAAAAATCATAGCAATGCCTGCTACGATTTCTACAGCACCTACTACGTACATTACTTTAGCATTTTCCAAAGTAACCATGTAATTTTCGAACGCTTCAGGTGAATCTCCAAAAGGAATAAAATCAAAAAACTTATTGAAGCCGAAAACAATAACATAAAGTCCAAGGAGAATCCTTAGAACCATAAAAACTTTTGAATTCATAATAGTTGGTTTTGTTGTTAATGGATTAAAAGTAACTAAAAATCAACCACTTAGTTTAAAATTGGAGCAGAAATGAAATGGGGATTATTTACTTTCGTTTTACGCGAACAACATAAGTGGCAATAATTGTATCGGCTATTGTTATATGAACATCATATCTGCCAGATGTATTAAAAGTATGTTCTAGAATATATGCATTTTGTTGTTGAGTTACTTTTGGCGCTACTTTGTTAGGTACACCACCTCGGTTTAGAATAATACTTAGATTCTTATTTTCAAGTTTATTCTGAACATGGAGTTGAAAAGGAATAGTTTTATCTTTTAATACACTAATATGCATTTTCTGGGGTGATTGCGGTATTACAGAAAAAGAAAAGGCTTCTTTGTAGATGACCGGCCCCAGAAGAAATTGTTCAAAAGAAGGTGGAGTATCCATCAGCGTCCATTTAGTTTCTAAGGGGTAATGGTTCTTGGCGAAAAGTTCCGGCTCTGCCAAAAAATAACCATCAAAATAGTCGGCCTGAAATTTTGGACCTTCCTCAGTAATTAAAATGCGTCCAGCAGACCAGGTAGCGTCACACACATACCATTTGTTGTCTAATTCAACAGCGTTCCAAGAATGATTGGGAATACTATTTTTAGTTAATAGTAAGGTAGCCGTTCTTCCATAGCCATCTATAATTTTACAATTAATGTCAGCCAAGCGGGCCAATTCTCGAATTAAATAAGCATAGCCGGTACACGCGGTTTTCTTGTGTTTGAGAAGATTTTCAAATACTTTAGGCGTAAAGCTGTTGTTCCAATCGCGCAAAGCGTCTTGATTATCAGCATATTTTTTACGCTTTTTACGCGTCTTTAAATAGGAGCCATAATCATTTTCAATAGTTGTACTTACCCAGGTGTAAATAGCTCTGAATTTCTCTACATCGGTAGATAGATATGTAGTTAGTTTATGGGTCAGTACCGGTAAATTCTTTAAGCTTTCGTTCGCGTATACCTTAGCAATACTGTCTGCTTTTTTAAAGTTGATAGCCATAAAATCAGAACGCTGTCCGAAAGAAAAACAGCTGATGTAAAGAAATAGGATGGTAGTCCATTTCATTATTTGAATAGGGATATGAATTTTTGAAAAATATTGGGTTTAGATTCATAAACACCATCTACCACAACTGTGCCCATCAGGAAAACATCCGAAGCATCAAAAGAGATATTAATAGCTATGATGTCTGATTTGCTTGCGACTACTTTGTACTCATAACCAATATAACTAAAAACTAAAATATCGTCAATTTCTAATTTTTTTGGAAATTCAAATTCACCATTAAAGTCGGTTACTACACCTTCGGTAGATCCCTTTAAAACTACGTTTACACCATCGAGGGGAAGGTTTTCCTCGTCTAAAATAATTCCTTTTACGGCGTAGGTTTCTTGATATGGGGTAGCAATTGCAATTCTTCCCATAACCATACTCACTTCCGTATTTAAAAGCGCATTTGGTTCAGTAGCTATTTGCGCACTAGCTTCTGGAGTTGCACAAAGTGCTAAAAGTGAAAATCCAAAAAGCGCTATTCCTTTTGATACTAAGTTTGTATTCATATTTTTTACTGCTTTTGGTTCGTAACCGCTAAGTTGCAAATTCTTAAAACGCCCATAGGTATTACCTTTGGGTTTACTAAAATAGGAAATTATTTCAGGTTGGGACATAGTGGTGCCATCGACAACCTCTTTTGCACAGGAACCACAATAGCCTCCTTCTCTCGTTTTACTAAACGAATCAAATTTTTGAGAGCGAGGTTCTTTAACGGAGATTTGAATTGCATTTTTCATAATGTTTTGGTTTTGTATTATACCTCTAAACTAGGTTAGAAGCGTTTAGTATAAAACCACCAATGATAGTGCTAGGGGTTTGAGTGATGGAAAGGGGCAGGAAAATTCAAGCTCAAGAGTCAAACACAAACACAAAAATCAAATACGGATGATATAGACTTTTAATATTTTACCAGTTCGTATTTTTAAACCTTAATTTTGTTTACTACTTACTTCTATTCCCTGACGTTTATCCGAACTCCTTCATAATGACTACTAAACTCAGGAGCATACATGCTCTGTATGGTCGTAACCCCGTTACTGAAATCTCCAGCGTTATTTACGCGAACATCATATTCGAATACATAAACGCCCTTTGGCAGGTAATCAAAAAAGAAATTAGTACTCGCATCTTTGGTGGCTTCGTAATAGCCCAAGCCATCTTGCCATTTATATTTTGAGATGACATTTACGGGTTCGAAACCGGCGGCACGCATATCTTTGAGGTGTACAAAATCCATTGGACGATCGGCTCGTAATTCAATACGAACACGGACTAAGTCCCCCACCTTTAAGTCCATTTTATCAGTGATTTCGGAAATCTCTTCACCTGTATCTGTATTCTTTTTAAGGAATAATTTTTTCTTTAATTTTAAGGGTGTTTCTGCTGTTGTTATCTTATCCAAATCCTCAAAATACTGCCAGTACAATGCTCCCCAAGCAATGCCGTTTCCTTTTTTGGAAATTTGTACCTCCCCCATTTTTGGGTTTACTTCGGTACCGTTCCAAGCCGTTTTGTAGTAGCCCGTTCCAGCCTCTACTTTTATATTTTCCAGTTTGGAAGGTTCTATTCTTTCTCCCCCTACCAAAACATCAACAGCATCGGTAACTGATAGCCATTCATTACCTTGCAGTAGTAATGCGTAAATAGCTTCCGTAGTTGCTTTAGTAGTCTTCCATTGGTTGGTTTGTTTGTTTTTTAATAACCAAATTTTAAGATTATCAACGGTTTCAATATCCTTAGGTTTGATTTCCGAAAATGCTTCAATCAATAACGCTTGAGTTTCAATAGGAGCTTGATACCAATACCATGAGTTGGTGTTCTCTTTCCAATACATGCCCAATTCTTCTGAAGTAATACTATTTTCTTCTAGTGCGCTAAGTATTTTTTCGGAAGCTTGAATATTATCAATACGATGCATAATCAATGCCAACATTCCTTGTGAATACAATCCTTTATTCTTCCAGTATTTCTCTGTTTGTTCTTTATAATAATCTTGGATATCATTCACTTTTTTAGAGGTTTTGACATCCTTGAAAAAGCTACGCATATACAGGTAATGAATCTGAGTATGGCTCAAATGATCGTCGTTTATATTTGAGGCGTGCTTTTTCATGTTGTTGTACTCTTTGACGAACTCATTGTCAAGATATTGAATCGCGTTATCACTTAAAGATTGAATCTCGGCTATGCTAGATGTGACATTTAGGTGGTTTAAATGACCCATACCCACAAGAATATGTTGCGTGATAAAACGATTATCTGGGCCACCATTGAACCAAGACCATGCACCTGAGGCTTTTTGGTTCTCCTTTAATTTATTTAAAGCAATGGCTTGCTCATTTCTCATTTTGTTCAAGTTAAACAACAAGCCAATACGTTTTTTCTGTTCGGTTTCCGATTGTGCGTCTCGTACCCAAGGCGTTTCCTGAATCAAAAGCGATTTTAATCCTTGATTCTTTTCCAAGTTACTCACCAGCGCATCTGAATTCGCCCATTGCTCAAATACCTCTTGAATTCTTGGATTCCTATTGGCAATATGAGTAGCGAGTGTATTTGCATAATACTTCGAAAAAGTTTGCTCGTTGCACTCATACGGATATTCCATGAGATAGGGGAGAGCCTGGACGGCATACCAAGCTGGGTTAGAAGTCATCTCCAGCGTTAACCTGTGGTGCTTTAAAGTTGGCGACTTTATCATCTTCAACTTATCTAAAGTGAAGGTCTTGGTTTGGTTACTTCTTACCCACATTGGTAACGTTTCTGTAACCAAGGTCCTATTTGTAAGTACGGGTAGTACATTTTGTTCTCCATCACTAAAACCTCCAGCCTTTGCCGTAACGGTATATTGAACCGCTTGGATTTCAGTAGGAATTTTTAAGCGCCATGATACTTGGGTGTTGCCTACGGAATCTACTTTGAAATTTACTTCATCACTATCCCCGCCGCCTGCTTCACCTTCTCCTAATGCGGATATTACTAATTTTTTTGAAATCGGTAAACCGGAAACCGCATCTACTAATTCTAATTTAGCAATTCCAGAAAGCGTCTTATCCGTTAGGTTGGCGATTTTGGTGCTGATAACGATTTCATCGCCTTCTCTTATAAAACGAGGAGCATTCGGAATAACCATCAACTCCTTTTGAGTAACGGTTCGTAAGGTTTTGTTCGAACTCTCTAAACCCTTGGTATGAGCCAATAATTGCAGATTCCATTTGGTAAGTGCTTCTGGAGTCATAAAACTGAAGGAAATATTCCCTTCTGAATCAGTTTGTAATTGTGGGAAAAAGAATGCTGTTTCTTGGAGGTTTTTACGAATTTGAACTTTCTTAGAGTTTTGTTCTTGTGGTGTTTCTTGATTTTGCTTTAATTCGTTGCTTAAGGACATATCCTTTTCCACAGATACTCCTGCTACTTGACCGGTAATAGATTCTTCGACAATATCTTCCATTTCCATCATATCCAATGCTGCGCCTACCGGAGCAGGTGCACTAGACCGCTTCATCATTCTAGACGTTCTTGAACCGTAATAACCGTTATTACCAAAATAAAGCCCAAACCAATTAAACGAATCAAAACTCGGATTGCTATAAGCATACGATTCGTTATCCTGATATGTACTGAAGGAACTATTCATAAAACAGCGATAGGCATTTGTTCGTCTATTGGAATAATAAGTAGGCTTCGCCAAAGGG
Organism: Maribacter sp.; assembly: GCA_047632415.1. GTDB lineage: Bacteria > Bacteroidota > Bacteroidia > Flavobacteriales > Flavobacteriaceae > Maribacter. The sequence goes on from JBLICT010000037.1 coordinate 9,274, forward strand.
TTGAAGCTCCAATAATGTCCTCTGAACGTATCCAATGAGGCGTCATACATACTCGCTAATAATTCAGCCGCTACTTTATCGCCTTTGGCCCCTTTAATTTTAAAAGACCACCTTTCATCAGTACCAGGTTGTAATTTGTCCCTAAAGGTGACCGTTTCAATTTGCAAATCGCTACTTGGGTAGGGTACTTGAATGTTCAAAGCTCCGGAATGAAAATAGTTGTAAACAGTATAGCTATATGAAATAACGAATCCGCCTAAATCTTCCTTGGTTACAGGAATTGTGAGACTTTCAGAATTTTTATTTAAGTGTATGATTTTGGTGTCGATTACCTTTTTATTTTTTTCAATAATTACGGTAACACTAATGTCTTCGGCACTGGAAAAGACCGTTACTTTGACCTTTTCTCCGGGTTGATAGCTTTCCTTGTTCGTTTTGATTTGAAATAATTCATTGTCCGCCAGTTTCTTATCGGTATGGCTAAACACTGTTGTTTCCAAAACATCGTTAACCTCCTGACCGAATTTATTCTGGGTCATCAATTCAAGAATATATTTGCCGGACATCCATTTCTTGAGGTTTCCTAAAGAGTGTTCTTTGGATACACCAGTATCAAAGTCTGATTGCCAAACAAGTACTCCTTTTTCCCAAGTAGAGGGGTCGTGTTCGTTAGAAAAAACATCGTGCGGGAATATCTTTTTGAATTCTTGTCTTGTAAGATTTTCGTAATCCGGTGCAGTCCATGTACGAGGTCGTAACACGGATTCGGGTGCTTTTAATTTATATATTTTAACGGTCCCTTTTGTGGGTACGAATTGTCCATTAAGGTTATTTGTAGAAATACTTAGTTTTTGGTCTTTGGTATCTTTATCCAGTGAGTTCGCTAACATCATATTGGCGGTTAACGTATGGTAGCCTACAGTTACAAACGTGGAAGTACTGTGCGTTTCGCCGTTTATATCGGTAACATCTGCTGTTATTTCATAATTGAAAGTGGGTCTGTTTTTTTTATCCGTACTACTATCAGGAATTGCTTTGAAATCTATGGAATACCTACCCGAACCATCTGTTTGGGTTTCACCATGTCCAATTTCTTGAGGAGTTGTGTTACTGTAAGCGTATCTCCAGTAATACCATCTTGGGTAGTACACGGAGCGTTTTACCCTATAAATAACTTTGGCGTCCGTTATATTACTTCCGGCATTAGCGGTAGCGGTTCCGTTTACGGTTACGCTATCGTTTACTTTATAACTTTCAGTTACCGGTTCAAAAGAGGTCTCGAACTTAGGACGTTTGTATTCTTCTACAAAGAAGCTAGCATATCCACTTAAATTATAGGCTACTGAACGAACTTGCATCGAAAATTGACCCGTGAGTCCGTTGTTGGGTAACATAAATTCCCCAGAAAAAGAACCATACCCATTCGTTACAAAATTGGCCGTGTTTACCACTTGACCATTCACATCTTTCATTTCAACCAAAACTTTCGTATTTACTAAAAGTGACGAATTTTCTTTGTGACGTTTTATTGCGATTCCTTTTAAATATAGCGGTTGACCGGGTCGGTAGAGGCTCCGATCCGTAAATAGAAAACAGGAATAAGAAGCTGCTGGAGCTGTTTCGTTATAGCTCCGATATATGTAATAATCATCGTAGAATGCAGTATCTTTTTCGTAATCGATGGCAATACTCAGGTTGCTCCACTCTTTTTCGGCTCTTTTGATAGAAACGGTTCCTGTTTTATCGGTAACGAAGTTTTTACTTACTCGTTTGTCATCATAATTCAGACGATAGCGAAAATTCAGTGTAGCACCAACAATGGGTTTTCCGTTATTTCTATCCACCACTTGAAAATCCTGATGGGTTTCGGTCTGGGTTTCTACTAAAGCTAGGTTCGTCACTTGTACTTGAGCATAGGCAAAGGTTTTGTCTGTTTTATCGTTTGGTTCAGCTAAGACTATATACTGGTTATTTTCTAATGGGGGCATGACAATTTCGGTGCCATGCGATTGGTAGTCGTTTTCTGTTTTTAAGGAAGCTTCCCATGCTTTTGCTATCGATAATTTTTTTATAAAGGCCAGTTGCTTTTCTTCATCATATTCCTCCTCAAGAGCTTTCCACTGTTTAAGTGTGATATGGCGAGCTGATAGTTGTAGACCGTTATAATCTTTATAATTAACCAATAATCTGGCCCTTTTGTTTATGGGAATATGACGCTCCGTAGTTAATTGTAAGCTCTTTGAAATAATTTGGAATTTTAATGCTTTACACTTTTCTGCGCCTCTAGTATCCGGATTTTCTTTTAATACTTTTTCGCATAATTCAAGTGCTTCTTTTTTCTTCCATCGGTATTCTTCATTGGTTTTAGGCTGATATGAATTTCCTTGTTGGCTCAGTAGTACCGCTATCTCATAATTGTACAAACTTGACGCTGCATTCCCTTTTCCTGCAGATGCCGCATTCTGTAGTACCTCTAAATACTGCTGGTCTTTATTTTCGAAAATAGCGTTTTGATAGACAAATTGTAGCCGTTGTAAATTTACTTCTGCAAATGTATATGGCTGTTCCGAAGGCAAGTGTAGCGTTAATAGCTTTTTATAAATACACAATGCTTTGGCCTGCAATGAGGTTTTGTCTTTAGTGAATATATTTAATTGGGTAAATGCATATCCATCACATAGCAGCTCTGGATTGTCAATTTCGAATTTATCAGCAGGTCTTGTAATATTGTTCTCGTTTGTGGCGTAAAATGCAAGTGCATTTTGTGCTAACAGGTCAAACAAGGTGGGCCGGTATTCTTCGGAACCTTCTTGCTGATGTAGTACAGCATCAAAATCGGATACGGAAGTTTGTTGTAGTTCCGCCTCGTTTTGGAGCGAAGCATCAAATTGAACCGTTATTTCTTTGAAAAGGGTAGTCAAATCCCAAGTTCTAAAATCAACAGAATCTACCTTTACATCCGTTTTAGTTCGGTTGTAAAACTGGTATCTGTTTTGTTGAAAAAACTGCCAATACATATTTGCTAAATAGCTTTCCAGAACATTCTTGGTCGGGAATTCTGCGATTGCGATTTCTTGTTTAAAATCTTTTATGATGTTCAGCTGGGCATCTTCATCCAAAGTCATGGCATACTTTGAAGCGAAGAGTAGTGCCTTCATAATTTGAGGTGAATTCTTTTCTTTTTTAGCCTTTTCAGAAATGGACGATACTATTTTTAAAGCAGACTTAGTTAACGCATCCCCTTCGAGTTTTTCGACCTGCTGCCAAAGCACTTCAAAAGGTTCATTGTTTTTTTGCGATTGTACCATTTGAGAGAATAGGAGTATGGTTATAAGAATTACAAGTTGTTTCATTACGAGATGATTAAGCAAGACACTTCAAATAGAACGGTTTAAAACTACGGAGTGTATGTGATTTAAAGTTACATACAAAGATGTAGCCAAAGCTCCCTGAAAACAATGAAAAGTGAGGGAAAGGGTGGTTTGGTTTAGGGAAAGCGCCTTTAGAACGCCTTAGTCCTCCAAGTGAGAATTCTTGCTGGAATAGAATCCACCCCGCCTTGTCTAGGTAGGGGTGCTTATAAAGATTTAAGTAATCCCCCATCAATCGGAATTTGAGTGCCTGTAATATAAGCAGCCTTATCCGAAGCTAAAAAACTAACTAAATACCCATATTCTTTTGGGTCACCAATTCGTTTTAGAGGTACCTTAGATTTCATATCGGCCCACACATCATCTTCTGAAACCCCTAGTTGTTCTGCTTTTTTTGAATTAAGCTGCGCGATACGTTCTGTGTCAAAGTAACCGGTTAGAATACTGTTTACCGTAATTTGTTTATCGCCAACATCTGTAGCCAGAGACTTTGCCCAAGTAACCAAACTCGCCCGAATAGAATTTGATAAGGCTAAGTAAGACAAAGGTTCCTTTACGGATACAGAAGCAACATTGATGATGCGTCCCCACCGGTTTTGCATCATGTTTGGCAAGGCTAATTCTGTTGTATAAACTACCGTTTTAAAAAGTAAGTCAAAAGCTACTTGATAGTCGTTCACTTGTTTTTCAAGTGTATTTCCGGCAGCTGGACCTTGGGTGTTATTGACTAAAATATCAACAGAATTTGATTCAAAATACGCTGATATGATTTTTTTGTATTCTTCGTAATCGGAAAAATCTACCACCAAATATTGATGCGATTGCCCTTTTGAGATTGTTAAGCTCTGTAAAGCAATTTTTAGCTTTTCTTCATTTCTCGCCATAAGTGTAACACTTGCGCCACTTTCCGCCAATTGAATAGCAATTGCTTTACCAATACCGCCACTAGCACCGCCAACAAGTGCTTTTTTTCCTATTAGAGAGATTTCCATACAATTATGTTTTACTAACTACGTCTATTTATACTCCTCCCGGACCGGACTAAACACATCCATTAGTTTACAAGGGGTTAGTGCTTTCCCACTATGCGGAAGGTTTGAAGCAATAGGTACAATATCTCCTGGAAGGTATATTTTTGTTTCTCCATCCAAAGTAAATTCGAATTTCCCTTCCATCACATGCATAATCTGTTCATGTATATGATGATGCTCCGGTACGACCGCATCTTTTTCAACATCCCAAAAAACAAGGGACATCATTTTTGTATGTATTAGTTTACCATGGTATCCAGGTATGATTTCTTTGGATGCTATTTTATCAAGGCTTAAGCTCATTACACTATGTTTATTTACGAAGATAAAAATAAATCAGTGGTTTTTGATGCTGAATGCAATCCCTATCTTTGAAAACTAATTCAGATGTAATGCAAATTCATTTTATAGCCATTGGTGGCAGTGCCATGCACAATTTAGCCCTGGCACTCGAACATAAGGGATACAATATATCCGGAAGTGATGATGTCATTTTTGAACCTTCAAAATCTAGATTGGAGTCAAAAGGACTTTTGCCTGAAAGTTTCGGATGGTTTCCAGAAAAGATACATAGCGATTTGGATGCTATTGTTTTGGGTATGCATGCGAAAGCGGATAATCCAGAACTACTGAAGGCTCAAGAGTTAGGCGTTAAAATTTATTCATATCCGGAATTTCTCTATGAACAATCTAAAAATAAAACGAGGGTAGTCATTGGGGGTAGTCATGGAAAAACAACCATTACTTCCATGATTTTACATGTGCTTAATTTTCATAACCGAGAGGTAGATTATATGGTAGGTGCTCAATTAGATGGTTTTGACCGTATGGTGCATTTGACCGAGGAGAACGATTTTATAGTGTTGGAAGGTGATGAGTATCTTTCCTCTCCTATAGACCGTAGGCCAAAGTTTCATTTGTACAAACCAAATATCGCCTTATTGAGCGGTATAGCCTGGGACCATATTAACGTATTTTCCACTTATGAAAATTATGTTGAACAATTTAAAATCTTTGTAGATAGTATTGTAAATGGAGGTAGCATTACGTACAATTTGGAAGATGCTGAGGTGGTAAAAGTGGTTGAAGCTTCTGAAAACAGCATTCGAAAACTGGGATATACGACACCGGAATATGAAGTTGATAATGGGCAAACACTCTTAGAAACTCCGGAAGGTCCAATGCCTATTGAAGTTTTTGGGAAGCATAATTTGAATAATTTAGCAGGAGCCAAGTGGATATGCCAGAATATGGGTGTAGATGAAGATGATTTTTTTGAGGCCATTGCCACTTTTAAGGGAGCATCTAAACGACTAGAAAAAATTGCAGAAGGAAAAACTAGTGTAGCCTATAAAGATTTTGCACACTCCCCAAGCAAGGTGGCTGCGACAACAAAAGCAGTAAAGGAACAATACCCAGATAGAAGACTAATAGCTTGTTTGGAACTCCATACCTATAGTAGTTTTAATCCTGAATTTTTGAAAGAATATAAAGGTGCTTTGGATGCAGCTGATGAAGCGGTTATCTTTTTTCTTCCAGAATCAGTAGCAATAAAAAAGCTAGAGGTGGTTACTCCCGAACAAATTTCGATTGCCTTTGAAAGAGAGGATTTGAAGATTTTCACCGATGCCAGCTCTTTTCATAGCTATGTAAACGAGGAGAATTATGAAAATTCGACGCTATTATTAATGAGCTCTGGGAATTACGGAGGATTAGATTTAAACGGACTTAAGAAGTTAATGGTCTAGTCCTTAAACGCCAAATTGTTTTAGGTGATGGTCTAAATGCTTATACTGTAATTGTCCCCATTGCTCCTTGGTAAAGGTTCCAAATGCAGGATGTGGATGCCACATATCTCTAGAATCCAGCATATTAAATTCGTCTACCAAATCTTTCAGTATCATTATCTCCCCAACAAAATCTTTAGGTTTCTTAGCTTTTAGCTGCGATGCTGTAGGGAGGTTTTTGCGCCATGGTTTGTCGTTGTAGAGCGATTTTTTAAAGAAGGTTTTAATGAACCAATTCCCTTTTGAGGTGTTTTCCGTGTTCCGAATGGCTAATTTTAAGGGGTATTGGCAATGCCATGCCATTTGTCCAACTGTCATTTTTCCCCATTTCCGTTGAGAGTTTTCACTAAGTTGCCCCAATCTGTTCTTTATTTCAACGTGACCTTCATTGGTTAGCAATGATTTCATTTTTTGTTTTTTATTGATATGGAAATTTACGATAAAATAATTAGTTCGCTATCTTTAGCCAATGCAAGAGAAGTCTACATCATTTCCCATAAAATACTGGTCTGATGACGATAAGCCAAGAGAGAAATTGGTAAACAAGGGAAGGGCTGTACTCTCCGATGCAGAGTTGGTTGCTATATTGATTGGTTCAGGGAGCAGGTCTGAAAGTGCAGTGGAACTATCCAAGCGTATTCTAGCTTCGGCAGATAATAATTTGAACGAGTTGGGAAAGTTGTCCATTAATCAATTGATGACCTTTAAAGGTATTGGTGAAGCAAAGGCGGTAACCATAGCCGCAGCATTAGAAGTAGGTAGACGAAGAAGGGGAGAAGAAGCCTTGCAGGTGATTAAAATAGGAAGTAGTAAAGATGCTTTTGAGGTGCTACAACCCATTATAGGAGAATTGGAGCATGAGGAATTTTGGGTTATGTATCTTAATAATTCTAATAAAATATTGCATAAATCACAGCTTAGTAAAGGCGGTATAACGGGTACTTTAGTAGATGTACGTATACTAATGAAACAATCTTTGGAGCTGGGTGCCGTGGGGCTTATTTTAGCACACAATCACCCAAGCGGCACTTTAAAACCAAGTAGCGCCGATAAACAGATTACACAAAAAATAAAGAAAGCTTCTGAGTCTTTAGATATTAAAGTTTTGGACCATCTCATAGTAACGCAGAAAGACTATTTTAGTTTTGCAGACAATCAACTACTCTAAATGTTATTGATATATACCCATAAGATTACACCTAGGTTTACCTATACCATGAAACAGGTTTTCACCAAAATCTTGGGTATAGATATCGGTTTTACGACCAAGGTAGAGGATTTTATAAAACATACGGATGAAAAAATAACCTACACCAAACAGCCGTTGCAGAACGAATTTTTTATTCGTAGCAACGAACTTCTCTTTGAGCAAGGAATTAATGATATTCAAATACAAATTAGCGATTGGGAAGGAACGCCTTGCTTTTTTGCTACGGGAGAACGTAGTGCTGTTCCTTTCGATGTTTTTGCAGCTAGTTTCTATCTACTAAGTAGGTATGAGGAGTACTTGCCGCATGTTAAGGATATGCACGGCAGGTTTTCGCCAAAGGATAGTATTGCCTATCAGAACGATTTTTTACAACGCCCTGTAGTAGATATTTGGGCGTTAAAATTGTTGGTGCTGCTAAGGGAGAAATTTCCTGAATTGGAATGTAAAAAGAGAAAGTATACGTACGTTTCTGTATTGGATGTAACCACATCTCACTCCTATGCCCATAGAGGTCTGTTTCGAGGATTGGCAGGGTTTGTTCTGGATTTAGGCACCTTTAAGTTAAAGCGTGTTTGGGAGCGTATTATGGTAGGTGTCAATAGGAAAAAGGATCCTTATGATAATTTTGCTCAACTTATTCAGTGGCACCAAAACTATGGTATTAAGAGTATTTTCTTTTTTCAGTTTGCGGATTATTCCAAATATGATAAAAATGTATCCACAAATAGCAATCGTTTTAAGTCCCTCATCAAATACATATCCGATTATTCCAAAGTAGCACTTGGCGCTTCTTATAGTTCCTTTAGGGATATAGAGTTGCTGAAAAAGGAAAAGAACAATCTGGAAAGCGTCATTAATAGGCCTGTAACTTATTCTAGAATGCGCTATAATAGAGTTGATGTTCCTGAATCGTATAGAAATCTGGTTACTGCCGAGTTTACTGATGATTTTACCATGGGATATACCCATGCAATAGGTTTTAGGGCTGGTACGTGTACTTCGTTTCAGTTTTATGACATTCCTTTAGAAGTGCAACAGCCCATAAAGATTCACCCGTTCGCACTTCATGATTACTCCTTTTTAACAGTTAAAAGCAAACAGCAGATAAGCGAAAAGATAAAAGGAATCTACACTGAAATCAGAAATGTAGAAGGTTCCTTTGTAACTGTTTTTTCAAATGAATTATTGGGAGGCGATGAAAAATTTGACTGGAAAAAAATATACAAAAACGTAATAATGACTTATAATGTTTAAAGATATAGTAACAGATGTTTTTTTTGATCTTGATCATACTTTATGGGATTTTGAAAAGAACTCAGCCCTCACGTTTGAGACCATTTTACCGGTCCATGACATAACTGTTCCATTGGAATCATTTCTAGAGGTGTATGTGCCAGCTAATTTGGTGTTTTGGAAAATGTACAGGGAAGAAAAAATTACAAAAGCAGAACTTCGTTACCAGCGGCTAAAATCAGTTTTTGACACCTTAGAATATACTATTACTGATGATTGCATCAATAGTCTGGCAGATGAGTATATAAATCAGTTGTCTTCCCATACTTTTTTGTTTCCGAATGCATTGGAGGTGCTAGATTATTTAAAACCAAACTATAAACTACATATAATTACCAACGGTTTTCAAGAAATTCAAGAGAAGAAGCTGCGTAATTCTGGTATCTATCCTTATTTTGAACAGGTGATAGATTCCGAAATGGCAGGCGTAAAGAAGCCCGATCCGTTTATTTTTAACTTAGCATTGGAAAAGGCCAAGGTTAGGCCGGAATCAGCGCTAATGATAGGAGATAGCTTGGAAGCAGATATTCTGGGCGCAAAAGGCGTAGGTCTTCATACACTACATTTTAACGCACATGGGGAAGCCGAGCACCAACATAGTCCTATGATTAGCGAATTATGGGAAATAAAAACATATTTATAGAGTTAATACTAATAGCATGTAGCCATACAAGTTGGCTTATGTTGCGATAGTCTAACTTTATGAACCGTTTACGACACAGTCTCTTACTTTCAGTATTAATGCTCTTGATTTTCGCTTGTTCGGAAAAACAGGATTTTTCACAATATAATGATCTAAGTATTACACCTTCGTTGGAGACCAGTATTTTCTTTGTTAAAGTGCAAGAGCTACTGATCAATAGTGCAACGGATATCAGTTTTTTTACGCAAGATTTTAATTTCGATGC
>JBLICT010000038.1:0-18486 GCA_047632415.1 Maribacter sp.
TTTTCGGATGGGCTAAATCTATCAAATTCCAAACTATTAAATAGTAGGCTATCGATATTCTGGGTACTCAAAAATGCATCGTCTTTATTAAATAGTTCCATTAATACGTGGTTCGCATCATAACAATTAGAAACTGTAGTCATAAGTTGGTTTAGGCTGACTAGGTTTGCTTTGTTTTCTTGGGCTAGATTTTTAAGAACCACCTGCTCTAGTTTTTTTGCCTTTTGATTTTCATTCCAATTATTAATTTGCAACGCAATGAGAATCCCGATAACTACTAGGATAATTTCGCCAATGGCATATTTGAAGTACTTAGATGTTTTACCCTCTGAAAGAAGATTTTGGCGAATTTTTCTAAAGAATTTTATCATAGCTAAAAGGTATTCCCCTCCTGGGAGGGGCTAGGGGTGGGTTTTACGTTCTGTATATGTGCTTTAAGCTCATCTAAAACAAAAGAAAGGTTATTCTTTACATCGCTGTCTGAGAACCTAATGAAGCTAATACCCAAAGACGCTAATCGTTCTTGTCTCAATGCATCTTTTTCTGGTTGACCTTCTACAAAATGAATGGCCCCATCAACCTCAATGGCCACTTTTAAATCTTTACAGTAAAAATCAACAATATATTGGTCAATGGGTATCTGTCTACTGAATCGTACTCCTAATTTTTTGCTTTTAATTTCTCTCCATAAGGCTATTTCACCATAGGTCATGTTATGACGTAGCTTTTTTGCCAACGCAATTAAATGTGGTTTGTAAGGTATAATCTTTCTCATCATAGCACCCACCCCTCAGTCCCCTCCCAAGAGGGGAAGTTATTTATTAGAATCGCAACACGCCCTAGGATAATTTCGCCAATGGCATATTTGAAGTACTTACTGGTTTTACCCTCTGAAAGAAGATTTTGACGGATTTTTCGGAAGAATTTCAGCATTGGTTTTGAATATAATTTTAATCGAATCGCTGTGTGTTTAAAAAACCTATTGGTAAGGTAGTAGCTCCCTTGATAGCAAGATCTGCGAGTATCTCGCCTATGACACTGGCAAACTTAAAACCATGACCGCTAAAGCCTGCGGCAATGGCAACGGTCTTATCAAAACCAGGTAAAAAGTCTACGATGAAATTTTCATCGGGCGTATTGGTATACAAGCAGGTCTTCATGGTCAGAGTGCTTTGATATCCGTCTGGCATAAATTCCTTCAAGAAATCGACCAACACCTTTTCGTCCGTCTCCTTGGTGTTACGGTTTACCCTATCGGGATCGGTAACATCGCCACCCGGATAGTGTAATGCGAGCTTTAGCCCTAAGGGACCCCCAAATTGCCCAGCAGGCAGTATGGGAAATCCGTAAAAATCGTAGCCGTTATGTGCAATGTTCCAGCATGGGAAGTTTCCTAGGCCAAACGTTTCCCACTTTTTTGGCTGTACCCACGCAAGTGCCTGTCTGGTTACTTTTAGTTTCGGTACAAGGTTGGAAACCATTTTTCCCGCCCAAGCACCTGCCGTGATGACCAATTTGGCCGCGGTATAGCTTCCTTTATCCGTTTTTACGGTTACGGTACCATTTTTAGAGCTCCAATCCAGCACTTTTTCTTTGGTGCGGACCACAGCGCCATTATGTAATGCTTGTTGTACGAATAAAAGGATGCTTCGCTCTGGGGTCAATAAACCTGCATCGGGTTCTTCCAAGCGTTGAAAATCATTGGGCAGGTTAAACTGTGGGTATTTTTGATTGCATTCCGCTACTGTGAGGGTGTTCACTGGAATATTATATTCGGTAGATGACTGCTTCACGGTCTTTAAAAAGGAATCATCGGTACCACCAAAATAAACCAGCCCTGTTTTGTGATATACCTGAGAACCGGTTTCGTCCTCTAAGGTCTGCCAGTTTTCATAGGCTCTTTCCAACAGGGGCACGTAGTCAGATGCCTCGCCGTAGGCCTTGCGGATGATACGGCTTTGCCCCGAATGCGAACCTAATTCATGGGGAATATCAAATTGCTCCAATCCAAGCACGGTGTATCCTTGCTTGGCTAATTGGTAACAAGTGGAAGCGCCCATACTGCCCACGCCCAGTACGATAACATCATAATTAGTGTTGACCGAAGTACGTTCTATCTTCTTGTTAATTTGGCTGTATAAGCTGGAATACGACAAGAAGGCTGCTGTAACCCCGGCCGTTTTAACGATAAAATCTCTGCGTTTCATAGGTGTGTTTCTTTTAGGTCTGGTTTATTAGGTATCATTTTCCTCATCGTAGTACCCACCCCTTAGTCCCCTTCCAGCAGGGGAAGCTTTGGTTTTTAGTTTTGAAATTCGATAAATCGAGTAAACCAGTTACATTAAAGGAAACTTCACCAATGGCATATTTGAAGTATTTGGTGGTTTTGCCTTCTTTGAGCAGTTTTTGCCTGATTTTTCTTTGTAATTTAATCATCCGTCTGCCTTTATCACCTAATTAACGAGTTCGCTATTTTCAGGTAATGCTCCTCTTTCATTTAAAATACCATTCATCTTTAAATGGGTAATCACAGGTTTTTTATCCATACGTACCAGCGAAATATGGTCAAAGGCCATGGAATCTGTCTTATTCTGGCCGCCTCCTGTGGTTCCAAGGATCATGTAATCGCGCTGGTTTCGTAACCGATGGGAAAAAGTATGTTCATGTCCATTGATGACCGTAAATGGCCTGTTGGCCAAGAGTGTTTCTAGTTTCCCCAGCCCTTTATCCCCTTCACGTTTCCAAAGTGGTTTGTGCATAAGTACGAATGTCCATTTCACGGTAGGATATTTTTCCAGTACATCCTTGAAATAATTGAATTGGTCATTGCTCATACCACCTACTTTTCGCTCTTCCATATGATAGTACGCTGTATCTTCATATTTGCCTTCGACTTCTCCAGCAATAATTTTAAGGGCTTTGGCACGGGCCTCATATATTTCATTCATGCGCTGTTCCTCATAGTCTTCAGAATCCATCATTAAAAAGAGTACGTCTTCATAGACAAAATGATAGTACCGCCGCCCGAAACGGTGTTCCCAAAACTTGCGCATAACCGGGTTGGTTAAATCATGATTACCTCCAAGGTAAAAGAAAGGCATGTTCAATTTGGAAGTCCTTTGGTCAAAAGAGTCCCATTCAGCAGCCAATTGTAAGGAATCTTCCGTTCCACCATCAATCAAATCACCAACACTTACCACGAATGTTGGGTCCAGCCGGTTTAATTGGCTCACTGCTGCACTGTAAACGCCTTCCCGTTCGCCCCCGTTTAAATCTGAGATAATGGCAAAAGTAAAATCTTCTTCTTCCAGCTCAAAGACATCATTTGTCCATGGTGTGGCACCCGTAGCTATATCGTGTTGAAATGTTGGAACTTTTTTGGTTTCAATCTTAGACTTACAAGCGCTCGTGCATATGAGGGCAAGGACGGCAATCGGAATATAAAATTTCATAGTACGTTCAGCGCTTGTGTTCTTTGAATTTGTTTGTTGGCCTCCTATTTCTAGTACAGCGTAAAGAAGGTCCGAGTCATTAATTTTTCATAGGTACCTCCGGCGCATTGCCATAGAGTACATTACCTGCGGGTTCATATTTGTCTCCTTTTACCCAAAAAGGCTTTTCTGGGTCATTGGCTATTAACCTTCCGGAGAGTACATAACCTTGATAGAATTTTAATAAGTAGTCATAATCAAGACTGTCCGCTTCATCACCCGGTTGGTGGTAATACTTATTAATTTCATCATCAAAGGCGTTAAATCCGGTTGAATAGGTGGGGGCAGGTATGCCTACGCTCGCAAAACTAACATTGTCACTTCGATCAAAAAGTCCTTGTTCCGGTGCCGGGTCATCAATCGCTTTAAGTCCAAAAGCTGCTGCTCCCGCAACGATGTGTTTTTGAGCTGTAGTTCTACCTAAGCCTATGACGGTTGCCAAGCTGGTATCATTGTATCCTCCACCATCGGTATTGAAGCCATAAACGATTTGTTTTAGCGGGAATACCGGATTTTGCACATAATATTTACTGCCTAATAATCCTTTTTCTTCACCGGTGAAAAAGATGAATACTGCCGACCGCTTGGTAGGATATTTCCCTATATTTTCTGCCATGCTTAAAACAGCAGTGGTTCCTATGGCATTATCACGAGCACCGTTATAGATACTATCGCCCTTCGCATCTGGTTCGCCAATACCCACATGATCGTAATGTGCAGAATACATTATGTATTCCTCCTTAAGTTTTGGGTCCGTGCCCTCTAGGATACCGATTACATTTTGTGTTTTTATTTGCTCTTGTTGTATGCCTTCGGTTTTAATACGGATGTTAAGTTTTTTCTTCCCTAGTTCTTCCAACTGCGCAGGGGTGGTTTGTAACCATAAATTCATAGCGAGAGGTTTTTTCTCACTTACGCTTAAACTTACCCGTTCTTCAAATGCATGCTGTAGCATAGGCCAGGTTGCTTCATCAAAGGAACCCACCTCTATCAAGCCCTTAGCTCCATTTTTTAAGGCGAGTTCAATTTTAGCGGCCCTAGCACCAAAAGCTGGCCTAATCTCTTGTGATTCTGGCGTACCGGCTTTTGCAATGATTATTTTACCCTTTACGTTATTCCCCTTAAAGTCTGCCTCTAGGCCGTAATTAAGATATACCGCTTCTTCGTTAACATCCGTTGCCCCAATGTCAAAAGCAACTATCTCTGGAAAATCCACACCATTAATGGAAAGCATAATTTTTTCTTTCAAAAATAAACGGGAAAGTTCCATCTGTTGATAGTATGTTCCAGTTGAAGAATCAGGTTTTGCACCGTAACTACGCAAGGTATTCGCTAAATAACTAGCGGCTATTTTATTTTCTGGTGTACCTGTACCACGGCCTTTTAACAAATCGTCGGCTAGAAAATAAATGTGCCCCTCAATGTTGTTTTTGTCCACGGTTTCTGCTGCTTTTTCAGCATCTGTTTGTGCGCTTACAACGCTTATACAGGCACACATTACAAGGGTTAAGTAGTTTTTCATTTTAAAAATATTGGTGTTATTCATGTTTCTATTTATTTGTCAATAGCTAAATAGACGTTCTATTTGGTTTATGTCGAAAAATACCTATTTAATTTTGAATTGGAAAACGCAACATGTTATGGCTTACTCCATTTTTTTGAATACTTCTCCCATAAAATCGAATTCCTTGATTTTTCCGTCACTGTTCATTTCAAATTGGATTATTGTTTTTTCATAAAAACGTGGGTCTTTGTTTGTGATAAAAGTGTCATAATGCCAGTGTTGCGCCTCATAGGAAATGAAATCATTAAAATTCACTATTAGTTCAGTATTTTGAACAGCAATGGTAGCCGTACCCAACATTTCATTGGTATACGTACCTGCGTAGCTTTCTAAAGGCAATGTTGGTTTGGTGTCTTTTACACGCGCTGCGATTTGCTTTTCTGATGTTTCAAGATTTTTTTTCTTGAAACCTGCATACAGCTTAAAAATTTCGGTATGCCAATCGCGACTGTCGTCATTAAAAGCGTACAGGTCCATTGCTTTGTAAAGGATGGCATGTCTCAGTTCCGCATGGTCCAAATTGGCAAATACATATACGGCTACATCCTTGTCATGCATGATTCCTGCAATGGCGACCAAACCGAAAAGGCTACCGGTATGAAAATCGAGCTTTTGACCTTTGTAATCTTGTTGAAACCAACCCAGACCGTAGGTATTCCAATTAGGTTTGGTAAGGGCATTGGTAGGGTAGCTGCCGCTCTCTTCCAAAAAAGACTGCGGCTCAAAAAGGTATTTGAAGGTTTTTGGTTTTACTAGCGTATCCGATTGATGGATGCCGTCATTGACCAAGAAGGTCAAATACTTAGAAATATCATTTGCCGTGGAGCAGATCATCCCTGCCGGACCTATTTGATCTGAAAAACCATAATCTACTTGCACCATTCCGTCTTCGGGGTCATCTAAATAAGGCGTTACATAGTTCCCCGCTTTGAAAATATCTTTGGCAAGGGCCTGGGTGCGTGTCATGCCTAAAGGTTCAAATATACGTTCGGTTACAAATTCGTTCCATGGCTTTCCACTTACCTTGGTAATCACTTCCCCAGCAACAGCATACATAATGTTCTGATAGGTGAAGCCGCCTCGCAAAGGATACGCTTTTTTTGCAAACTGAAATTTCTGTACGGTTTCCTCAGTAGAAACACTATCAACAATCCATAAGGCATCTGCATTGGCGATACCTAAGTTGTGGGTAAACAAATCTTTGATCCGTGCGTCTGCCGTGATATACGGGTCGGACAATTTGAAATAGGGGAGGTGATCCACTACTTTATCGTCCCAATGTAATTTACCATCATCAACCAACATACCCATGGCAATGGCCACTACGGCCTTGGTGGTGGAGGCCATGTTAAACAAGGTATGCTCATCAACAGCTTCCTTTGTTTTTAGATTTTTGACGCCGTAGGTTTTTTGAAAGACGACTGCTCCGTCTTTGACAACAATGGCTGCCAGACCCGGTACTTTCCAATCAGCCATACCTTTTACGATCATAGCGTCAAGTTTTTTTTTGTTGGCCTTTTGTTGGGCGGTCAAAAATTGGTTTGCTCCAATCGTTAGGAGTAGTAAAATGAGCTTGATGTGTTTTTTCATGGTATGGACTAGTTTGAATTTAGATAATCATTAACCTTTTTATACGTCACTTCAATAAGCAATGACCTGGTGTCTGCTTCCCCTGAGTTCATAAAAACAGCAATGGTCAAGGGTCTTTTTAAATCTCGGACTACAATTGTTCTTGTGCCGTTCCAACTGCCTGTATGTAGGGCAATATCCTCGGTTACGAACCATCCAATTCCGTAGTGTTCTTCTTTGGATTTTAAAAAGTCGAAGGGATACCAAGATTTTTCTGGCAAAGCCATGGAACTGGGTTGAAACAACAGCTGATGTAGCGAATCGGAAATAATGCTTTTGTTTCGTAAGGCTTGGTCATAGGAGAAATAATCCGTTACACTGGTGTAGACAGCCCCATCACCTAGCACACCGTTCATAAAAAATCCATCTACTTGTTCCCAACTTCCCAAACTGTCCTTTTCATAACAAAAGGCACGTTCTTCAATGTTAATAGGGCGGGCAAACGAATAAAAGTTGGTGTTTTGCATCCCAGCTTTTTTAAAGACAGCCTCTTTTGCATACGCTGCAAAATCTTGACCGCTTAATTTTTCTGTTAAAATGGCTAACACTAGGTACGCTGTATTGGAATATTCCCATTTTTCTCCAGGTGTAAATCGCGGGGTTGGGTTGGTAGCCAACCAATTCAAAACATCCTTATTTTCAACCACCTTAGTTTTATCCCAATCATTCATGAACGCGGCTTCATAATCGGCTATGCCTGAGGTATGATTGATGAGCTGCATTACGGTTATATTTTTAAAAACGGGATAAGGCCAGAACTTATAAACCGTATCGTTTAGGGATAGCAAGCCTTTATCTACCAAAGTCAATAGGCTTAAATCGGTAAATTGCTTGCTTACCGAGGCCATTCGCATATTGGTATTTTTGGTAATGGGTTCTTTTGTTTCCAAATTGCGAAGTCCATAGCCTTTCCCTATCAACATTTTACCGTCGTAGGACACAAGGAGTGCTGCACCTGGCGCATCCGAATTAATTTGTTCATTGAATAGGGAATCGACTTGCTCTTTAAGCTGTTCTAAATCCTGTATTTGGGTTGCTTCTTTAGTGTCATTTACCCCTTTACAGGAAACATATAGCGCACAAAGTAGTAGGATGTAGCATTTTTTCATTTCTTATAAGTTGTTTGTTTCATTTGCTTTTAAAACCCTAAGTAAGTTTTCTCCTAAAATTTTATTGATATCTTCTTTATTGTACCCCTTTTCAATTAAGGCATTGGTTATTAAAGGGTAGGAAGTCACATCGTCCAAACCAATTGGGGCTGAGGTAATGCCATCAAAGTCAGAACCCAGTCCAACATAATCTACACCTACTAAATTTATGATGTGGACTATATGATGCATAAGTTGCTCAAGGGTGGGCCTGAAGGATTGAACCTCATTAGCATATTTTGCAAAAAGTAATTCTTCGGCAACATATATATTGGTACCTAAGGCAACGAGTGAATCGTTTTCGGATTGGTGTTCCAGTAAAAATGCTTCCCGCTTTTTTTCGTAATCAGGGCTTATAAAACCCGAATAGAAATTAACCTGGACTACCCCTCCATTTTTGGCTATGGCTTTGATTTGATCATCCTTTAAATTTCTAGGAACAGGGCAAAGGGCATACACTGAACTATGTGAAGCGATAATTGGCTTGGTCGTTGTCTCTATAACATCCCAAAACGTTTGTTCGCCCACATGACTGATGTCTACCATCATACCCAAGGCGTTCATCCTTTGGACGACTTGCTTTCCAAACTCGGTCAAACCCTTTTTTCCTTCCGAGTTTAAGGTCCCTCCTTCCAAAGCGGTTTCATCGGCCGCACTTGTGGCCCAAGACGTGGAATTGTTCCAGGTCAGGGTCATATAGCGTGTCCCTCGTTTGTAAAGCGAGTCAAGCTTGGTCAAATCATCTTCAATCATATGACCCCCTTCAACACCAAAGAAAGCTGCAATTTTTTGTTGACCCACTGCTTCCATCATCTCCTTAGAATTTGCCACTTCTACAATTTTATCAGGATTTCTTTTCGCAATAGCATCCATAGAATCGATTTCTGCCAGTGCATATTTGAAAGGGTCAGCTTGGGTTCCATCACACCAAACCGAAAAGAATTGCACATCTACGCCTCCTTTTTTTAGTCGGTCCAGGTCAGAATGGGTAATGCCTGTTAAATCCTGGTCCAAGATGACCCCTTTTTCCATGGTCTGTAAGAGCACATCATTATGGGTATCGACCAAAATGGCTTGATTGTGGATATCTATAACGGAAACAACTTCGTCATTTTTTTCGGTCTTGGGTTTACAGGCGGCAAAGACGGTAAGTAGTATAAGTATTCGTATTTTCATAGTATGTTTTATTGTTTTTTCAAAATGTAATGGCCGCCCACATGATCTAATTCTAAGATTCCTTCATTTATAAAAATAGAGGTATTGCCATTCATCCAAGTACGGTTATCTACATAGGTACTCAAGGTATCAATGTTTCCATCTTTGTTGGATTCGACTGTAATGGCATCGGTAATCGCTTTTACTTCAATACTTTGTGTTCTACCCCTGGTCTGACCCGAATAGATGCCTTCAACTGCTTTGGGATCTACGTCCAAAACAACCGATTCATAGTCTTTCTTCTCCAAGAGCTGCCACATGATATTGTCCACAAAAAACTTTCCTCCGTGGGGTCCAGTAGTATTGGTTACAGAAATGATATATAAATCTTTCTGCGGAAAAAATACGGTTTGTGTCAAAAATCCATTAATACCACCTCCATGACCTATTTCCTCATTTCCATAATTATTAAAATGTGATATGCCCATGGCATAGCGTAGGGGAGTACTGTCATTTAACGTTTTAGGGGTAATGAGTTCCTGATATTGCTGCTGGGTTAAAAAATCACCGTTATGTATGGCCTTCATCCAAATCAGTAAATCTTCAGTTGTACTGCATAAAGAACCTGCGGCATAGGGCCAAATATGGTTTAGATATTCCTTTTGGTTGAGACCAGCTGGGGTGTAATCGTAGCCATAGGCCTTGTTTTTAAATACTTTACTGTTAGAACAGTATTGGGTATTGTGCATACCTAATGGCTCAAAAATGATTTCTTTTAAATATTTCTCATAGGTCTTTCCTGTTACTTTTTCGATGATTAGACCTAAGAAGAAGTAAGCGGAATTATTGTAAATGAGTGCTTCGCCGGGTTCGAATAAAAAGTCTTTGGTCTCTAATATTCGCAATAAGCTATCACGCGGTAATTCTTGGGGTACAAGGCTTCCGAATTCTTCGATTTCAGTGTAACTGGCAATACCGGAGGTGTGATTAAGCAGTTGGTCTATAGTAATTTTTCTTCCTTTGGTATCATAGTCCAAATATTGGGTGAAATCGTCTTCTAGAGCAAGTTTTCCGTCTTCCACCAGTTTAAGGATGGCCACTGCCGTAAACTGTTTGGTCACCGAACCAATTTCAAAAATGGCATTCTCTGGCATGGGTACCTCCAATTCTAAACTGGCTTGGCCGTAGGCTTTTTTTAAAAGTGTCTTTCCTTTTTGATGCACAAGAATGGCACCACCAGCTATAAATGTACTATCTAAACTAGACTGGAAAAGGGAGTCTGTATAGCTTTCCAAGTCAGAAATAGCAGTAGGCGAACTATTTTTCTCATTCTTACAACTGGCAAGTGCTAGCAGTGCGAAAAGGGTTATTAAAATTGATGCTCTCATAATTTAAATGTTTAGTTGTACTCAGTTACCTTTCCAACCTGGTCCACGAACAACTCTACCTGGCATTGCTCCAGTATGCGCTCCTTCTTTCAAAACTTGCTCACCATTGACAAAAACATGTATCATGCCTTCTGCAAATTGATGCGGATTATCAAAAGTGGCTTTATCGATAATTACATTGGCATCGAAAATGGCCAAATCGGCATAATTACCAACAGCCAATTTCCCTCGTTTTTTCAGTTTTAAATTGGAAGCTGGAAGCCCACTTAACTTGTAAATGGCCTCTTCTAAAGAAATGACTTTTTCTTCACGTACATATTTACCTAAAAGACGCGCCACATTTCCGTAAGACCTAGGGTGCGGACTAGAATTGGTGAAAGGTGCAACAGGGGCAATGGAGGCCCCATCAGATCCAAAACTCATATAGGGCAAGGCAATCTGCTTTTTTACATTTTCTTCCGACATCAAAAAATAAACCGTACCCACGCGACTGCTATCCTGAATAACGAGGTCAATTGCTGTTTCCTCCGGACTGGTTCCCCTTATTTTAGCAACTTCACCTAAGGTCTTTCCAGTCAAATAACGGAGACTATCGTTTCTAAAACTGTTTAATATTAGTTTTTCAGGACTCCCTGCAGCAAAATATAGATTCTCCCATCCCTTGCCTTTAGCTTTCATTTCACTAATGACCTTTTTTCGAATGGCAGGGTCTTGTAATCGCTCCGCCCATTTTCCATAGCCGCCTTCCTGCACCCATGGTGGCATGGAAGCGTCTAAGCCGGTTGCCCCGGCAGTATAGGTATACATGTCTGTAGTTATGTGTAGTCCGGCTGAAAGGGCGGAATCAATTTTGGCAATGGCCGTTTCCCATTTGCTCCAATTGTCTTTTCCTCCCGCTTTTAAATGGTAAATCTCTGCGGGAATATTGGCTTCACTGGCAATTTGTAGTAATTCATCAATCGCTTCCAACCAATAATCACCTTCACTGCGCATATGTGAGATGTACATTCCATCGTATTCAGAGGCAATTTTACACAATGCTATAAGTTCTTCGACATCTGCATAAAATGCCGGGGCGTAAATCAAGGAGGAACCAATACCCATCGCACCCTCTTCCATGGCGGTTCTCGCAAGGGCTTTCATGTTTTCTAACTCTTTAGGGGTGGGAGGACGATTTGCTTCACCCATCTCATGAATTCGTAGGGTAGTGGCACCAACAAACGACGCAACATTAGGGGCTATACCTTTTGCTTCTAAGAATTCTAAATATTCACCTAGGGTTGTCCATTCAATTGGGTAGGTGTAATCCTTTTGAACACTCAGTTCTTGTTGCCGCATTTCTTCGTTAAGCGGACCCATAGACCACCCTTCTCCCATTACTTCTAGCGTAACCCCTTGGCGAATATCACTTTCAGATTTTCCGTCAATAATCAAGGATTCCGTTGCCCAACTAAGCATATTGATAAACCCGGGTGCTACAGCCAAGCCCGTAGCATCAATTTCTTGTATCCCTTTGGCGTTTTCCAACGTTCCGATGGCGACAATGGTATCGGCATTAATACCGATAGCTCCAATGTAGGAAGCACCTCCAGAACCGTCCAGTATTTGCCCGTTTTTAATGAGAATGTCATAGGTTTTGGTTTCGGTACAGCCTAAAACCAATACGATAAGGAGGATTAGGGCAATGAGGTGTTTATTATTTTTCATGGTTTTGTTATTTTATTTTTCTAGGGTTTCTTTATTTTTTCAAAATTGATTACTAAGGCATGTTTAGTCAAAAATTAGTTAATTATCGTGACTTTTTTCCAAATGTTGACGTAAAAGGTCTTTACCATAATCATTACCATTAGGGGTCCTAACAACCGTATGTATATGATTTTGGATAGGACCTTCAGGACTATTGGGTACGCCTACAGCAGTTTGATGGTCAAATTCTATTAGTACGACAGGACTATGAATGCGGTAATAAAAAACAGATTCTGATGCAGTTTTACCTACCCATGCAAAATATGTACTGTCCCAATGGGCCATAATTTCTTCCATTTTTATTTGAAGATGCCCTTCTTTCATATTAGTGATGTACTGCGTTATCAAATTCACTAAGCTCTCTTTTTGTTCCTCGGAAAGTTTAGTTACTGGTAAACCTTCATAATTGAGCGTTACATTGTCCTTACTGCCTTCGGTTTTGATATCGCTTTGTTTTTTTGAAGGGGAAATTATAGTTTGTGCTGTTAGTTCTTCGGAAAGCGTTTGCATAAAAGCTAATCCTAGATTCTGCTCATCTTGGAACAACGTATTTCCGTTATATTTTCCCGATGTAGTAATGATGGGTTCTCCTCCCATAAAGACAGGGGACATCACAACTTGATCTCCGAGGACAAAATAGTTGATGACTAAATGATGCCCATCCAATTGCCAACCCCAAGGCTCCGTTGAAGAAGGGATTCCCATAACCGTAAAAAAGTACAGCTCTTCATCATACGCCGTATCGCCATTATTTAACTCCTTTAGGGTTTGGTCAGTTTTCATAATATCCTTACTTAGTTGTAAGCCTTTAGCACTTAAGGAAAACTGCATTAATTCAAAAGCCATATTCTTTTGAAGGGCTGTCATTTCTTTCAAACTAATCCCTTGTCGATCATAGATGCCATTATCTACATTGGACCATTTTCGCCATTCATCATCTTCGATATCGAACAGTGTATTTTGTTGTTGGTCTTGGCTAAGACTGTTTAAAAATAATTCAGCTGATTTTTGAATAGGTTCGGTAGAAACCCCAGTAGATTTAATAGAGAAAAGCCCCAACTCTTTTCCATTTTCAGTTTCGATACCTCTAAACGGTTTTTTGAGCGCTTGCGCTTCCATGTCTTTGAAAAAAGTTCCATAATCAACTGGTTCATCTTTTTCCTTCTCTTGTTGTACTTTTTGTTTACAACACAGAAGTAGGGGCAAAATCAATAAGATTAGGATTCTTTTCATTTTACTCTGTTATATTTTTTCAATACTTCTACTAATAGATCATGGGGTAGGGCGTAAGCCTTGTTTCCATTGATACCCTCCATTGTTTCCGCGGCAACCATGGCATTGATAATGGCTTCTTCCACTGCTTGCACCGTTGCTTCGAAAAAAGGCGTTATCATATCATTGGGGAACGTTGCTACAAGGGTGGTTTTGTCCCTATTGAAAGCACCCTCATTGGCGGTTGAAAATGCCAAAAATATATCCCCGGAACCATTGCTTCCCCTGCCACCAACAATACCAATTCCAAGAGGAATACGTTGAGCGATTCTTTTTAATTGATGTGGAAGTAATGGGGCATCTGTAGCAACAATGACGATAATGGAACCGTCTCCTTCCTTTCTTCTGGATTTAGGGGGTGCATTGAATACATAATTTAAGGTGTCTTTTAGTTC
Source organism: Maribacter sp. (assembly GCA_047632415.1). Lineage (GTDB taxonomy): Bacteria > Bacteroidota > Bacteroidia > Flavobacteriales > Flavobacteriaceae > Maribacter. The sequence continues at coordinate 13,789 of JBLICT010000038.1, forward strand.
CATCCCAACGGGAACCCCTGCTATGGTGAGATTCTTTTTAGACCCAAAATTAGACTGTACGATGGCGCCAACAGTGTAGGTGGAATCGTTAATAGATACTATTCGCGACGAGGTTCCCGTACCTCCTTTAAATCCTAGGCACATCATTCCTGTTCCACCACCAACATTACCTTCGGCTATTTTTCCTGTGGATGCATTGGTTATCGCTTCCCATACATGCTTTTCTTGCACATGAAATCCGTAAATATCATTTAAAAAACCATCATAGGTTTCTGCCACAACGGGATAGGTATACCACCAATCTTCTCCCTTGTACCAGTCGGTCTCTACGTACCATTTTAAAACGGCATCACGGACCACACCCACACTATTGGTGTTCGTTATCATAATAGGTGTTTCCAAAAAACCCGATTCCGTAACCCATGTGGTACCCGTCATTTCCCCATTCCCGTTAAGGCTGTACCAATTGGCATAGACCGGACTAATTTTTTTGGCTTTTCCGCGCGGGAATATAGCGGTAACACCCGTTCTTACTGGTCCTTTGCCCAAGATATTATCGCCTTTTCCCGAAATAATAGTGCTATAGCCTACCTCAACTCCTGCTACATCGGTAATAGCGTTCAATGCTCCTGTTTTTCCATTAAAAGGTACTCCTAGGTCTCTGGCGCGAGGCTTTTGGGCAAAGACGCATTGGCTGAGCAACACTGCCATTGAAATAAGAAAGGCTTTTTTCATATAAATGATAGGTGCTTAAAAGTTATCATTATTTACATCTTTTATAAATTTTATCAATCCAGAGAAATACGCTTCGGGGTCATCGTATTGGGATATATGTGCTGACTCGGTAGTTAAACTTCGTCCGTTTTGAACTTCGGTGCTCATCCATTCCATGTATTTTGGATTCATGGTATCGTACGTGCCACCTATCATCAAGGTCGGTATTTTCAATTCGTTTAATCGGCTGGAAACGTCCCATCCTTTTAACGTTGCATTACCGGTAACTCCAAATTCACTATAGCCTTGCATATAGATGTAAATAGCAGGATTGAGGTGTGAAAAGGCGCGATTGAGGAATTCTGGCCACTCCTCCAAGGGCTTATGCAAGACGTGTTTGGGGTAATAGTGCTGTGTGACGAGTTCTGCATAACGTGGGTTGCCAAAATCTTCCGCGGCCTCTATAGCTTTAATTTCTTTGTAAACTTCCGGTGGCAGTTGCGGGCCCAAAACTTCTGCGGCGTATTTTTCGTATTCGGGAATGCTTGCCATCATATTTGAAATGACGAGACCTTTTAAATTGTCTTGATATTTTAGCGCATATTCCAGCGCTAAGATTCCTCCCCAAGATTGACCCAACAGGTAAAAATTATCTTTGTTTAGGTTTAAGGCCTTTCGAACTTGTTCTACTTCCTCCACAAAATGTTCGGTAGTCCAAAGCGTGGAATCGTTCGGTTTATCACTGTAATACGAATCCAATTGATCGTAATAGATATATTCAATTTCTTCATTGGGGAGATAACCGTCAAAATTTTCAAAAAACTCGTGCGTGCCTCCTGGACCGCCATGAAGCAGCAACACCTTCATTTTTGGATTGTTTCCCATACGTTTTGTCCAAACGTTAAAGGTTCCTTTAGGGGTTTCAATCGGAATCATTTTTATACCACCTGTTTTTTGATCATCGCTACCGGAATAATCAAAATAACTGCTTTTTTCAGTAGTTGTGGCTTTAGTTTGTTGCGTGTCTTTGCAGCTAATTGAGAAGAACAGGATTAGCAATACTGGTAGTGTAATTTTTTTCATGTGTTTAATTCTAATCTTGGTTTTGGCCGTGCTTATTCATCCTTGAATTTAGTAAATAATTTGAAAGGATTCAGAAAATAACTAGCGCCCATGTTCTTTACCGTTTTTTATTAAATAGAACAGCGCGTATTAGTTAGTTTCAATAGTAATATGTTACTTATTTTGTTTTTTGTTCGTATTTATTTCATGGATTTTATGATTGAATTAAAATTGAACGCCATAGTTTCCAAGTCTTAGGTTAAGGGCAATGCCTTAAACCATTCGGCAAAGGCTTGCCAAGGACCAATTTCGATTTTAAACACCAACACGGAATGCACAATGAGATAGAGTACCAGCGTTAGTGGGAAGATCCATCTACCTACTTTTTGTTTGCGTTCGGCAACAATCAATCCTATCAGTATGAGATATACGATGCTAAGGGTGGCCAAATAACCAGTGGGGTCAAAACCGGAATCTGGAAAGAAAACATACAGTACAAGTCTTACAAGAGCAGGTTCTATGAGCACGATACCTGCCACAATCATTCCACGTGCATGAATAGGTAACGTATGACGGTATTTGATAGCGATGCCATAACCTACAGCAAAAATCAGTAAATCTTTCATAGGTACCCACAGTTCAAGACCCACATTCTCAATCGGACCACGAAGGGTGTTATGTGCCAAAAGGATAATGGAGATAAAAATAAGGGGCACCAAGAGATAGGACAACCTTCCTATTTTTCTATGTAGGGCAAATTTCTTTCTCCTAATGAGAATTGGCTGGGCGATGAGCATCAAAATCCATAATACGGCGAAAAAAGCATGGAAGTGGAAGTAAAAACTAAAGTTGGCCGTACCGTTAAAAAATGTACTAAAATACGAAGGCCAGAATCCAGCTAAGGCTAACAAAAATAGTACGATAAAGAAATAGCCAGATTTTTCAAATGCTAAGGAACTTATGGAAGCCTTCATCATGTTTTATGCGTATGGGTGCTCAGTTATACTATTTGTATTTTTTGGGTACCTAGTGGGCTTGAATTCTAGATCCCAAGTAAGTTAAATCGTATTACGTATTGGCAAACAAATGCTTTCGGTTTTAAGGCAGTATGAATCATTAAGTCATTTCCGATATACGGTTTCCATACTGCTACTACTACGCTTAAATATTCTTTGAAAAACTGATAATTTTAGTCTTCCTTCTTGATTAGCACATAGCAAAAACCCCTAAAAATAAATTAGTAGGGGTTTAATGGCTATTCAAATAATTAGGTAGGCCAGCCATGACAACAATTATGGGTTCTAAATGAAAACACTAAAATATCAACCTTCGTTTTATTGCCACGTATTCCCCCGAACGTGCCGACCTACCTAAGTTTTGTATTAATTTTCTTAATACGTTGGTTTTTAAGTTTTCTTATCGTTTTAAGAATAACTGGTTATTTACCTTAAAGTAATCGATTAAACCCTAAGAATTTGATGAAGTAAGTACGAGTGGGTCATTTTATTGTCCCAATGGATGCTTTTATTGATCTAGAATGGATCATGCAATAGTTTATACATGATGTTGTCGACAGTTATTTTGTAGGTAGGGTAGGGCATTACATACACTTTTATTAAGAAAAATAAAGTCCTTCCTAACTTTTATTTAACGTTTTAGAGAAGTTTGGGTTAGTATAATCCACTAATTCATTGGAATTTGGTTGCTCTTTTTATCAAGATTTTTAGGAAATCCTGATTTGGTTTGGAAAAAAACATGCAGCAGTACAAATCATTTCCTGCTTTCCATTAGTATTCAAGAATCTTGGCATGAAGCTTATCTTCTATTATTTTACCGTCTTTTTTATAAACGTGATAGGAATGATTTTCTGTATCTAAGGAGACAGAAGTATGCACAGCTCCGTTTATAAAATGAATAGCAGATTTATCATCACAGGCATACCCCTCTGATAGTTTTTCCAATAGGATGTTCTCATGGTAGAGCGGACGTCTGGTAGGTTCCGAATTGTAGTGTGGACAATGACTTTTATCTATAAAACTCATTCCCGATACAATACTTAATTCTGCGGGTCGTGAATCTGTGGTGCCGCCATTGAACCAGCATAAAGATCCCGCGCTACCGCCTCCCATTATTGTGCCGTTGTCATAGGCTTGTTTAAGCGCAACATCTATCCCTTGGGCTTTCCAAATGGCCAGCATATTTAAGGTATTACCGCCACCTACTACTATGGCATCCATCCGCGATATAATAGCTGCAAATGTTTCTTGATGTTCATAGGAATTTATCCAGACCTCCAATACATGAGGTACTACGTTTATATGCTTACAAACTTCGTAAAACCGTATGCAATACGCCTTGTCATCTCCACTCGCGGTAGGTATAAAACAGATATTAGGTCTTGATTTTCCAGTGGCTTCCGCCATATATTTTAGAAAGGGCACGGTATGTCTTCCGCTACCGTAAATCAATAATTGTTTCTTCATTCTTACAAATTAATTATTCTTTTCAACATATGAGGACAAAGTGAATAGATAATAAATGTTTAACCGATATGATTGTTTAAACCATTTAGAAATACATGTATATTAAGGCTAAAAACACTTAAAAATAGTTAATGTAAACCATTTGGTTTTTTAATATGAAATACTGTATATTTAATAAAATTCATTTTCCCCGTTGAGCCTTAATTCTAAAAATGGTTAATTTCCCTCTAAAGCTTATATTTTTAGGACTTTTGTCTTGTTTAAGTTATACGTTTTGCTATGGCCAGCTTATAGATAGTAACAGGCTTAACCCCTACACTAAGGTGTTCGTTGAAACAGACAATTTCGGGGATTCTTATTTAGAATACCTAGAGCAAGGTTTTGATACGGTTGAAAACGATTCCATACAGTTTTCCATTCTTAACGACCTTGCCTATTA
>JBLICT010000039.1:0-18357 GCA_047632415.1 Maribacter sp.
ATAACCGCTACCATAACCACCTTGGATAGCCAAAGAAGGATATAGATTACCTTTTGCTACCGCCACTTGCTTTCTTGCGGCTTTTATACGAAGTTCTTGTGCTTTGATTAATGGCATAAAGTCCATGGCTGTATCGAAAATTGAGTCAGAAACAACCCTCTTTTCAGGAATCATATTAGCTGTTGCACTAAATTCAGGCAAAATGGTAATATCATTCTCTTTTTCAATATTCATAGCCTGTAACAACGTGAGTTTAGCAGCTGCTAATCGGTTTTCATTTTGCGTAAGCAGCAATTCATCGGCCAACAATAAAGATTCTGCCTCATAAAGATCGGCTCCTGCCATAAGACCAATTTCAATCTGTTTTTTAACAAGGGCATAATTGGTTTGTGAGATACCTAGCTGCTCTTTTGAGATACTGATTAATCCCTCAATAAACTGAATGTCGTAATAGGCACTCATAACCCTAAAGGCTAGTAGATATTTTTGCTGTAAACTTTCTTCTTTAGTGGCCTTAAATAAATACTTAGAAGCTTTTATACTGTTAAACTTTTGAAAACCTTGAAAAATATCCAAGGAGGCGCTTACCGAATAGTTATTGGAAAAAAGATCAGTATTTACAATGCTATTGTCGTTAGGATCGACCTGACGACCAAAACTAACACTATAATCCATATAACCATTGATGTTCGGTAATAAGTCCCGCACAGATTGCCGATAGGATTCCCTATTGGATAGTTCGGTAAATTCAAAATCGTTCAATTGTAAATTATGCTCTAATGCATGTGCAATACATGCTTCCAAAGTCCATTGTTGCTGCGCCATACCTTTAAGGCCTAATGCAAGTGAAAAAAATACTATTATTCTAATTTTTAAATTCATATGTTTATTACTGTCCCAAACACTATACTACATACGTGCCATAAATTTAAGTATTTGATTTTCAGAATTTTAAATTAATTTATCAATATTTATATAAACATAAGTGTAAAATAAATATACAGATATTGTCCAAAATTTTGACAGTGTATGCTATATATTGGTTTTCATTTGTAATTTTAGGGTGCGTATAACAAATAACTGGGACTGATGCCAGAATACTTTTTAACGAAAGTAGAGAAGATGTGGGCAAGGGGAGGACTCCTAATACTAATTTTAAACTTAGAAAATAGAACCATAACATGACTGATGCAAACATTCTTGTAATAGACGATAATAAAAGTGTGTTAAGTGCTTTGGAGATATTGCTACAGTTTGAGCATAAAAGTGTACAGACCATTTCCAATCCCAATCAGATTACCTCATTCCCCAACCTTAAGGGCATAGATATCATTCTATTGGATATGAATTTCTCGGCAGGGGTAAATACGGGAAACGAAGGACTATATTGGTTACGAGAAATAAAGAAAAAAGCACCCCATATATCGGTCGTTATGATGACAGCTTATGGTGCTATTGACCTTGCAGTAGAAGCCTTAAAGGAAGGCGCATCCGACTTTATCCTTAAACCTTGGAACAACGAACGATTGTTGACTACGGTAAAATCGGCCTATGAGCTTCGGAAAAGCAAAAAAGAGATCACCCAATTAAAACAACAGAAAAGCAACCTAAAACAGCTTATCAATCAGAATAGAAACTATATTGTCGGCACCTCTAAAGCGCTAAATTCAGTACTAAACCTTGTTCAAAAAGTAGCTAAAACAGATGTAAATGTTCTGGTTACCGGAGAAAACGGGACTGGAAAGGAGCTTATTGCCAGGGAGTTACACAATCGCTCTGCGCGGAACAATGAAGTCTTTATTTCGGTAGACATGGGTTCCATTTCAGAAAACCTATTTGAAAGCGAATTATTCGGTCATGTAAAAGGTTCCTTTACAGATGCCAAGGAAGACCGGGCAGGAAAGTTCGAAGCTGCGAATGGAGGCACCTTATTTTTGGATGAAATAGGTAATCTCTCTTTACAAACACAGGCTAAATTACTCTCTGCAATACAAAACCGTGTTGTGGTTAGGGTAGGTTCCAATAAGCCGGTCAGCGTAGATATTCGATTAATTTGCGCTACCAATTGCAATCTGGACCAAATGGTAGCCGATGGTCTTTTTAGGGAAGATTTATTGTATAGAATTAATACCATACGCGTAGAAGTACCTCCTCTTAGAGAGCGAGAAGGAGATACCCTTGTTCTAGCTGATTTTTATCTTAATAAATTCGTAAACAAATATGGAAAACCAGGTCTTAAAATAAATCAGGCTGCACAGGAAAAACTAATGGCCTATCGTTGGCCTGGAAATATTAGGGAGCTTTTGCACACAATGGAACGTGCCGTAATCCTATCTGAAGCTAATGTACTGAAACCTACAGATTTCCTTTTAGAAGTTGGAAATACCATATCTATGGAGAACGGGCCAAGCACCTTAGAGGAAATGGAGTTACTTATGATTACAAACTCCTTAAACCAGAATGACGGTAATTATAGCGCTGCTGCAGAACAGCTAGGTATTTCTAGGCAGACGCTTTATAATAAGTTGAAGAAAAAGAATGGTAAGTAGATATATATATATACAATTGATATTCCGGGTCATTTTTATGACAATTACAGTAGTTCTTGCTACGTATTTCTTTTTTAACAAACAATACATCGCAGGAAGTATTGGTGCAATTGTTATGATTTTTCAAACAGCGGGACTTATCAATTACGTAAACCAGACCAACCGTAAAATCGCCTATTTCTTTGATGCTATAAAAAACGAGGATTTTACCTTACGATTTCCCGAAAAATTAAGTGTTAAGTCCTTGGAAGAGCTAAACCATAGTTTGAATATGCTCAACGCTATGATTCAGGATATCCATCTAAAAAAACAAGCACAGGAACAGTATTATCAAGAAATACTACGACAGGCAGACATTGGTATCTTTACCATAAATCCTAAAGGCCATATCTTGTACGCTAATCCTACAGTGCAAGAACTTTTGAACTATAGACCTTTAAATCATGTAAAACAACTAAAGCAAGTTGATGAAGATCTATACATGCTGTTTGAAGACCTACAACCGTTCAACAATACCATCTTTAAACTAGGGAACGAGCGCGGTAAAAAGGAACTAAGTTTAAAATGCACGCCTATTACCATAGAGGGCGAACAGTTACTTTTAGTAGTTGCGAACGATATACACAAAGAACTAGATGAAAAAGAAACCGATTCTTGGGTAAAGCTCATCCGTGTGCTCACACATGAAATTATGAATACGATTACACCCATAACGTCCATATCAGAATCTATTCTCAATTATTTTAAAAAAGGTAGCAACCCCGACATTCCCACCCATTTTTCCGAACAGCAAATTAAAAATACAACCAAAGGTCTGGAAGTGATTAAAGAACAGGGGTCGGACTTAATGAGTTTTGTGCAATCGTACAGAACCTTTTTAAGTATTCCGGAACCTGACAGGGAACTGGTGCCAGCAAAAGCACTATTAGAGAAGATTACCTTATTATTGAACGAACAAAAAGAAGAAATACTTATTAATATAGAAACTATAATAGAACCAGTTGATTTAGAATTTTATATAGACCAAAAACAATTGACACAGGTTTTGTTGAACTTAGGGAAAAATGCCAAACAATCTCTAGAAGGCATAGATCAAGGTGTGATACGGTTTACAGCAGGCATTAACTCGATGAATAAAAAATTTATTCAGGTAAAAGACAATGGTGCAGGAATTCCTGAAAATTTAATTGATGAAATTTTTGTTCCCTTTTTTACTACTAAAAATACAGGAACAGGTATTGGACTTAGCCTTTCCAAACAAATAATGCGGCTACATGGTGGCAGCATTAATGTTACTTCACGAGAAACAACACAGTTTACGCTTACGTTCGACTAGGAATCTGATGGAGTTCCCAATTCCTTCCATGGATCCCATAGGTACGTATCCAAATTCTGAATCTGATTGTCTATAACAACCACTCCCTCGTTCTCCAATAATTGCTGCATTAGGTTAGTACCCCCAAAATGATGCTTCCCAGTTAAGAGTCCTTGCTTATTGACTACTCTATGAGCTGGCACATCTTCTATAGTATGAGAGGCGTTCATGGCCCAACCGACCATCCTAGCGCTTCTGGCAGCACCCAAATATTTAGCAATTGCACCATAAGAAGTAACACGACCGTAAGGAATCTGTTTAACTACGGCATACACCCTTGAAAAAAAATTATTATTATCTGCCATGTTAGGTATGGTACACTCTCACTATGGTTATGATGAGTAAGAGTAACATTAAAAATACCAGTATATAATTGGCGTTTTTAGCGAATTTGTGGGTTTTGTGTTCCATCTTATTAAAGTAGAATACATACAAATAAAGTACTGAAAAGGTTCCCGTACCCGCCGCCAAAACAAAAGTAATAATATCCCACACCTGAAATTTTATCCAACCGGAGGCGTTCCACATAATGTTCAATCCGCTATAATAAGGAATCGTCAACAGATTAACGCCAGCTAAGAATACCCCTTTAAAATAACTACTGCGCTTACTTATTTTTATTTCCTTGATTTTCTTCTTTTTGTTGCTTTTGGCTGCCATAAAAAAGTAAACCGCTAAAGCAGCAAATACCACAATAGCAATTTTGAGTAGTTGGGCAACCACTTCTGGATTTTTATGTAAAAATTTAGAAATAAAGACCGCTACCGTTGCCTGCAGCATAATCATAGTTGAAACCCCCAAACTAAAGACAATACCGTTGAGTTTGTTCTTCTCCACACTGGTTTTAGCTGCGTTTACATTCAACAATCCTGGCGGCACCGTTGCCATAAAAGCAGCAGAGAACGTAGCGAAAAAAAGAATCAATAGGTGCTGCATAATATCAATTTATCCGAAACTGGATATAGGTAATCGGTTTTCCTTTTTCAAGATACTGATTTTCATAGAAAGTTTGAAGCTCCAAGACTTCTTTAGGGCTTCCTTCGTTTTTATAGACGTCATGATTGGCATAAATAACTTCGTGTCCAATTCCATGTAATAATCCCAAGGTATATCCGTGCATAAATTCACTATCGGTCTTTAAATGCATTAAAGCGCCTGGTTTTAGCACCTTGTTGTACCGGTCTAGAAAAACCTTATTTGTCATGCGGTGTTTGGTGCGCTTGTATTTTATTTGAGGATCAGGAAACGTAATCCAGATTTCCGAAACTTCGTTTTCTGCAAATAGCAAGTCAAGGAGTTCAATCTGACTTCGCAGAAAAGCAACATTGTCCAAACCTTCTTCCAAAGCAGTCTTAGCACCACGCCAAAAACGAGCTCCTTTGATATCTATCCCAACGAAATTCTTCTCAGGGAACAATTTTGCAAGTCCCACCGTATATTCGCCCTTGCCACAGCCCAGCTCCAAAACAATGGGATTATTATTCCCGAAATGTTCGTTCCAGGCTCCCCGCTGGGTAAAACGTTTTTCAACTTCTGCCCTCGTGGGCTGTAGTACGTTTTTAAAAGTTTCGTTTTCCTTGAATCGCTTAAGTTTATTCTTGCTTCCCACAATTTGATATAATAAGTATACAAAGCTATGAAATGCACTAGAATTGATAGTCTATCCAAATAGAAAAGTTTAAAAATGATTGAATTGTGGGGATAGACAGCAGCAATCGCCAAACAAAATGTTTTTTCAAGCAGCCTTCATAAAGGTCGCATGACGCACTTAGCGTTCTGGCTGGGAAGTCATCTTTTATTTTGGAACACAAATTCAACAGATTGTTCCTTCGCGATAAGGATTCTCGCCATGACGAATTCGCTAAAACTTATAAAATAAGATTACCCTAAACTTCCGGTATACTCTTCTCTAAGGTAAACGAAAATTCAGAACCTACATCAACCACACTTTCAACATACATTTTTTCCCCATGTGCTTCTATGACATGTTTTACGATAGCTAGTCCCAGTCCAGATCCACCTTCCTTTCTGCTGCCGCTTTGGTCTACCCTATAAAACCGCTCAAACAATCTTGGTATATGTTCCTTTGGAATACCATCTCCATTATCGGTTACCCGCACAATAACCTTGTTCTTTACCAAATTCTCAACACTTACCTCCGTAGTTCCATTATCATTCCCATATTTTATCGAGTTTACTAAAAGATTGGTAAGTACTTGCTGTATTTTTTCTCGGTCGCCATTGACCATAATAGGGATGTCATAAGGAATATCGAACGTTAGGACAATATTATTTTTTGCTGCCTTCATCTCTAAAAGGTCAAAAACACTTTGTATGAGTTCGATAATGTTGAAATCCTCCTTTTCTAACCGCAGGTCCCCAACTTCCAGTTTGGTAATCAAATCCAAATCCTTTACAATGTAAATGAGTCGATCTACTGCTTTATTTGCTCTTGAAATATACTTTTTCCTTACGTTTTTATCGTCCATGGCGCCGTCTAAAAGTGTCTCTAAATAGCCTTGAACAGTGAACAAAGGGGTTTTTAATTCGTGAGAAACGTTCCCTAAAAAATCTTTCCGATATTCTTCACGAATCTTTAAGGTATCGATTTCTATTTTCTTGTCTTTTGCGAATTTTTCAATTTCAGCGGTAAGGGTGCGCATATCGGTAGTGATAGGGTCTGTGGTCAAGGTAGAGGATTCCAGTAAAGCGACATCATCGTAGATTTTTTTGATGCGCTTGTAGATAAATTTTTCGATACGTACTTGTAGTGTAACAAAGGAAACAAGATATATAAAAAGAAGTAAACAGATGAAAAACCATCCGTTTAAAAACTGAAACTGCCAAAACAAAAAGCCCAAACAAAAAGCAGATAAAAACGTAATATAAAAGGCTGTCCTAAAGGCGAACCGATAGGGTTTCTTAGCTTTAACAGGCATTAAAGTACAAACTTATATCCAACTCCCTTTACCGTCTTAAAATGCTCTTCACCAATTTTCTCTCGTAGTTTTCTAATATGTACGTCTATCGTACGGCCTCCAACCACTACTTCGTTTCCCCAAACTTTATCTAGGATAACCTCTCTCTTAAATACTTTACTAGGTTTGGAAGCTAATAATGACAACAACTCAAATTCCTTTCTTGGTAGAATAATCTCCTTACCCTTTTTAACGATTTTATACTCTTCTCTATTGATGATGATATCTCCAACCTCAGTAATATCCTCTTGCGAATTTTCATCCTTTAAATGGCGACGCAACAGTGCGTTCACTTTACTTACTAATACTTTTGGCTTTATGGGTTTGGTTATATAATCATCAGCGCCAGCATCAAAACCCGCCATTTGCGAATAATCCTCCCCACGTGCAGTCAGAAATGTAATTACGGTATTTTCCAATCCGCTGGTCTTTCGTAATAGTTCACAGGCCTCTATCCCATCCATCTCTGGCATCATCACATCTAAAATAACAAGATGGGGTTGTTTCTTTTTTGCTTTCGCTACTCCTTCCAATCCATTTTTAGCGGTGAACACTTCATAGCCTTCGGCTGTAAGATTATAGCTTACAATCTCAAGAATATCTGGCTCATCATCTACTAAAAGTATTTTAATGTCCTTCTTTTTCATACTAATATGGTGAAGTTGTTTTCTCAAAAGTAAAGATAATACCATTACCAAAGAGTGGCTTAACATTGATTTAATGTAGTAACGTTTAGCTAACGTTAATAAAATAAAGGTTTAACGTGTACGTAACTCCACTTTTACAACATACTAGTTTCTTTGCAGCAGATTTTAGAACCACACTATTTGATGAAGAAATTAATGCTATGTGCTTTATTTATTTGCTTGACTAAGGCAGTTGCACAAGACACCGGAAGTATCGTAGGGAAACTTATTGATAAAGAAGTTAATGACGAGCCGCTTGCCTTTGCCAATGTTTTAATCAAAGGTACTACCAAAGGGACCACCTCAGATTTTGATGGTCTATACCAAATAACGGATATTGAACCTGGACTGTACACTTTGGTTTTTAGTTATCTCGGATATGAAACAATGGAACTTCAGAACATTGAGGTCGTAGCTAACAAAGTAACGACCCTAAACGTACCTATGAGCGCGTCTGCCGGTATGTCCTTGGATGAGGTTGTAGTTACCGTTTCGGCAAGAAAGGATTCAGAAATCGCTTTGCTCTTACAGCAAAAAAATGCAACTGTAATGCAGGAAGCTATTAGTGCCGAGGCGCTGACCTTAAAAGGAATCGATGACGCAGCAGGAGCTGTTGCCCAAATTTCAGGAATATCCAAACAACAAGGGTCGAACAATGTATATGTTAGAGGTCTTGGAGACCGCTACCAAAACACCACAATGAACGGTCTAGCGCTGCCTTCTAATGATGTGAACAAGAAAAATATAGATTTGAATCTGTTCTCCTCAAGTATTATAGAAAATGTTTCGGTTAGCAAATCTTATAACTCGGCCTTCTATGGTGATTTTGCTGCCGGAAACGTTAATATAGATTCTAAGGAATATACGGGAGACGGATATTTGGAAATTGCCCTTGGAAGCGGAATAAACTCCAACGCCATCGGAGAAGATTTTTTACAAAGTGAAGGAACCAGTTTTTTTGGGTTTTATAACAGATATACCAATAATCCCTTTGCCATCATCTTGTCTCATGGTGTAGATCCGGAAAGCATGTCCACACCGGTTAACATTAATGGCGCTATTGAAGGTGGCTATTCTATTAATCTTAACGAGGAGTCTAGGCTTAGCTTTTTTGGTACGGCAAGTTTTAGAAATGGGTATGAATTTCTGGAAGGACCTGCAAGGGATTTTACCAATGTACTAAAGTTTGATTTTCCAAATACGGCAGAGTACGCCTACAAAACAACAACTACAGCGCTAGGAAACATTGTTTATAAAATAAATAATGAACATAAAATAAAGTACAGTTCTTTATTCATTAATAGTTCAACGGATGCAGTAAGTTTCTTTGGTGTAGAAGGAGAAGGTTTTAATCGTGATGGTATTACTTCGGATGATGGGTTCTTTGTCTCAAATGTTCAGTTTAATCAAGATATGATTTTCGTAAATCAGCTTACGGGACAACACCGTTTTGATGAAAAATGGATATTAGACTGGGGGGCAGGATACAATAAAGTATTCTCGGACGAACCAGACAGAAAACGTATTACACTAGAAAATTATCAATTTTCCTTGGATGATGACCCTAATACCAATCCTGTATTTTTCACCAATACCGCTTTTGAGAACCAACGATTTTTTCAAAGTATAGAAGATGAAGAATTAAACAGTTTTATAAATTTAAGTAATACCCTTTCTGAAAAGCTAACCTTAAAGTTTGGGTATAATGGAAGAACAAAGGAACGTAGTTTTAATAGCATTAGATATGGCTACCGCATCTTTGATCGTACGACCCCAGTTTCGGACGTAAATGATTTTAATTCCTTTTTTACTATAGAAAACAGTAGCATTGGAGGGTCAGAAGGTGCACTCTATGAAATAAGAAATCTTAATCCCATTAACAATGAGATAGGTTCAGTGAACAGACCTGGTTTGCCAGACAACTCGTATCAAGGTAATCTGGATATTCACGCAAGTTTTCTTTCGGCAGAATGGAGCCCTACAGATAAATTACTTATAGTGCCTGGCCTAAGAGCAGAGTCTGTTAGTCAGAATATTGAATATGACGTAATCAATCTTCCGCCTTCCGACCCTGGCTTCCGAGATGTTTATGAAAATATTTTCCTTCCTAGTCTAAATGTGCGCTATTCCTTAAACGATGATTCCAATATTAGGTTTGGTTTTAGCAATACGGTTTCTTTTCCTGAATTTAAGGAGGTAGCACCATTTGTTTATGAGGGAGTTACGCAACGATTTGGTGGAAATCCTGATTTATTCGGAGGCAAGAATGGGGATGGAGTCATTTACTCCAACATCTATAATTTTGACCTTAAATACGAATGGTTTATGGAACGCGGAGAAATTATATCTGTAGCAGCTTTTGGAAAACTTATCCATAATCCAGTGAACCGCGTAATCGCTGCAGATGCTACAGGAACACAACGTTTTTTCCGTACGGGAGAGCAAGCGGAAGTTCTAGGGGTAGAAGTTGAAATGCGAAAAAACCTACTTACCGATGATGATGAAAATGCGATACTTTCACTTGGGTTAAATGCGGCGTATACCCATACAAACCAAGATTTAAGAAATATTGAAGCTGGTGATAATAACACCTTCGGAACTACCTTTGACCGGGATTCCGATGCACTACAGGGCGCATCTCCGTTTATTATCAATACAGACCTTAACTACAGCCCAACGTTTGAAAATTATAACCCAAAGGCCACCTTGGTATTCTCCTATTTTTCTGACAGGATATCTGCTTTGGGAGCGGGGTCTCTCGGAAACATAGTTGAAAAAGCAGTACCCACCTTGAATTTTATCTGGAAAAATCCAATCGGGGAACATTTTGAGGCCAACCTTAATGCAAGTAACCTTTTGGACCCCAACATCACTTTGCTTAGAGAAAATACCGGTAACGGTGACGTAATCATAAGAGAATATAATCTAGGAATCAACATAGGAATAACGCTTAAATACAAATTTTAAAAAAATTAAATACACTTTAAACTCAAGACAATGAAAAACAGATTAGTAGTATTTGGTATAGCAGTCTCACTTTTTATATCCTGCGAACGTGATGACACAGCGGATATCGTAATTACCGACAATAGTGTTACCACAGTTAACAACACATCCGGTGCGGAAGGTGGCAGTGAAGAAGAAACCGTAATATTGACCCCTGCTTCCGGTTCCATTACCGAAAACCTTACATTGGAGGCAAGTAAGGAATATATTCTTAATGGTGCTACCATCGTAGCCGCAGGTGCTGTTCTTACGATAGAGCCGGGGACTATTATTAAGGCAGAAGCAGGGCCTAATGTTTACCTAGCCGTAGAACAAGGCGCTCAAATTATCGCAAACGGAACTTCTTCCAACCCAATTATATTTACCTCAAACTCCACCACGCCATCTTCAGGAGATTGGGGTGGAATTATTCTTTTGGGTCGCGCTCCAGTAAACTCCGTTACCGGAACTTCTACAGCGACTTCTGAAATAGGAAATCTACCTTATGGTGGAAATGTTGCCGATGACAACTCGGGTGTTTTACGCTATGTTCGCGTACAATATTCAGGTGGTGCAGCAGATGGACAATCTGAAAACAACGGATTTTCTTTCTACGGAGTAGGTAGTGGAACCACTATCGAATACATTCAAGCTTTTGAAGGTGCTGACGATGGTATCGAATTTTTTGGAGGAACGGTGAATGCTAGTTTTCTAGTGGTTGTCAACGCAGAAGATGATTCTATAGACTGGACAGAGGGGTATAATGGTACCATTACGGATGCTTACGTTTTACAAGGAAACGGTATTGGGGATGAAGCTTTTGAATGCGACGGATTCAATACAGATTTCACCAATGCTTCCGGCGCTTTTTCTAGCCCTACAGTAACCAATGTAACTATTGAGAGCGAAAGTGGTGTAAATGATAGTACAAGAGGATTTTTACTTAGAGCAGGTACACAGGGTACGTTCTCTAACGTTTTAATTGTAGGGAAAAATACAGGTATCTCTGTAGATGACGATGAAGCTTCCACACCTACATCCAATGGCATTTCAGATGGTACATTAAGCTTTACAGATGTTACGTTTACCGATGTTACCGCTAACACTTCGATAGATGGTGGTGCAACCGAATTAGATTTAGTAAGCGGTATTGGGAACGGAACAGGTACTAACATTTCTTCTTGGGGTGCAGGTTGGACAGCTGGTATCAATTAAAAAAAAGGTCAAAAATTATAAAAAGCCCACAAAAAGTGGGCTTTTTTGCGTTTCATCGAAAAAAAACAATAAACAATACCCCACTTTTACAATCAATCGGTAGTTTTCCTATCTTTATGCCATAGCATTTGTAACCAGCTATATATGAAGCAAATCTACTTTATTATTTGTTTTCTTTTTATCTCCTTTAGTTATGGACAATCTGTTCAGAACAATGGAGACATTGATGGTTTTAGTATGTATCCAAATCCTGCAACAAAAGGAAAGGTTTATATTTCCACTACTAAAAACGATGCCAAAGAAATCTTGATTTACGATGTGTTGGGGACTCTAGTTCTAAAAACAACTATCTTAGGAAAAGAACTTTATGTTGGCGACCTAGACGCAGGAGTTTACGTTCTTCGCGTATTCGAAAAGAACAAAGTTGCGACTAGAAAGCTGATTGTTAAATAAATTTTACCATCTTTTTTACGTATTCCTCTTTGTTTCATATCGACCATCGGCAGAAATAATCGATAAAAAACAAGCCGTATTCTGTTGACCTACAAAATACTAGCTTTCACAACATTTTCAGACAAACCCTAACTTGCTGATGTACCTTTACTGTGTTGATCCCAAATCAATACAAAATGAAGAAAATCTACTTTATCCTATTTTTAGGCTTTTCCCTTGCAACGTATCCCCAAGACGATACACTACTGACAAATAGTAGAAATACGGAAATATCAGGTTTTAAGCTGTATCCAAATCCAGCAACAGCAGATATTGTTTACGTGACCACTGAACAAAATGCGGTCAAACAAGTACGTGTTTTTGATGTGTTCGGCGAACTAATCCTTACAGACAGGATTTCCAGTAAGGCATTGGATATTTCTCGTCTTTCTCCAGGAGTATACATGGTTCAAGTAATAGAAGAAAATAAATCCATAAATCGTAAATTAGTGGTACGCTAATTTTTAGACTGCTTTAGGCATAGTACATACCTCTATTTTATACCCCGTTATGGATTATTTAGGAGGGTTAGCACTACTTAGTTGTTGAACCTATACAGCAGCATTAACTTTTTGCTACAGCTTATATCATTCTCTATGGGTGTTGCCTACCTTTGCACACATGGGAAACGAATCACGCAACAACGTCCTATTTCAAATAAATACTAAGGCGCAATTCCTTGTAGCCGCATTGGAAACATTTCGTTTCCAATACGCCCATAATAAAGTATACCAGGAGTTCTGCAAACATCTTAAAGTAACACCTCAACACGTCCGAACTATAGTCGAAATTCCGTTTCTACCCATCCACTTTTTCAAGGGAAAGCAAATAGTTAGTAATACAGATTCCATCACAGCTACCTTTACTAGCAGCGGCACCACTGGAAGCATTACAAGCAAACACTTCGTTACCGATATAAGCTTATATGAGGAAAGTTATCGTAGCACTTTTGAAAGGTTTTATGGCACACCTTCATCTTTCTGTATTGTAGCGTTATTACCCTCCTATTTGGAACGGGAAGGCTCTTCACTAATTTATATGGTGAATGATCTTATAAAAAAATCAGGACATCCAAAGAGCGGCTTTTTTCTGCATGATATTGAACGATTAAAAAACCATTTGATAGCTTTAGAAGCAACAGGAACAAAAACCTTATTAATTGGAGTATCATTTGCTCTTTTAGATTTTTGTGAACAATATCAATTTACACTAAAAAACACAACGGTTATGGAAACCGGGGGTATGAAAGGCCGGAGAAAAGAGCTCATACGGGAAGAACTTCACGCACTGCTTAAAACTGGTTTTGGAGTTGACCACATACATTCAGAATACGGGATGACGGAACTACTATCCCAAGCATACTCTAAAGGAAACGGTGTGTTTGATTCTCCGCCATGGATGAAGGTACTAGTAAGAGATACAGAAGATCCGTTTTCATATCAAGCTAATGGAAAATCTGGAGGAATTAATGTGATTGATTTAGCGAACAGAAACTCATGTTCCTTTATTGCTACACAAGATTTGGGTAAAAAATACGATGATGATAGTTTTGAAATAATAGGAAGGTTCGACCATTCCGATATTCGAGGTTGTAATTTGATGGCACTTTAATCTTGAACCAAAATATAATTCAATTGAGGACCATCACAAGCCATCCAAGTATTGGCAATTTCTGTATTTGACTGATATATTAGTATTTCCGTTTGGTCGCCAGAGCAGTTTCCAATCAATCCAAAACCCTCTTGATAGGTAAGTTCTAAATAATCGGCCTCGTCGTTATCGTACTCCACCACTTCAAAAAATCCAGTTGCTTTTGAAATAATATCGTCCTTCGAACGTACTTTTTGGAAGGTACCATCGAGGCTAAAGACATAGTACTCCTGCCATTCCATATCCGAGCCTATTTTCGTAGAATTCACCATGCTTCCAGACATACGTACCAATTCCCATTTTTGGTCGGCGAATTGCAGTTCAGCAGCATCCACCCGAGAACTGTCCGGCTGGGAACAGGACCATAATAGGAGAACAGATATAAATAAGAAGTATACCTTTTTCATTACAAACACCAACGATTTACATTCTTAAGATAAGAAATAGCTATAATGGTTGCGTTAGCTTTATGTTAAGTTTACTAGATAACAATAATTTAGACTGATACATTGCGCTAATTAACCACCAAGAGGTAATAATTTTTTTTGCCACGTTGCAGTAGCACAAATTTTCCATTGATCAAATCGTCTTTGGTAATCTTATACTCCTCGGTTACTTTTTCCTTGTTTACGGAGATTGAATTTTGTTTAAGTTCGCGGCGCGCTTCCCCATTAGAACCTAAAAATCCGGTTTGAGTAGCAAGCGCAGCAATCATATCTAGTCCGCCATCCAGTTCGTTTTTAGAAATTTCAGCCTGTGGTACGCCTTCAAAAACATCCAAAAAAGTTTTTTCACCCAAGCCTTTTAAATCAGTTCCGGTAGACTTCCCAAACAGGATGGCACTTGCCTTCACAGCATTATCTAAGTCGGCTTGAGAGTGCACCATTACAGTAATCTCATCTGCCAAACGTTTTTGCAATAACCGCTTGTGAGGAGCTTCGGCATGTTCCGTGGTTAATTCCTCTATTTCCTCCTTAGATAGGAATGTGAAGATTTTAACATATTTCTCGGCATCGGCATCAGAAGTATTGAGCCAATACTGATAAAATCGGTAGGGAGACGTTCTATTAGCATCCAACCAAACGTTCCCACTTTCGGTCTTACCGAACTTGGTACCATCGGCCTTGGTAATCAAAGGACAGGTAAGAGCAAAACCTTTGCCACCGCCTATTCTTCTAATCATCTCAGTACCTGTGGTAATATTGCCCCATTGGTCGCTACCACCCATTTGTAAGGTACAATTATGGTTTTTGTATAAATGTAAAAAATCATATCCCTGTACTAGCTGATAGGTAAATTCCGTAAAGGACATTCCTTCTTTAGCCTCTGAGGATAAGCGTTTCTTAACGGAGTCCTTGGCCATCATGTAATTTACAGTGATATGCTTGCCCACATCTCGTATAAAATCTAAAAATGTAAAATCCTTCATCCAATCGTAGTTATTCACTAAAACTGCGGCATTCTCGGCATCACTTTCAAAATCCAAGAAACGGGAAAGCTGTTCTTTTAATGCATTTTGATTGTGACGTAAGGTTTTCTCATCTAAAAGATTTCTTTCGGTTGATTTTCCGGAGGGATCACCAATCATTCCTGTGGCACCACCTATAAGTGCAAACGGTTTATGCCCTGCCAATTGAAAATGACGTAACATCATTGCAGCAACTAAATGACCAATATGCAAAGAATCCGCAGTGGGGTCTATTCCCACATAGGCAGCTTGCATTCCTTCTAGTAGATGCTCCTCTGTCCCAGGCATGGCATCGTGCAACATTCCTCTCCATTCCAGTTCCTTAACAAAATTTAAAGTCATTCGTGTCATTCTAAGATATTGTGCAAATATAAAAGGAAATCCGCAGGCTATCTACCAGAATTTAGAGGGAATTTATTTATGTGTAATGCCTAACTTTGAAATATGATTTTAGTTACCGGAGGCACAGGGTTGGTAGGCTCACATCTTTTATTGGAGTTGGTACGTACAAATACAGAAGTTAGGGCGATTTATAGAGCGGAATCCAAACTAGCCAACGTAAAAAAAGTATTCTCCTACTATACACCAAATCCCCAAACTATCTTTGATAAAATTGAATGGATTAAAGCGGATATTTTAGATATTCCCGCATTGGAAATTGCTATTGAAGGTATTGATTATGTATACCATGCGGCTGCCCTTATCTCCTTTGACCCGAACGATTTTGATAGGCTCAAGAAAGTGAATATTGAGGGTACCGCAAATATTGTAAACCTCTGTTTGGCATACCAAGTAAGAAAACTATGCTACGTAAGTACCATAGGCACTATTGGCAGAAGCCTCACTAATAAGGAAGCAACGGAGGATAGTGAGTGGACGGACCAAAACACCAATGTTTACGCTCGGACCAAATATGCGGCAGAAATGGAAGTCTGGAGAGGCTCACAAGAAAAACTAGAAGTCGTAATCGTAAATCCAGGCGTTATCGTGGGGCCTGGTTTTTGGGAAACCGGCAGCGGGAAACTATTTAAGACCGCAAACAAGCAATACAACTATTATCCGCCAGGAGGGACTGGTTTTGTATCCGTTTCTGACGTCGTTAAAACAATGATTGGTTTAATGACCTCTAATATTGTGGGCGAGCGGTTTATTCTTGTTTCCAAAAACCTTAGCTTTAAGGATATACTTACAAGAATTACACTTGCAATGAATAAAAAGCCGCCAACTAAGATTTTAAAGCTTTGGCAGTTAAAAATTGGCAGATACCTAGATATTTTGTCGCATCTGCTAACAGGAAACGGACGCAGAATAACAAAAAACACTATCTATTCCCTTCAAAACATAGAAGTTTATAACAATGATAAAATAAAAAATAGTTTGAATTATAAGTTTCAAGTATTGGACGAGGCCATCAAATTAACTGCCGATTGCTTTATTTCTGATCACTAGAAATCTTAACTGGAATTTCTTTAATGCTATCATTTTTTTTGCGCAATTTCTGTAGCTCTATCACTTTAATACTATCACTGATTTTCTTGGCTTCATCCATAAGCTTCTTTTCTTTGGTTAGCAAAGCCTCAATCTCTTCGTACATACTAACATATTGTAGAGGTAAAGAGGCATAGTACCTGTCACTCTCCACAAAAACAGTAGAATCAATATCATGTTTTTCAAAAAGGTATTGTGTTGGTTCTATTCCATTTTCCTTTAGAATACGGATATTAGTTTTAGTTGCTTTACCGGCATTTAAAATAGCCATATCTTTTAGGACAGCTATCATTTTATCCCTTGGGATTAGGTTGTCAGGTTTTTCAATTAGCTTCTCTACACAGGAAACTACCACTAAAGCTAGTAGTATGATTACGATTTTTTTCATAGTCTATTGAACGTAAGTCTTTTTGCGTTTCGCTTCTCGGAAAATATACCATTTTCGTATGCCAAATGTCCGTTTATAAAGGTATGTGTAACCGAAGCTTTGAACGTTTGATTTTCAAAAGGGGACCAACCGCACTTGTATGCTATATTCTCCTTGGTAACCTTCCATGGGCTATTGAGATTAACAATCGCTAAATCGGCATAAAACCCTTCACGTACATACCCTCTCTTTTCTACCTGAAATAGTATTGCAGGGTTATGACACATCTTTTGGACCATTGTTTCTAAAGATATTTTACCTTCAAGATGTTTTTCTAACATCGCAGGTAACGCATGCTGTACCAAAGGTCCGCCGCTTGGTGCTTTTGTATATACATTGTCCTTCTCTTCTAATGTATGTGGTGCATGGTCTGTGGCAACAACATCTATCCTATCATCTAAAAGTGCCTCCCAGAGCGCATCGCGATCTTGAGCCGTTTTTACCGCCGGATTCCATTTAATAAACGCTCCTTTTTCTTTGTAATCAGCATCTGAAAACCACAGGTGATGAATACACACCTCTGCCGTTATTTTTTTCTCAGCCAAGGGAATATCGTTTCGGAACAAATCCATTTCCTTAGCGGTAGATAAATGAAAAACATGCAATCTTGCTCCCGTCTTTTTAGCCAACGCAATGGCACGAGACGAGGACAAATAGCAGGCTTCCTCACTTCTTATTAGAGGATGGTATTCCATTGGAATATCATCACCGTACTTATCCATATACGCTGCTAAATTCCGTCGAATAGTGGTTTCATCTTCACAATGTGCTGAAATAACCATTTCCGTACTACTGAATATATTTTCTAAAATAGCCTCATCATCTACCAACATATTACCCGTAGAGGAACCCAAAAACAACTTGATGCCAGAACAAGAATTTTTGTCTAGTCGCTTTAACTCTTCCAGATTGTCGTTGGTTCCCCCAAAAGGGAAAGAATAATTAGCAAAAGCAGTGTTTCGTGCGGTCGTAAATTTTTGCTCTAACTTTTCAATGGTAGTGGCTTGCGGAACGGTATTTGGCTGCTCCATAAACGTGGTGATT
>JBLICT010000040.1:0-18088 GCA_047632415.1 Maribacter sp.
TAAAAGTGGGTTTTTTTAGTAAATATAAATTGAAAACGCATTATTTTTAATCGATAATGTAATGCTTTAGTATCCTCATAATACCCATAACCACTATATATATTAATAGGATTATAATGTATTTGTCCATAACGCAGTACTTAATGCTTTACATATGTACGTAATAAGAACACCGTTTGGACTATGGAAATTTTATCAAATCCCTAGGAAAAATGTTAAAAAACCATAAAAAATGACTTTTTGTTCCTGAACTTGGATTTCGCTCCAAATTTGGGATGTTGTTTTTTACACGTATTTTTCTTTTAACGTATAATTGAAATGTTATTTTGGATAAACAAAATAATACAATGTAAGCGATAAGTAGGTATAGATATGGTGACATATACAAATAAACGAAAAAGTGGTATATTCCTTACCTTACCAACATGTAGTTCATCGAAAGGTTCTATTTTTTCGATAAACTACCTTTTTTCATTTTGGATATAAGCGAAATGAATAATATAAAAATTTCGCAATGTGTCAACCATCACACGTAAATAGTGATTTAATTATAATTCGGCTTAAAACAGTTATACGTTTTGATCTCTAGGGTAGAGCCCGCAAGTTGGCAAACTTGTTTTGAATTTGATGCCGCCTATTGTTTTAGGAGATAGCTGATTTTTGACGGGATGAACATATGTAAATGCGTTAAGCACCAAAAAAAGAACCCAATCGGCTTAGGTTCCAATCGGGTAGTTCGTATATAGATTAATCGTTTAGCGCTACTTATAGAAAATCATCCACTTTTTTATATGCCTCTATAACCGCTTGTTCCCCTTCTTTAGCTGATCTAGAATTTCCGTGTTCCATACCTAGGATACCACTAAAATCTTTACTGTGGATGAACTTAAAGACATTGTTATAGTTGATTTCGCCAGTAGTAGGCTCATTACGGCCTGGGTTGTCTCCAATTTGGATATAGGCGATTTCATCCCAGCAGGCTTCCATATTGGGAATGAGATTTCCTTCTTGTATTTGTTGGTGATAGATGTCGAATAGTATTTTACATGAAGGCGAATCCACTGCCTTACAAATTTCATAAGCCTGCGGAGATTCTGTCAGGAATAGGCCAGGATGATTTCTGAAGTTTAGAGGCTCCAAAACCATAGAAATATTATGGGTTTCCAAAAGTGAGGATGCTTGTTTAAGGGATTCTACAACGTTGGCAGTTTGGTATCCCATTTTTAGTTTTAAGTCTACATGGCCTGGCACAACTGTCATCCATTTGGCATTCACTCTTTTTGCCACGGCTATAGATGCTTTTATGTCTTCTAAAAATTCTGCTCGTTTTGCGTTATCACCAGAAGCTAAATTTGCTTCTTTCCAATAAATTTGATGCGCTACGAATACACCCATTTCCATACCCCTTTTCTGCATGGTTTGCGACATCTTTTCTTGAAGGGAGGCCTCCCTGTCTTTCATACCATTATCTTCAAAAGCGGTAAAGCCTTGGTCCGCCATAAAGTTCAATTGGTCTATTGGGTCTTCACCAGCAAGATTTTTGAACATGCCCAAATGAGGGGCGTACTTTAAGTTGAAGCTATGTACTATTTCTTTTTCCGCTAAAGGTTGCGCATAGGAATAAGCCCCACTTAGCGAAATCGCTCCGCTGGTTAGGGCTGTTTTCTGTATAAAACTTCTTCTTTTCATATATTTTAGATTATAATGACCAATCCATACCTCCTGTTAATTCTTGTGTATCTGCGCAAGCAATATATTCTCCCGGTACAGGCAGGTATGCCAACACTTCTTCGCCAACATACTCGGAGGTTTTATAACCCCAAATAGTAAGGCCACGCAAATTATCGGCAAAAGCAAAACGGGAAATACTATCGTCCAAATTGGCTTCTCTTCCTTCTGCTATGGCTTCATTATAATTAGCAATCATATCCAAATAGGTGATTTGATCTTCTTTAGTCACTTTCAATGAAGCTCCAAGAACAGGTTCCAAGTCTTCCGAAGTTAAATCTTCTATTTTTTCCTTACCACTGTCAGCAAGTGCCTTGTCCATAAATTTGGACATGGACATTTTAAGGAAGTCTTGCTGTTCCTTTTCCATTACGTCCTTTGCAAAACGATCGATAAAAACGTCCACTTTGACTTCCGAAGCAGAAGGCGTATCTGTCTTTGGTAGTATGATATCTACCATGGTGGTAAGTACGCTACCTTGTTCTATTGTGAAAAATTCTGGAGCCCAAGTAAAGGCAGGTTCTGTTTTACAACTTTGGACTAGACTGAATAAGGTGGGTGTAGCTATGGTATATCCCATAGCTAATCCCATATTTTTGAGTGCTTTTCTTCTATCCATTATATGTTTCCTTTTTTAAGTTGTTCGGCGGCGTGGTTCGCTGCTCTGGCCGTAAAAGCCATATAGGTTAAAGATGGGTTAACACAGCTTGAGGAGGTCATAAAAGAACCATCCGTAACATAAACATTAGGAACATCATGTAGTGCGTTGTTACCGTTCAATACAGATGTTTTTCTGTCCCTACCCATACGGGCAGTTCCCATTTCATGAATACCAAGGCCTAGTGCTGTTTCTTTGTCAAAAGTTTTAATGTCTCGGGCACCGGCTTTTTGTAGCATGTCCGCCGCAGACTCCATCATATCTTTGCGCATGTTAAGTTCATTTTCTTTGAATCCGGCATCGAAAGTAACTGTGGGCAGACCCCATGGGTCTAGCTTGTCGTAATCTAAAGTAAACCTATTGTCTTCATAGGGTAAGACTTCTCCAAAACCACCAAGCCCCATAGTCCAACCACCAGGCTTCAAGATAGCATCTTTTAAGTCCTTACCATGTGATAACTCCGCTACGGTTTCCTCCCAATCCCCACGACTGGCGCTACCTTGGTAGCCAAAGCCACGTTTGTAGTCACTTCTATTGCTATCACCACCTAAATTCCTGAATCTAGGGACATAAACTCCGTTTGGCTTTCTGCCCTTGTAAAATTTATCATCAAAACCGTCAAATTTCCCTGATGCTCCTACACCCAAATGGTGGTCCATAACGTTACGTCCCAATTGATCAGATTCGTTACCCATTCCATTGGGAAATTCATCGGATTTTGACTGCATCAATATGGAGGTAGATGCTATGGCAGAGGCACAAAGAAATATGACCTTCGCCTTAAATTCAAACGTTTCTTTGGTAACCCTGTCTATTACCTTGACACCTGTCGCCTTTTTTGTATCCGCATCGTACATAATCTCATGCACAATGGAATCTGGTCTAAGGGTCATATTTCCCGTTGCTTCTGCAGCAGGCAGGGTAGAGGATAAACTACTAAAATACGCTCCAAATGGACACCCTCTAATACATCTATTTCTAAATTGGCATTTACTTCTACCATCAAAATTCTTGGTTCCGGTCAGATGTGCAACACGCCCAGCGGTAATTACCCTACCATCAAAATGTTCGGCAACCTTTTCCCTTGTTTCCTGTTCTACACAGTTAAGTTCCATCATAGGCAGGAAATTACTATCTGGAAGTTGGGGCAGTCCTAAGGCTTCCCCACTGACCCCAATGTAGGTTTCGACCTTTTCATACCACGGTGCTATGTCTTTATAGCGTACAGGCCAGTCTACGGCAGTACCATCCTCTTTATTTGCCTTAAAATCGATATCGCTCCAACGATAGCTATGGCGTCCCCATGTTAATGATCTACCGCCAACATGGTAACCTCGCATCCAATCAAACCGTTGTGTTTCGTTGTAAGGGTGTTCCAAATCATTTACAAACCACTTATGGCTTGCTTGTTTGGTGGTGTATCCGGTTCTATTCTGTTTTGATTGCTTTTCAATAATTTCCTTGGTAGGTTGCCCTCCATTCGGGAAATCCCATGGGTCCAGATTTGCGGTCTTATAATCTTCGATATGCTTTACCATTCTACCGCGTTCCAAGACCAAGGTCTTTAAACCATTTTCACATAATTCTTTTGCAGCCCAGCCTCCACTAATGCCCGTGCCTACCACAATGGCGTCATAAGATTCCTGTTCTTTGTTATAATAAAATTTACTCATAGGGATTGTTTATTTCCTAAATTTATTAAATATAAAATTAATTCAATACATTTAAAGCTTATTCTTATTGCGAATACCATATTACAATGTTGTAATAATTAGCCATTAGTATTTTTTTGTGGCCTAGATGCTGGTAAGAAGAGATTTTAAACCAATTAATAAAGAATTATTTTACTTATGAGAAAAATCACATGTATCAAAAAGTCATTTACCGTTTGCGTTGCACTGGTCCTTTTAGGGTCATATTCCTGCAAGGAAACGAAAGAATCTAAAGAGGAAAAAAAGGATGAAATTGTCCAAGAAGTTAATGCTGAGCCCTTTTTTGATCTTTCACTGGCACAATGGTCTATGCACAAAATGATAAGTAATGATAGTGTGGATCCGTATTCCTTTGCAGAAAAGTCCAAGGAATGGGGCTTTACCGGCTTGGAATATGTAAGCCAACTTTATAATCCTGAATTGTCGGACGCCAAGTACTCACCTGAGGCAATGGCCGCTTTTGTTGCCAAGAGTAATGCCGAAGCGAAAAAGTATGGTATGAAAAATATTCTTATTATGATAGATGGGCAAGGGAATCTTGCTGCGGATGATGAAGCAGAGCGAAACGAAACCGTAGAAAAACATAAACGATGGGTAGATGCCGCAGCTGCAATGGGATGCCATGCTATTAGAGTTAATCTTTCTGGAAGCTCTGACCCAGAAGTATGGAAAAGGAATTCTGTAGACGGACTTACCAAGTTGGGAACATACGCTAAGACTAAAAATATTAATGTTTTGGTGGAGAATCATGGCGGATTATCTTCCAACGGTGCCATGCATGCCGAGGTTATGAAAATTACGAATATGGATAATGTGGGCACGCTACCTGATTTTGGGAATTTTTGTATTGAGAGATCTGATGATGGCTGTGCGAATATGTACGATAAATACAAGGGCATGAAAGAATTAATGCCTTACGCTATGGCCGTAAGCGCAAAGAGTAATGAATTTGATGCGCAAGGGAATGATAGGGGAATAGACTATGTGAGAATGCTGCAATTGGTAAAAGATGCTGGATATACAGGATACATTGGCGTGGAATATGAGGGAAGCGAACTAGGCGAGGAAGCTGGCATAAAGGCTACCCGCGATTTATTGCTAAAGGCAAACAAAGAAACTAAATAACGACCAAGCCCAACCGTGCTATGAAGCCTTTTTTTAACGAGCTATTTGATTATAATTTTTATTGCAATAAGAAAATTATTGAGCGTTGTCTTGCGATTGATATTCCTCTGGACAAATCAGAGAAATTATTTAGTCACCTATTAAACGCCCATCATATCTGGAATGCAAGGATAGTAGGTAAGGTACCCGAGTACGAGGTATGGCAAAAGCATGATTTGAAAGATTGGAGCGATATTCATTATGAGAACCAACGTACCTCTTTTGAAATCACGACAAATGCCGAGGACTTTGAAAAACGCATAGATTATGACAATTCTGAAGGGCGATTATTTACGAATACCCTTCAGGATATGCTTTTTCATATTATCAATCATTCTACCAATCATAGAGGTCAGATAGCAACGGATTTCAGGAATAATGGAATAGAACCCATTGTTCTTGATTATGTCTACTATAAAAGATAAAAATTAAGCGAATGAACATTAAAACGAGGGTGCAGCTTTGCATAATGATGTTCTTGGAGTTTTTTATTTGGGGCGGATGGTTCGTTACCCTTGGTACTTTTTTAGGGAACAATATCAATGCTTCCGATGGTGAAATCGCCCTTGCTTTTTCTACCCAATCTTGGGGTGCCATAGTGGCTCCTTTTGTTATTGGTATTATCGCAGATCGATATTTTAACGCGGAAAAGATATTGGGAATCTTACATCTGGGTGGTGCATTGTTACTCTATTTAATGTATGGCACCGATAATTTTGACCTGTTTTATCCCTACGTACTTGGGTACATGATTTTATATATGCCAACCTTGGCATTGGTCAATTCCGTTTCCTTTAATCAAATGAAAAATCCGGCAAAAGAATTTTCGCTGGTGCGTGTTTTTGGTACATTGGGTTGGGTAGTTGCTGGATTACTGATTAGTTATTTCTTTAGCTGGGATTCAGAGGCAGGAATCCAAGAAGGATTGTTAAAGAATACCTTTTTAATGACGGCCGTAGCGTCTGCCATTCTCGGGGTATTTAGTTTTACCCTGCCTAAGACACCACCTAAGGCGGCTAGTGATAAAAAACCCAGTTTAAAGGAACTCATGGGCTTGGACGCTTTAGAACTCTTTAAGGATAGAAATTTTTTAGTATTCTTTATCTCGTCCATATTAATATGTATCCCCTTGGCTTTCTATTACCAGAATGCAAATCCGTTTTTGGTAGAAATTGGAATGGAAAACCCTACAGGGAAAATGACCTTGGGCCAAATCTCCGAGATACTTTTTATGCTCTTACTGCCCTATTTTTTTACAAAATTCGGGTTTAAGAAAACTATTTTGGTAGCCATGTTGGCTTGGGTAGTACGTTACGTATTATTTGCCTATGGCAATACAGGGGAACTTGGTTTTATGTTACTCGTTGGAATCGCTTTGCACGGAATTTGTTATGACTTTTTCTTTGTCTCTGGGCAAATTTATACCGATAGTAAAGCTGGGGACAAATATAAGAGCTCCGCTCAAGGTTTAATCACCTTAGCAACCTATGGTATAGGTATGCTGATAGGTTTTTGGATAGCGGGTAAGGTTTCCGACACCTACCTTTTGGAAGATGGCTCACACCTATGGGAGCACATATGGTTATACCCTTCTTGCTTTGCCTTGCTGGTACTTGTTCTTTTTGCGGTATTGTTCAAATCCGAAAAAATCAACTACAAATCCTAATTTTTTAAATAGGTGGAAAGTCTGTAAATTTAGCATTTACCGGAATCTATCTTTACGGTATATACTTACGATGTACTATGTTTCCAAGAGACAGTTTTAAATAATTTTAATACGATAAGCACATGCCAAAGAAAATCAGACTAGGAATTTTAGGAGGTGGAGGAGATTCCCTCATAGGAGTTTTGCATAGGATAGCATCCTATGTAAACGATAACTATCAGATTACCGGTGCGGTATTCAATGCCGATTTTAAGGATAATATGGATTTTGCGAAGGAGATAGATGTTCCTACAAACCGTATCTATAAAGATTTTGATACGTTTATAGCGGAGGAAATGAAACTTCCAAAAGAGGAGCGGATTCAGGTGTGTTCTGTGCTTACGCCAAACTTTTTGCATTTTCCTATGGCGAAAAAATTATTGGACAACGGTTTTCACGTCATCTGCGAAAAGCCGATGACCACAACCTTAAAAGAAGCTAAAATTTTACAGGAAGCCCACGAGAAAGCAGGAACTGTTTTCGCATTAACGCATACCTACACAGGATATCCTATGGTGCGCCAAATGCGGGAAATGATTAAGGCAGGGGCACTTGGTAAAATACATAAAGTAGATGCTAGGTATTATCAAGGATGGATAAATACTATCATCCACGACAAAGACAAGCGTAACTCCGTTTGGCGCTTGGACCCCAAAAAAGCAGGGATTAGTTCTTGTATGGGCGATATTGGGGTACATGCCTTTAATATGGTAGAGTACACCACAGGTTTACAAGTGAAGTCGTTACTATGTGATTTCAATTACCTTTATGAAGACAACCAGATGGACGTAGATGGCACGGTACTTATTCGTTTGGGAGCACATGTAAAAGGAGTGATACGTGGCAGCCAAGTAGCCACTGGCGAGGAAAATGGCCTTGCTATTGCTATTTATGGGGAAAAAGGAGCCTTTAGGTGGGAGCAAGAGAAACCCAACTTTTTATATAAAATGAGCGATACGGAACCTACACAAGTATACAAGCCAGGACATGCCTATAACTCGAAACTGTCTTTGGACGGCAGCAAATTACCGGCCGGACACCCAGAAGGTATTTTTGATTCCATGGCCAATATTTACTTAGGAGTAGCCAAGGCCATACGAGGTGAAAAATATAATGATGGAGAATTCCCTACGATGACCGATGGTGTTCGTGGTATGGATTTTATTGAGGCTACGGTGAAGTCTCATAAAGAAGGGAATACTTGGGTTGCCTTAGAAGAATAAATCATTCATAATGATTAAAAAGAGCCGAAAAAATTAAATTTTTCGACTCTTTTTGTGTTTCATACGCGTTAAAACAGCAGTGGTGCTGACAAACTCAAAATGAAATTGATATTAATTTGAATAGCCCCATTTAAAATATCTCACGGGTCAAGTCTAATAGTGCAGCGGCCTTACATTTCCTTCAAAACACTCGTTCAAATTCCTCAAATACGATAATCATGCTATCCCTAGGAACCCTTTCAAAAGCTTCCAATTCTCTAGTGTAATAGTCCCAATGTACTTTTTTCCAGTAGGCCAAGGATTTGTCTCCTTCGCCTTCCAAAGTTGCGTTCGTTTTATTTATATTGAAATAGGGAATGAGCTGCATAGCGGTAATCCGTATGATGCATTGCGCCTCTTCCGCCCAATTGGTAATCACTAAAAAGTCCCCAATTTTTGGCAGTGGTTCCTTTCTGTGTTGCAGGCCTAGAAGGGAATGTGAGGTAGCTTTTTTAATCCCTTTCATTACTAAGGCAGCTAATTCGTTAGCATCTTTTTCGTTGTCTCCAAAAACAACTGTTTTTGGCGCTTCGTGAAAGGCATGTTCCAAATGTTTATCCAAATAATCTCCCCACATATTTCTGGCAGAAGCATTCTCCATATGGTATTCTATTACAATTTTAATTTTAAAATATAGTGTAATTAATGCTAGTAGCGCCGGTTGCCTTGAAAAAATCGATATAACACCTGCTATTTATGATTAAAAAAGCAAATTATGCAAAGTGTCCTTTCTTCAATTGTTCCACGGCATGATTTGCCGCTCTTGCGGTAAACGCCATATAAGTCAATGAAGGGTTTACACAACTAGAGGATGACATAAATGCGCCGTCCGTAACATACACATTGGTTACAGTATGCAGTTGGTTGTGTTTATTCAAAACAGATGTTTTTGCGTCATGGCCCATTCTGGCACCTCCCATTTCATGAATACCAAGCCCTGGTCCAGAGGATTCTTCATAAGGCTCAACGTTCTTGAATCCTGCGGTTTTGAACATAGATACAATTTCCGCTTTAATGTCTTTTCGCATATTGTACTCATTCTCTTTGAACTCTACATCAAACTCCAGTTGTGGTAATCCCCATTTGTCCTTTTCGGTCTCGCTTAGCCTTACCCTATTATCATCATATGGTAAAAATTCTCCAAAACCGGTTACACCTATTTGCCAAGAGCCCGGTTTAAGAAGTTCATCTTTTAATGCTTTCCCATAACCCATTTCAGCAACGGATTCTGACCAGTCCCCTCGGCTTGCGGTACCTTGGTATCCAAAGCCGCGAAGGTAGCCTTTGCGTTTTGTCTTTTTGTCCAAGTTTACAAATCTTGGGATATAGAATCCATTGGCCCTGCGGCCTTTGTAATATTTGTTTAAGAAACCGTCTACTTTGGCTGTTGCGCCTAATTTATAATGGTGGTCCATGATGCCGCGCCCTAGCGCGTCGGAATCATTACCTAAGCCATTGGGAAAGCGTTCGGATTTGGATTGTAATAGAATCCCGACCGATGCCATCGCCGAAGCACACAAGAAAATTACCTTGGCCTTGAATTCTATCTTTTCGTTCGTTTCCGCATCAATTACTCGAACACCAGTTGCTTGTTTCGTTTTAGCGTCATACAGTATTTCATGTACGATGGAGTTGGGTCTCAGCGTCATATTACCGGAACGTTCCGCAGCTGGTAAAGTGACCGAGTTGCTGCTAAAATAACCACCAAAAGGGCAGCCTCTAGAGCATCTATTTCTATTCTGGCAAACACTGCGACCTTCAAACTCCGAATTTGGATCTGTAATATGAGCTGCGCGGCCTATGGTAATCAATCTGCCATCCTTAAATTTTTCAGAAGTTTTTCTTTGAAAATCTTCCTCTACACAATTGAGCGCCATGGGTGGCTGAAATTTACCGTCTGGCAACTGTTTCAATCCTAGGTTCTGACCGCTTACGCCAATATATTCTTCTATTTTATCGTACCAAGGGGAAATATCGGCATAACGAACGGGCCAGTCCACGCCAATATTTTCTTTTTTGTTGGCCTCAAAATCTATGTCGCTCAGGCGATAACTTTGTCGGCCCCAAGTAAGGGAGCGACCACCAACTTGATACCCGCGAATCCAATCGAATCGTTTTTTTTCTACATACGGGTGGTCTAAGTCGTTTACGAAAAAATGCTTATTGTCCGCTTGGGGTGCCCAACCAACCCTCGTTTGTATAGGTTGCTGTTTCTTTTCTTCAACGGATAACTGTCCTTTATAGGCTTGATCCCAAGGGTCATCGTTCATAGTAGGGTAGTCTTCAATATGTTTAACCATCCTGCCTCTTTCTAGAACCAAAGTTTTAAGGCCTTTTTCACATAGCTCTTTAGCCGCCCAGCCACCGCTGATACCCGTGCCAACAACAATGGCATCGAATTGTTTGTTTTGATTCATTTTATATTTCTTGTGAATTTCTTATGGTATTCCCTATATTTATGACCCAACTAAATAAGGAAACAAAAAGAATATTTCCATTCCTAAATATAGGATAAATTCTTAAATGAATAATAGGTATATTAACTTCAAGTAACATACAAGATGAAGACAATTAAAGGGCCAGCTGTTTTTTTGGCACAGTTTGTAGATAGTAAGGCGCCGTTCAATTCCTTGGACGGAATGTGTAAGTGGGCATCGGACTTAGGGTATAAAGGCATACAAATCCCTACATGGGAACATTTTTTAATTGATTTGGATAAGGCTGCCGAGAGCCAGACCTATTGTGATGAACTCAAAGGAAAGGTAAATTCCTACGGCCTAGAGATTACAGAACTTTCCACACATCTTCAAGGGCAGTTGGTAGCGGTAAACCCCGCTTACGATCTTATGTTCGATAATTTTGCGCCAGACGCAGTAAAGAACAACCCAAAAGCAAGAACGGAATGGGCAATAGAAACCGTAAAGAAAGCCGCCACAGCAAGCAGAAGACTAGGGATTTCTGTCCACGCAACGTTTTCTGGAGCTTTGCTTTGGCACACGATGCACCCTTGGCCACAACGGCCAGCGGGACTGGTAGAAATGGGATTTGAAGAGCTAGCCAAAAGATGGCTTCCTATTTTGAACCATTTTGATAAGGAGGGTGTAGATGTCTGTTATGAAATACACCCAGGGGAAGACTTGCACGATGGGGATACTTTTGAGCGTTTCTTAAAAGCAACTGGTAATCATAAAAGAGTGAATATTTTGTATGACCCAAGTCACTTCGTGCTGCAACAGTTGGATTACGTAGCATACATAGATCATTACCATGAATTTATAAAATCGTTCCATGTCAAAGACTCCGAGTTTAATCCAACGGGTAAGAAAGGTAGTTTTGGAGGTTATAACGATTGGGGCGATAGGGCAGGCAGGTACCGTTCTTTAGGAGATGGTCAAATAGATTTTAAGACCATTTTCTCCAAGTTAACGCAATACGGATGTGATGTTTGGGCCGTAATGGAATGGGAATGTTGTATTAAGAGCCCGGAGCAAGGTGCGCGCGAAGGGGCTATTTTTATTCAGGATCATATTATCGAAGCCACAGAGAAAACCTTTGATGACTTTGCAGGTGCTGAGATTGATAAGGATGTATTAAAACGAATATTAGGTATTTAAAAATAGAAAGATGAGAAAAATAAGCATTTTAGCAGTACTAGCTGTACTCGCATTTAGTTGTAAAGACAAAGAAAAAGAGGCTTCATCAGCGGAAGCAACCGATGTATCCGAAACTATAGCGGAAACAACAGAAAACGAATGGACGTCACTTTCCTTAAATCAGTGGCAGGCTTTTAAAGGTGGGGAATTGCCCAACTTTTGGAAAGAAGAGAACGATGCTATCGTTTTTTATCCGCCTACGGCAGAGGAGCGAAAGAAACCCGATGGCGGCCGTAAATCTTTTAATATTGTAACCAAGAAGGCGTATACTAATTTTGTACTTTCCTTGGAATGGAAAATATCCGATACCGGGAATAGTGGTATCATGTGGGGTGTAAGCGAGGATGCCAACTTCGGTGAGCCTTATCAAACAGGATTGGAGATTCAATTATTGGATAATGATAAACATCCAGATGCAAAAAACGGACCTAACCGTCAAGCCGGTGCACTCTATGATTTGGTGCCTCCGCCAACAGATGAAACAAAACCCGTTGGGGAATGGAATACGGCGATAATTACCATCAATCATGAAACCAACGAAGGAACATCTGTGCTAAACGGTGTAGAAGTAGCTAAATTTCCGGTTAATGGGGAAGCGCTTCAAACATTACTAAAAGGTTCTAAGTTCGACGGTTGGGAAGGATTTGGAGCATACAAAACAGGTAAAATCGCATTACAGGACCATGGTGATGTAGTGTCTTTCCGTAATATTAAAATAAAAGAACTATAGTATGAAGAGAGTCTTGATGGTCGCTTTGGTTTTAAGTATTTGCTCCTGTAACCAAGCGGTTAAACCCGAAGTAGCTAACGATAATGAAGGTACGGGATCCCATATAATTGTGCACGAAGAATATAGTGGTGTAGAACCTACCAAACCAGAGGAAACCGAGTTATATGAACCTAAAGTGGCTGTTGTAACGCCAGGAACGAATGGTTCAGCTCCAAGCGATGCCATTGTTTTGTTCGACGGGACTTCTTTGGATGCTTGGATACATGTTCAGGATAGTACTGCTGCAAACTGGGATCTAAACGATGACGGAAGCATGACGGTAAAGGATAAATCGGGTAATATTCAGACTAAACAAAACTTTGGGGATGTACAACTGCATTTGGAATGGAGTTCTCCAGCGGAGGTGCAACGAGAGGGTCAGAACAGAGCCAATAGTGGTGTTTTCCTGAATGGAATGTACGAAGTGCAGATACTAGATAATAATGAAAACCCAACCTATGTGAACGGACAAGTAGGATCTATCTATAAACAACATATACCACTGGCAATGGCATCTGTGCCTGCAGGAGAATGGAACACCTATAACATTATTTATCGTTCGCCCAAGTTTAATGAAGCGGGAGGGAAAATAAAGTCGGGTACGATGACTGTTATTCATAATGGAATTTTAGTTCAAGATGATGTTGAGTTGAAAGGAACTACTCCATATATAGGATGGCCTAAAAACCCGGAACACGGAAAAGGGCCTTTAATGCTGCAAGATCATCAAGACAATAGTAGGGTAAGCTATAGAAATATTTGGGTGCGCGAGTTATAAGTTGGTTGTTGGGGCCTTCGTACTAGCCAATACCCACGGAATTATAATGACCGTATTGGAATGGGTTTAGGTGAAATAGACCCCTAAAGGTATCAATGAATTTTATAGTAATGGTAATCGGAGAAGTAGGATGAACCAATAGATTTCTGGCGATGTGAGTATACAAACACGAAAAAAGGTGCATAAAAAAACTCCTCTCTCATCTGAGGAGAGGCGTTTTTTTATGCACCTTAATTAGATACAATAATCGGAAGAATTGAAACTCCAAGCCTTAGCTTATAAGCCCAAAATCATAACTATAGAACATCATTTAGAAAGCAGGTTTATATAAATTTTAAAGTCAGCAGGTCTTATTGCAAAACACCGCTTAACAAACGTTTTGATAAAAATTCGAGCCCTAAAATACACCCCTCTTAATTTGGTTATCTTTGCCAAGATTTAAAAAAGACCTATGATTCAATCCATGACCGGATTCGGGAAGTATGTAGTGCAGCTTCCTACCAAAAAAATAACAATAGAGATTAAATCACTCAATAGCAAGAGTATTGATCTTAATGCACGTATGCCTTCCAGCTACCGGGAAAAGGAGCTGGAGTTACGTAAACTTATTGCCAATTCCCTCCAAAGGGGAAAGGTAGATTTTAGCCTATATTTAGAGAATACAGGTGACGCGACCTCTGCCCAAGTAAACGAAACCGTCGTACGGCAGTACATGAAGCAACTAAAGGCAATTGCAGATGGGGATGAACTAAAGCTGTTGGAGATGGCTCTACGTTTCCCAGATGCCATGAAAACCGATAAGGAAGATATAGATGAAGATGAGTATACAGAAATACTAAAGGTTTTAAAGGGTGCCCTAGCCGAAATAAACACCTTTAGGTCAGAGGAAGGAAGTGTGCTGGAGAAGGACTTTTTGGAGCGTATAGCGTCCTTACAGCAGCTATTGGCTAGTGTTTTGGAAATGGATCCGGATAGGCAGGCAACCATTCGCGAGCGCTTGGAAAAAGCCGTACAGGATGTAAAGGCAGAAGTAGACGCAAACCGTTTTGAACAAGAGTTGATTTATTACTTGGAGAAATACGATATAACCGAAGAAAAAGTACGATTGGCGAACCATTTGGATTATTTTACTAAAACCTTACAATCGGACGATAGTAACGGTAAGAAGCTAGGCTTTATTTCTCAAGAAATAGGCAGAGAGATAAATACCATAGGCTCCAAGGCCAATTTTGCACCCATGCAGCAATTGGTAGTGCAGATGAAGGATGAATTAGAGAAAATAAAAGAACAAATGTTAAATGTGCTTTAGCACCACAAGTAATTAGGGATATTGGCATTTGCTATTTTTTTGAGAATTTAGTATATAATTTAAGCGAATACATTAGTGCGCATGAAAGGTGGTAAACTCATAATTTTTTCGGCTCCGTCTGGCAGTGGTAAGACTACTATTGTTAGGCATCTTTTGCAATGCCAAGAGCTAAATCTGGCTTTTTCAGTCTCTGCGACTTCTAGACCTAGAAGGGGAAAGGAAAAGAACAAGGAGCACTACTACTTTATGTCGGTTTCGGAGTTTAAGCAACATATTAAGAAGGAAGATTTTCTGGAGTGGGAAGAGGTATACCGCGATAATTTTTATGGCACACTGAAAACGGAGGTAGAACGATTATGGGCCGAAGGGAAGAACGTTATTTTTGACATTGATGTCGCAGGAGGATTGCGCATTAAAAAGAAATTTCCCAATCAGACTTTAGCCGTATTCGTAAAACCGCCAAGTATAGATGAGCTTAAAATTCGCCTAAAAAAGCGTAGTACGGAGAGTGATGACAAAATCAATATGCGTATTGCCAAAGCTTCGGTAGAGTTGGCTACAGCACCACAATTTGATAAAATCATAAAAAATTATGATTTGGATGTCGCCCTAAAAGAGGCGGAAGAATTGGTGTCGAATTTCATAGCTAGTTCCAAAAAACAGGAGTAATGAAAAAGGTAGGGCTTTATTTTGGGACATTCAACCCTATTCACATTGGCCATATAATCATTGCGAACCATATGGTGGAGTTCTCCGACCTAGATGAGGTTTGGTTTGTGGTTACACCCCAAAGTCCATTTAAGGTTAAGAAAACGCTTTTGAATAATAACCACAGGTATCAAATGGTACTGGAAGCTACGGCAAATTTTCCAAAATTAAAACCGAGTACCATTGAGTTTAAGCTAACACAACCCAATTACACGATAGATACGCTAGTACATCTATCAGAAAAATATCCTAAGGGGCATCAATTTTGCCTAATTATGGGGGAGGATAACTTGAAGGGGTTCCATAAATGGAAAAATTACGAAATGATTTTGGAGCACTACGAGCTTTTTGTATATCCAAGAATTTCTAAAGGAAAAACGGAACATGGGTTTACAGACCATCCCCGCATTCATAAAGTAAATGCTCCAATCATAGAAATATCTTCTACGTTTATTAGAAGGGAATATAAGAATGGTAAGAATATACGCCCCCTCTTACCAGATGCTGTTTGGAAGTATATGGACGAGATGAATTTTTATCGAAATTAAATCTACCAAACAATTACCACTATTTTCACGGGACTATCAATACCTTTTTCAAAAATGGTAAATGGTTTTTACGGAACAATCAGAAAAGACTGTATATCCGAATTATCAGAAAGCAAGATGAAATATGAAAGTCATTCAATAACTTCTTTAACTATTACTGTTAAATATAAACAACCGTTTTTATGCGCTCTATTCTTATTTTTAATGGATTAAGAATTTACATTCAAGCATAAAAAACCTACTATTACTATTAGTAACTTCACTTTCATAAATTACACAACTTCCGTACAGCTTTTTTTTAAAGAGAAATAAAAACAGCTAAGAATTCAAAGGTAAATAAGGTTACCAGATATCACTATGAAGATGTTTTGACTAGGATGCATCAATTATTAGAGCCTACTAAATAAAATGCTTTAGGATAGGCTATTTTACTATCGATATACTTACGTATGTGCTGGGCTTAAGTCTATCGCACTCATTTCCGGTGTCATCAACATACTTATCAACCTCAAGAACTATAGTATGTTGGTTTAATTTGTTAATCTCGGGGATATCTTGGAACCACCGATAAAGGTTTTCTGTCTTAGTGCCTACTGAATATACTCAACCTTGCACTCCTTCTATATAGTATGGAACCCTTTTTGTTGTCTAAGTAGAATGAGAAATAAAAGGGTTTAACCTTGTATAACGCATCTAATCTCGTCAGTTCATCTTCTTGAATTACAAATGCTTAAAGGATGAACTTATTAATTGCTTTCTTTTAAGTCTAGTACAGTATTAAGGTTTTAGAACTGGGTTATCAGCAGGTATTAACCATTAAGTGTTTACGGCAAGCTTTTTTAAACTCCTTTTAGCATATCTTAGGTGCATAAAACTAAGGTATGGTTAGGTATTTCTTTATGTTGCTATTAGTAATGGGTTTCTCTAAGATAAAAGCACAAAATATTTCAGCAAATGAATTATTGGAACAGTCAATTGATTATCATGACCCCCAGAATCAATGGAAAATGTTTAGTGGAAAGATGCTAATAGAAATGGAAACTCCAAATAGTAGCCTTCGTAAGACAGTTTTGGAAATGGATTTTCCAAAGCAGTACTTTAAATCTAGCGTGACAAAAGACAATTATACTGTTGAGTCAGAATTAGATAAAGGGGAATGCGTTTTGAAATTAAACGGTAGTACATCCATTTTTCCAAAGATTAAGGATAGTCTAGGAATTACTTGTGATAGAGCCAAGTTTATGAAGAATTATTATCAATATTTATATGGTCTTCCAATGAAACTGAAAGATAAGGGTACAAACTTGAACCCTGTTGTACAGACTAAAACCTTTAAGGGGAAAGAGTATTTAGTATTAAAAGCGACTTATGATGAAAGTGTTGGAAAGGATGTTTGGTATTTCTACTTTGACCCAAAGACCTACGCTATGGAAGTTTACCAGTTCTTCCATGATGAATCCCAAAATGATGGTGAGTATATTCTCTTAAGTGAAATAGAAACTACAGCTAGTATTCAAATACCAAAAGTCCGTGCATGGTACTACAATAAGGATGACAAGTATCTGGGTACAGATACCTTACAAAAACTCTCAATGAAAACTATAAACTGAGTTCTTCAAAAACTGTTTTAGACATGTTATACTGTATTATTTGGTCTAAATAACACCTTAAATATTCCACCAGCACCTTACATCATGCATAATAAGACCCTTATACAAAGGTGTAATAATCCCGCATCATTTTTGCCCTATCACAAGTTATGCGAAGACTGTCTCGCAGTG
The DNA here is from genome assembly GCA_047632415.1 of Maribacter sp. GTDB lineage: Bacteria > Bacteroidota > Bacteroidia > Flavobacteriales > Flavobacteriaceae > Maribacter. The sequence continues at coordinate 17,776 of JBLICT010000040.1, forward strand.
TTTCTGAAATATCTGCACTACCGTTAAGTAAAAGCGTGCAGTTCTCTTTTTTTAGGGTAGAGGTTATGGTATTTCCATCTTGACTTACAACTGCGCTATAAAATTGTTCAGGGAAAGCTATTAGTACTTTTGTAGTGTGTTCATCAACAGCAGGTTTGCTCATGATAATGGTCAATTCTGTTTGAAGGGAACTCCAGTTATCCTTAGGATCGTGATAAGTTATGGCTTTTTCTAGAAGTTGTTCATCAGTAAGCTTCTGACTAAATGCACCGAATTATATCTGTAATGCGATTAAAATAGAAATGTATCTTGT
>JBLICT010000041.1:0-17736 GCA_047632415.1 Maribacter sp.
AAACATTATTTTTTGAAGGTTCTGCAGAAGGGGTCATTACTAAAAAAAAGAAAGGTGAAAACGGCTTTGGATATGACCCAATATTTAAACCTGTCGGCCACGATCGTACCTTTGCAGAGCTACCCCTAGAAACAAAAAATAAAATAAGCCATAGAGGAAAGGCATTCTCTAAACTAATAGCGTACTTAAACAAAACAAATGCTAACATCTAAAAAAAACAACGATACCGTAGAAGTATCTGTAGCCTCCGAACGGGCAGAAGCCATTGGCGGTGTTCTTATCGCCTTTTTTGCCGCTTTAATGGCCATAGCCCAAATGGTAAACGGCGAACTAGAGGAAGAGATGATGATAGCTCATAACCGAGTTGTCAACTACTCCAGTTGGTACCAATCCAAGAGCATCAAGGAAAGTCTTAAAGAAAGTGAACTCAATTACCTCACTACGTTATTAGAAAGCGGCATGGTGCTAGATGAAAAAAAACCTATAATACACAACAAAATAAATTCCGTTAAACGGAATATTGAAAAATACGCTTTGGAGAAAACAGAAATTTTATTAGGCTCTAAACAAGTAGGTGAAGCAAAATGGGTACAGGATCTAGACGGAGAAATGGGTAAAATTACAGGCGTAAAGGAATGGGAAGTTTTAGCGAATGAATATAATATTGCAACCAAAAAATTTGATTTGGCTATGCTTTTCTTTCAAATCAGTATCGTACTTGGTGCAGTCTGCATTATTATATATGACAACCCCAAGCTTCAAAAAACCTTCATTATACTTATGGTTTTATCAGGAATCACGGGAGTTATCATGTCGTTATATGGTTATAGCTTTGCACCTTAAAAAGGCTAATTATAATAAATTATCCCATCTCATTAATTAGCAGTACCTTTGCCGCCAAATTAACGCCGCTGGTATAGCATGTGTTGCACTGAGTCTAATAGGTTATAAACGATAATCGCTCTAAGCAACATTCTTATTTGCGATTAAGTATAACATATTATGACAAAGTTTGAAGCACTAGGACTCCAAAAGTCCTTATTAGATGCTGTTGCGGATTTGGGTTTTGAAACCCCATCCGAAGTACAGGAAAAAGCCATCCCAATTTTATTAGAAGGTGAGACCGATTTAGTGGCTCTTGCACAAACAGGAACCGGTAAAACGGCAGCTTTTGGGTTCCCATTAATTCAAAAAATAGATAGTAATAGCAGAACCACTCAAGGATTAATTCTTTCTCCAACGCGTGAGTTGTGCTTACAGATAACCAAAGAAATGCAAGCGTATTCTAAATACGAACGCAATATCAATGTAGTAGCCATATATGGTGGTGCTAGTATTACTGACCAAGCAAGACAGATTAAGAGAGGTGCGCAAATTATTGTTGCGACACCAGGTAGAATGAAAGATATGATCAGTAGACGTCTTGTGGATATTTCCAAGATTGATTATTGTATCCTTGATGAGGCAGATGAAATGCTGAACATGGGCTTTATGGAAGATATAAAAGATATTCTTTCAAACACGCCTAATGAAAAATCTACATGGTTGTTCTCTGCAACCATGCCTAGGGAAGTTTCGGTTATTGCAAAAAAATTCATGCATTCACCACAAGAGATTACTGTAGGCGCTAAAAATTCTGGAGCATCAACAGTACAACATGAGTATTATGTTGTTGGTGGTAGAGATCGTTATCCTGCTTTAAAAAGGTTGGCCGATACCAATCCAGATATATTTTCAGTTATTTTCTGTAGAACAAAACGTGATACACAAAAAGTGGCTGAAAACTTAATTGAGGACGGTTACAATGCTGGAGCTCTGCATGGTGATTTGAGTCAGAACCAACGTGATTTGGTGATGAATTCTTTTCGTAAGCGGCAAATTCAAATGTTAGTTGCTACCGATGTAGCTGCACGTGGTATTGATGTTGATGATATAACTCATGTCATAAATTACCAATTGCCTGATGAAATCGAAACCTATACGCACCGAAGTGGTAGAACAGGTAGAGCTGGTAAATCTGGTATTTCTATGGTTCTTATTACTCGTAGTGAACAACGTAAGATTAAGGCTATTGAGAATAAGATTAACCAGAAATTTGAATTAAAAAAAGTTCCTTCTGGATCGGAAATTTGTGGTATTCAATTACATCACTTAGCAAATAAAATAAAGGAAACAGAAACTAATTCAAATATTGACAGCTATTTACCCGCTATCAATGATATATTAGAAGGAATAGATCGCGAAGAACTTATAAAAAAATTAATATCTGCTGAATTTACAAGATTCTCAACCTATTACAATAAGTCAAAGGACTTAAACTCTTCGGACAGCGGAAAAGATAGAGGGGAACGAAGTGAAAGAAGTGATGGTAGAAGAGGTGGCGAAACACCAACAAGTGGATCTGTACGTTATTTCATTAATATTGGTGAGAAAGATGGCTATGATTGGATGTCTTTAAAAGATTTTCTTAGAGACACAGCTGGTCTTGGTCAAGACGATGTATTCAAGGTAGATGTAAAAGAAAGTTTTTCCTTTTTTAATACAGATGCTGAAGTTACCGAGAAAATATTAGCAACATTTACAGAATTCAAAGTAGATGGTCGTTTTGTAAATGTAGAGGTTTCTAAAAACCCTGGTGGTGGCGGAGGCGGTAAACGAAGAAGCGGTGGTAGCAGTTTTGGCGGCGGCGGCGGTTTCAAAGGAAAAAGAAGCGGTAGTAGTCGCAGAGATGATGACCGTGGTGCAAGCAAAGGAAGAAGCAGGGAAAGAAGTAAATCTGAAAGCCCTAACTCTGGAAAAAGAAGAAGCCAGAAAAGAAAAGGTGATTTCTTTTAGTTAATTGTATATTAAAAAATACGCTTCGGCGTATTTTTTTTGGTTTGTTTGTAGCTTGCAACACATAGCGTAGGATTTTTATGAGTAAATATTTAGGTTTTCTTTTCTGTTTTATATCAATTTGGGCCGTTTCACAAGAAACGCCAGAAAACATAGATATTCGTGCAATTGTCGTAAACGCCCAGACCGATGTTCGTATGGAAAGCGTTCATGTGGTCAACCTGAACCAGGTTATCGGCACCATTACCAATGAAAAGGGAGAATTTTCGATTACGGCCGCTGTAAACGATACGCTTTACCTTTCTTTTCTTGGTTTTAAATCCCAAAAGATTCGAGTAACGAACGATATGTTCAAATTCGAGGATACTAAAATTGCCCTAACGGAGCTTGCCTATGCTTTGGAAGAGGTAATCGTGAGGCCTTACCAGCTTACGGGCTATCTAGAGATAGACGTAAAGAACCTTCCGATAAATAACGCGTATCAATACAGTATATCCGGCTTATCTGTGGCTTACGAAGGGGGAAACAAAAACCCCAGTGCCGTTACTAAAGTTCTTGGCGCCATACTGAATCCTGCAGACCTGCTTCGTAATCTTTTTGGAAAAAAACCTGCTCAAATGCAAAAGTTACGTCAAATGAAAGAGGATGAAGAAATCAGAAATCTATTGGCTTCAAAATTTGATCGCGAAACTTTAACTGAATTTTTACAGTTAGAGAAAGTTGACATTCAAGATATTTTAAACAATTGTAACTACTCCAAGTCCTTTATTATCACCGCAAACGACCTTCAAATTCTAGATGCCATAAGTAGTTGCTATGAGGAGTTTAAAGTATTGAACCGTAGAAAATAAAATTTTTCATTTCCATTTGCATTTTATAGCTTTAGAGCAAATAGAATGCTCATGAAATACCTACTTACCTTACTTACCTTAATTTCACTTATAGCTTCTTGTAAGTCCGAAAAAAAAAAGCAGCCTACTACTACCATGGTTGTGAGGGATAGTATCCTGGAAGTTAAAAAACAGGTGCCATTTGCGTGGGACGGTGCCAATATCTATTTTTTACTGACGGACAGATTCAACAACGGAAACCCAAACAACGATATTAACTTTGATCGCAGCAACCCCACCGGAAAACTAAGAGGTTTTATGGGTGGTGATATTCAAGGCATTACAAAGAAAATAGAAGAGGGTTATTTTAGTGATTTAGGTATAAATGCCATTTGGTTTACACCCGTGGTTGAGCAAATACATGGCGATACCGACGAAGCTACCGGTAACACCTACGGCTACCATGGCTACTGGGCCAGCGACTGGACCGCTATGGACCCAAATTTTGGCACAAAAGAGGACTTAGGTGCATTGGTACAAAGTGCACATAAAAAAGGAATAAGAGTATTGTTGGACGTGGTACTGAACCATACCGGACCGGTAACGGAAAAAGATTCAGTATGGCCGAAAGAGTGGGTGATTACAGACCCTACCTGTGAATTCACTACCTACGAAAACACCACTAATTGCACCCTTGTAGACAACCTGCCGGATATTCTTACAGCTTCCAATGAACCCGTGAAACTTCCAGACGCCTTAATGGCAAAATGGAAAAAAGAAGGAAGACTAAGCGCAGAATTAGATGAACTGCAGCTGTTTTTTGACAGAACAGGATATCCTAGGGCTCCTAGATTCTATATTATTAAGTGGTTGACTGATTATGTAAACGAATTTGGGGTTGACGGTTTTAGGGTAGACACCGTAAAGCATGTGAACGAAAATGCATGGACTGAGCTTTATAAAGAGGCATTCTATTCCTTTGAAATATGGAAGAAGAAAAATCCGAAGTACACCTTGGATGACACTCCTTTCTATATGGTTGGTGAAGTTTATAATTACGGGATTTCAGGTGGACGGGAATTTGATTTTGGTGATAAAAAAGTGGACTATTTTGACTATGGATTTCATAGCCTTATCAATTTTGAATTAAAGAACGATGCCCTAAACGGCTATGATAAAATATTTACAAAATACAGCAAACTACTACATACGAAATTGAAAAACAAAAGTGTTGTAAACTACCTCACCTCGCATGATGATGGCCAACCCTTTGATCAAGAGCGAAAAGACCCTATAAGAGCCGCAAACGTACTTTTATTGACTCCAGGTGCGTCACAAGTTTACTACGGTGACGAAACAGCTAGAAGCCTTGTCATAGATAGTACGCAGGGAGACGCGACCCTACGTTCCTTTATGAACTGGGAAGAATTAGAGAGCTTAACGCAAACTAAAAACACGCTTGCACACTGGCAAAAACTAGGGACATTTAGAAACAACCATCTTGCAATAGGTGCTGGAAAACACGAAAGATTATCAAAAACACCCTATGTCTTCAGCAGAACCTACATCAAGGACGAATACAAGGACAAAGTTGTGGTTGGTCTAGACTTACCAAAAGGTAAAAAGGCGCTCTCGGTGAAAGGATTTTTCGGTGATGGCACTACCCTATTCGACACCTATTCCGAGACTGAAGTAGTAGTTGAAAAAGGGAAAATAACCTTAGATAACGATTTTGATATCGCTTTATTGGAATTGAAAGAATAAGTAGATTTTAGTTTACAAGGCAGATACTTTTATAGTCTTAAAAAGGTGCTATAAAAGTCATATTATAAATCTACAATATTAATATAGTTACGACTTAAGTTATATTTTTATAACGTTCCACTATGTTGTCGATACTTTTGATAGATTTCTTGGTCCATTCTAAACGTTTTAATAATTTCTCGGATTCCGTGAGTTGCCAAGGCACATCTACCTGTGTTAATTTATAACGTATCTCGTGCAAAATAATCGCAGCAGCAACGGAAATATTCAAACTTTCTGTAAAGCCTTTCATAGGAATTTTCAAAAAACCGTCTGCCTGCTCTAAAACAGCTGTGGTTAAACCGTCACGTTCCGTTCCAAAAAACAGTGCCACTTTATCCTTGATTTTAAAATCTTGCAACAAAACGGAATCGTTGTGGGGCGTTGTCGCTATAATCTGGTATCCTTTATTTTTAAGTACCTTAATGCAATCGGTTGTGTTCTTGTGTCGATGTACATCTACCCACTGCTGTGCCCCCATCGCAATATTCTTATCCAGTTCGTTCGCATTTCGGTTTTGTATCAAGTGCGCCTCCTGTACACCAAAAATATCACAACTCCGGATGACGGCACTAGTATTATGCATTTGAAAAACATCTTCCAAGGCTACCGTAATGTATTTGGTGCGTTTGTTTAGCACTGAAATAAAGCGCTCCCGACGTTCTTCTGAAATAAAATCCTCTAAATAGGTCAAAAGTTGTGTTTCTTCCATGAAACCAAGATAATAAAAAGTATATTTTTAGGGAAAATTAGATAGAATGAAGCACATCGTAATTTTAACAGGCGCTGGAATAAGCGCGGAAAGTGGCCTACAAACCTTTCGGGATGCAGACGGATTGTGGGAAGGACACGACGTAATGGAAGTAGCTACGCCTGAAGGTTTTGCTAATAACCCCGCATTGGTATTGGAATTTTATAACCAAAGGCGAAAGCAATTGTTGCATGTAGAACCCAATGCCGGCCATCAATCGCTAGTGAACTTAGAAGAAAAATTCAAGGTTAGTATCGTAACCCAAAATGTAGACGATCTTCACGAAAGGGCAGGGAGTGAATCGGTTTTACATCTCCATGGAGAACTCTTAAAAGCCCGCAGTACGGTTTCCGAGAATGAAATAATTCCATGGACAAAAGATATAGTACAAGGAGATGTATGTAAAAAAGGGTATCAAATGAGGCCACATATCGTATGGTTTGGAGAAGCTGTCCCAATGCTAGACCAAGCGGTTGAAATTACTAGAACAGCAGATATCCTTATCATTATTGGAACGTCTATGCAGGTATACCCAGCGGCAAGCTTAATCGATTTTGTTGCAGACAATGTACCCATTTATTTTATTGACCCAAAGCCTTCCATTTCAGGACATAATAGAAAAAATTTAACCATATTTTCATCAACCGCAGCTATTGGTGTTCCTAAATTGGTGAAGGTACTACTAGCTCAGTAAACGTAAGAAGTTTTCAATATCCAAAACTTCCCTGGCACTGGACAGCACTACAATGCAGTTCGTTGGTGAATAGGCAGATAAAACGAACAATTAGAATGCATTGTATACCACTCTTAAGGTAAAAAACCTTGAAAACCGTAAATGACAGAAAAAGAATTACACACCAAACTTGAATATACAGACCACACGAGGGAAAAACGGAGTAAAATGGCCGATGTCATCTTGGGCGAACCAAGCTTGATTAAAACGCTGCTAGCCATAATCGGTAAAATTAAGGATCCTATTAGCTGCCGCGCTAGCTGGATTCTGGAAAGTGTTATCCGAAAAGATTTAAGCTACCTATTTCCTCATTTAGATAGTTTCACGGTCCTTTTAGAAAGAGTACACCTAGATTCGGCAGTCAGACCCATGGCAAAAATTTGTGAACTCCTTATAATCGCCTACTATTCTAAAACACCAAATAAAAGTCAACAACATGTAACCAACTCACAATTAGAAAGAATAGCAGCTGCTTGTTTTGATTGGCTCATTGGCGATCATAAAGTAGCGGCTAAAGCATATTCTATGACCACTTTAGTTTTAATAGGGCGAACATATGATTGGATACACCCAGAGTTGCAAATCATCTTAGAGAAAGACTACGCTAAAGGTAGTGCTGCCTATAAAGCACGTGCCAGAATGACATTAAAAAAAATAGGCTGACTAAAACCGTAGAAATAACAGATAACAATTTTATAAACTCTTCTGCCCCTTACTTTTAAACTGCGCTCGTAATAAGTATCTTTGCCTGCTTTAACACAAACCAATCCTATTAGTATGTCCCTGAACGAATTAAATGCCATCTCCCCTATCGACGGTCGCTACAGAAACAAAGTAGCACCCTTAGCACCATTCTTTTCTGAAGAAGCACTTATAAAGTATAGGGTACAGGTAGAGATTGAGTACTTTATTGCCTTATGCGAGATTCCCTTACCCCAACTTTCCACCTTTGACCACTCAAAATTTACAGCCCTTAGGGAAATCTATTCTAATTTTGACACTAAGGATGCCCAAGCAATTAAAGACATAGAAAAAACGACCAACCACGATGTTAAGGCTGTTGAATATTTTATAAAAAAGGCATTTGATACCCTTGGCCTTTCTTCTTTCAAAGAATTTATACATTTTGGATTAACCTCCCAAGACATAAACAATACAGCTATTCCGCTTTCTATTAAGGAAGCAATGAACGTCGTTTATGTTCCACAGTATTTTCAGGTTTTGGAAAAGTTAGAAGAACTTTCAACGGAATGGGCTAATATACCTATGTTAGCTCGGACGCACGGTCAGCCTGCTTCTCCTACCCGACTTGGAAAGGAAATAGCTGTTTTTGCAACCCGCTTAAAAGAACAGTTTAATCTCTTGAACGACATTCCAAGCGCTGCAAAATTTGGTGGCGCTACAGGAAATTTCAATGCACATAAAGTAGCTTATCCAGATATTGATTGGAGAGCATTTGGTAGTAGTTTCGTTCAGGAAAAACTAGGATTACAACATTCCTTTCCAACCACACAGATTGAGCACTATGACCACATGGCTGCGCTGTTTGATACCTTAAAACGTATCAACACTATCATACTTGACCTAAACCGAGATTTCTGGTCCTATGTCTCTATGGACTATTTTAAACAAAAAATTAAAGCTGGAGAAGTGGGCTCGTCTGCGATGCCACACAAAGTAAACCCTATCGATTTTGAAAATTCCGAAGGAAATATTGGAATGGCAAACGCTATTTTTGAGCATCTATCTGCGAAGTTACCGGTATCTAGATTACAAAGGGATTTAACTGATAGTACGGTACTCAGAAATGTGGGTGTGCCCTTTGGACACACAATAATTGCATTTCAATCTACTTTAAAAGGTTTGAATAAGTTATTGCTGAACAAGGAAAAATTTGAACAGGATTTGGAAAACAACTGGGCCGTGGTTGCGGAAGCTATCCAAACGATTTTAAGACGTGAAGGCTATCCTAATCCATATGAAGCACTAAAAGGACTTACTAGAACCAACGAAAAAATCAATCAAAAATCCATTGCAAACTTTATTAATACTTTAGAAGTTTCGGATGCTATTAAAACAGAATTAAAACAGATTACGCCAAGTAACTATACGGGGATTTAATAATAAGATTTAGTTTATCTAGTGAACTTATCTCGATAACAAAAAAAAAGACCGCAAAATTGCGGTCTTTTCCTTTTCTACCAAATAAACTTTTTATTTATTGATCTGTACCTCATGTGGAAATGGTATTTCGATACCAGCTTTGTCTAAGGCTTCTTTAGTGCCTTCAATAGTAGCAAAATATACTGTCCAATAATCTTCAGGTTTACAGAACGGACGTACTGCTAAGTTAATAGAGCTATCTGCTAATTCCTCAACATTTACACTTGGGGCTGGTTCTTTTAATACCATGGGGTTCGCTTGTAACATGGCCAAAAGTACTTCCTTCGTCTTTTTAATATCCGAACTATAATCTACCCCAACGGTTGTGTCAACTCTAATTTTACCTTCTGTGGTATAATTAACAATGTTTCCATTCGCCATAGCACCATTGGGAATAATAGCTAACTTATTTTGTGGTGTAATTAATTTGGTGGTAAAAATCTCTATTTCCTTTACAGAGCCTAGAATACCTTGTGCTTCTATTAAGTCATCAATTTTATAAGGCTTAAAAATAATTAGTAATACGCCCCCTGCAAAATTGGATAAAGAACCTTGTAATGCTAATCCAATAGCCAAACCAGCAGCAGCAATTACCGCAGCAAAACTAGTAGTCTCTACGCCTAGCGTAGAAATTACAGTAATTATCAAGAATATAGTCAATGCCCATTTCGCTAAATTCAATAAAAATTTCTGGAGAGATTTATCGTAATCCTGTTTAGTCATTACATTTCTTACCGCTTTAATTACTCTTTTAATAATCCAAGAACCGATAATGTAGATAAGAATTGCCTTTATAACAGGTACACCGTAGCTTTCTACATAACCCATTATTGTTTCCATCGATAAATTTTCCATAATTGTCTTCTAAGTTTTTAGTGTTATTTAATCTATACCTTAAGACACGAATATAAACAGAAGGTCACATTTATGACAAATATAAGATTAGGGTTAAAACAGAAAAAACCTATTGCGTTAGATTTGCAATAGGTTTTTGTTGGGCTAAAATAGAAGAACTATTCTTTAAAAAAGTCTCCTAAATCTCCCAGACCTTCTCCATTAAAGTCAGATTTTTCCAATGCTTGTAATAGTTGAGCAAAATGTGCAGGGTTCATATTCTTTCCCAATACACGTACTATAGCAAATCCCTTATCTTTATTATCACCAAAAATAATTACTTCATCAATAGCATCATCCGCTCCCTTGAATCTGATACTGGCACGGCCAAATTCGGTATTCATTTTCATAAGCTCCTCATAGTCATCGTTGGCGAGTATCGCTTTTACCTTGGTTCTCTCCGCCTTATACGCGGTTACATTGTCAACCGTTTTTTTAAATGCTAGTACATTCAATTTTTTAAGAGATTCGTAAGCAATTGTTTGGTCTTCGCTCAGTTCTGCAGTATCTAGGCTAAGTATACTCGTTGGAATATCAAAAGCTAAAAAATTTGGATTTTCGGTGCTGTCTATATAATATTCCTGCAAACTCTGGGTAGGTGAACAGGATGAAAGTGCGATGGCTAGTAAGACTACTAAACTTTTTATTATTATTCTCATGGGCTTCTATTTTAAGTGATTCTATGAAGAAATCCATACAAATGAGTTAAACCTCATTTGTATGGAAATTCTTTTTATAGAATTATGATTATTTACCAGCCTCGTTCAATTCCTTGGGCAAGTTCATTTTATTCGTAAGCGTAGCTATCTTATTCAAATCGATATCGCCTGTAAGACTCACAAGCACTGTTTCTAACTTTCTACCATGGTTTCCGATTTTAGCATTGTCCAATCCAGAAACGAACATCAACAGCTCGCTAACGTGATCTTTCTTTTTACCATCCCTTATGTAGAACTTTACATTTACATCTTTGTCCTTTACTCGCATCAACTCCTCTAATTTAGAAGATTTTAGATATTTTTTAACGGTTTGAGCCATATCTGCAGATACTGTTGCGTCCTCTGTCATAAAAACCTTTACACCGTTAAGACCACTTGCTACCTCCATAAACTCTTTTGCATCAGCATCGTCGCTCATAGCCCCTAGGCTTGAGGCTAGTTCTATGAGACCTTTGTTTATGATTACCGATCCTACATTATCCATATCCTCGTATTTATCGAAAATAGACTGTGAAAAACCGAATGCAGATACTAAAGCGAATACAATTACTAATGTTACTTTTTTCATGATTGTTGTTTTTAAGTTCTTCCTGTTATTTAGGGAAGAGTGATTTATAGATTGATGAATGAATACTCTTGTGTTTGCAGCGCATTGATACGCTAGTTTAACGGTGTTCAATTAAGATTTTTAGTTATTTTTTTTTGACGCCTTACCCAACTGGTCACCACCTGGGAGGTCCATTTTATCCGTTAATTTAGAAACCGATTTCAGATTAATGTCTCCGGTCAAAGAAAGCAAAACAGTTTCCATTTTTTTACCGTTCAAATCTATATCCATTTCCTTCATCCCTGTAACGAACATTAAAAGTTCCTTTACATGGTCAGAGTCTTTGCCTTCTTTAACGTAAAACTTTACATTGGAGCCTCCATCACGGATACGCATAAGTTCCTCAAAAGAAGATGTCTTTAAGCGGTTGGAAACCCAACCATCTACATCTTTTGTAATTGATGCGTCTTCTGTAGTAATTACCTTAAAACTGGTAATGGAATTTACAAGATCAAAAAACTCTCGTGCTTCGGGATCGTCTGAGTTCACACTCATTTTTGCCAACATCTGAAACATTTTTGGCTGCATGGCTACAAAAGTAACCTTATCATCATCCTCGTATTTATCAAAAATGTCCTGTGCTTGTGAAGCGTAAGGGGCTATTGCCAATAGTAGTACTAATAGTATCTTTTTCATGGTATTTTAATTAGTTTATTATTATTTGATTAAAAATTTTTTGGTGCTTTTTTCAAATTCTTCTAAATGGTACAATTGTTCGGTTCCTTTATTAAAATTCATGGCCAGCAAGGCAAAGGCCTCTTGTGCAGATGCTATTTCCTCTGCGGTGTATACTTCGTCTAAACTTTCGGGGGCTACGCTAGTTCCTGTATTAAAGTAAATCCCTGCCATTAAAGCTACGGCCGCCGCAATAGATGCCCATTTGTATATGGACCTTTTTGATTTTAATGGCACCTGTTTCGTATAACGCTCTTCCTTTGCTTTAGAAAAATACTGAAACATTGGTGTGTACTGCTCTAGCTGTGGTGCAATATCATCTCTTGAAAAATATACCCGTAAGGCTTCTTCCTCCGCTACTGTGGTCGTAGCTTCGAAGTACTTTTCTATCAGTTTTTCTATGTTATCCAATTCCATAACTATGTTTTTCCGTTAATTTTTCCCTTATTGTCTTTCGTGCCCTGGACAAGGCTACACGTATTGCCGTTGGTTTCATGTCCAGTAATGCTTCAATCTCTTCATATTCATATTGTTCTACATCTCGCAGTTGCACTACGAGTTTTTGTTGTTCAGGCAACTCCTCCATAATCCGCTGTACCCAATCTATACTATCTCTTGCTTCTACCTGTCGCTGTAACGAACTATTGTCGTCACTGTAATTGCTGTGTACTAGTTTCAAGTTATTGGCCTGTTTTGATTTTAATCTATCCAAGCAAAAATTCTTGGTCATTGTCATGGCGAAAGCTTCAACACTTTTATACCCTTCAATCTTATTTTTCTTGGACCATAACTTCATCAAAATCTCCTGTGTAGCATCTTCTGCTTCCTCACTGGATACTAAAAGTCGTTTAGCCAACCGGTACAACTTATCCTTAAAAGGCATGACCACATTTAAAAATTCCGATTGTTTCATGTGTTGTTAATTGTTTGTAAACATATCTTAATGGTTTACAAAAAGAAGACGAAGTTCAACGAGTTTTGTTACAATAAATTTTTTTTTACTTCATATAAAGGTAAATTTAACATCCCTAAAAGAGAATTTGACGTATATAAAAAAAGATTGAAATTACATGAACTAGCTAAGCACCTTGTTCTTGGAATAGTTATTGATATTTAATTTCTTAAACCATCTATGAAAAAAGTAGTTATAAAAAAGTATTTTTTATTGTTCCTTGGCTTAAGCGTAGTTTTTAATTCATGTAAAAAAAACGATGACGACCCTATAATCGAAGAAGCAGAAACAGTAACAGTAGAACTTGAGAATGAGATCAATGATTTTCTCTGGACATCTATGAACAGTTGGTACTTATGGCAAGATGAAGTATTGGAACTAGGAAACGAAAGATTTGCTGACACCACTCAATACCATACCTTTTTAAATAATTTTGCAACACCAAGGGGACTGTTTCAGACCTTGCGTTCCCCAAAGGACAGGTTCAGTGTTATTGTAGATGACTATGATATCCTTTTCAATTCCTTCGCAGGTGTTTTTAAAACTAATGGGGTGGAGTTTTCGCTAACAAGACCTCCAGAAGGTGGAAATAAAGTTGTTGGTGTAGTACGGTACGTCATCAATGGTTCGGATGCTGCAGCAAAAAATATAAAAAGAGGTGACCTTTTTTATGCCGTAAATAACACAGAACTCTTTGCTGAAACCGATGCAGAAGGAAGTATTACCACAAGTAATCTAGACCTTTTAAATCCTGATGTAATTACCTTAAACTTTGCAACATTGACCGAGGAGGCCTTAACACCTAACGGTATTAATATTGAAGTAGTAAAACAGGAAATTACAGAAAACCCAGTACATATTGTAAATATTTTAGAGGTAAGCGGTACCAAAATAGGGTACTTGATGTACAATAGTTTTACCCGTAATTTTGACACCGAACTCAATGAGGCCTTTTCCCAGTTAAAGACTGCAGGTGTATCCGAGTTAGTTTTAGATTTACGCTACAATCTAGGTGGCTCTGTACAATCGGCCACTAGATTAGCTAGCATGATTACGGGACAGTTTAACGGTGATCTTTTTTCTCGTGAACAATGGAACACAAATTGGCAAAATATTTTAGCATCAGAAAACACATTTATTAATAACATAGAGGGAGCTGCACTAAACAGCTTAAATCTAGATGCGGTATATATTATTGCAACAGACGACAGCGCCTCCGCCAGCGAGTTGGTCATTAATAGTTTAAAGCCCTATATAACCGTAACGCATATCGGGGATGTTACCCGTGGAAAAAATGAATTTTCGGTTACCTTGGTAGATAATCCAAATCAAGCGTTTAGTCAGGCTGGGCAACCAGATTTACCCATTCCCTTTATTGTACTAGGAGGTGATTTCAACACCCTAGAGAGTGCGGATGTAGACCATAAATATGCTTTACAACCTTTAGTTGGCACCAATGTAAACGCAGCCGGATTTGGGGAATTCACAGACGGACTACAACCAGATTTCCTACTATTGGAATCTCTAGGGAATCTAGGCCAGTTAGGAGAGCAAGGAGAGCCCTTACTAGATTTAGCTATACAACAAATTACGGGTGTGACCGGTAAATCTTTAGATGTTCTGGTACCTGAATCCTTAAAGATTAAAACGATATCTAGTTCTAACCAAAGAAAGCCTTACAGGGAAATATCTAATTACGATATTATAAAATAATTTTTGAGGCTTAAACTTCTCTTAAATTACGATAAAACGTTTCAAACCTATTTATGAAAAAGTTCTTTTACCTTTTTAGTTTTATTCTAATTTATTCCTGTTCCAAGGACGAACCCTTTTCTATACCGGGAACGGTAAATCCAAGCCCTGATGCTGGTGTAGAAGTGCAAGATTTTATGTGGAAAGCAATGAACTACTGGTACTTCTGGCAAGCAGAGGTAGATGACTTAGCAGATAATCGGTTTACCAACACAAACGAAGGAAGACTGGAATACACTGCGTTTTTGGATTCCGAAGATACTCCCGCTGCCTTCTTTGAAAATAAATTACAATTTGTTGAGGATCGTTTCAGTTTTTACAATGAAGATTATACCGTCCTTACACAATCCCTCTCAGGAATTTCTAGAAGTAATGGTTTGGAATTTGGCTTAGTTCGATTTCAGGATAGTGAGAATATTTTTGGATTTGTGCGCTATATCATTCCTGGCTCAGATGCAACTACGAGGGATATCCAAAGAGGTGAACTATTTACCGGAGTTGACGGTCAAGCGCTGAACATTGACAACTATAGAGCATTGCTTTTTGGTGAAAACAACGACTATACGCTTAATATGGCAGAATTTGTTAATGGCGAGCTAGCTAATAACGGAAAAGAAGTAACACTCACAAAAGAAGAAGCCTTATCGGAGAATCCAGTGTTTATTTCAACATCGTTTGAAATAAATGGAGAGAACATAGGATACTTAATGTACAACCAATTTACAAATGAATACGATAATGAACTGTATACAGAGCTAGCAAGCTTAAATGCGGCTGGTATCACCAATTTGATAATTGATTTAAGATATAATCCCGGAGGCTCCGTAAACACTACTAGATTGTTAGCAAGTATCATTTATGACACGAATACGGAAAACTTGTTTTTAACAAAACGGTACAACGACAAATTACAACTACAGTTCAGTAAAGACCAATTGGAAGTTTACTTCACAAATAAAATAGAAAATAGAACTATTGAATCCCTAGGATTAAATAAATTATATGTCTTAACGTCTGCCAGCTCTGCATCTGCCAGTGAGTTACTGATAAATAGCCTAGCACCCTATATGGACGTAATACAGATTGGGGACGTAACACGGGGTAAAAACGAATTTTCCACTACACTAGTAGACGACCGTGAAAACTCTTATTTATATACCCCTTCTAGAGTAAATAAGATAAACCCAAAGGTGCAATGGGCCATACAACCCTTATTAGGACGCAACGAAAACGCAGAAGGTTTTTCAGACTTTACGGAAGGACTAGTTCCTGACGTTCAATTGAAGGAAGATTTAGAAAATTTAGGTATTTTAGGCGACCAGAATGAACCCCTATTGGCAAGGGCCATACAAGAAATAATAGGTGGTGCGGGTAAACGTGATTTCACGGTAAAACGGCCTGCAAATATTATCAGTAGTTCAAAACTCTTTAGTCCATTAAGCGACCGAATGATTGATGATACACACTATTAATTGGAACTTAAAGCGGTTGATTTCGATATCATTTATTTTACAATGAAATCAACCGCTTACTATTTAGCTCTTATAGTTTAAAATTCATACCTACTCTAATATTTCTTCCTCTTGTTGTAAAATCTGTAACCTCCAAATAGTCGGTGTTGAAAAAGTTATCTATGGACGCAAAGAAACTCAGGTTACTATTAAGCTCGTGCTTTACATAAAGGTTGACCAAGTTAAATGCTTCCAAATCCACAGCATTAAAGGTTGCAAAATCAATATCACCACGTTCAGACACATATTGGTAAGCAATACTTGCATATGTTTTGGCACTAAAATCATACCCAAGATTCATGTTCAATTTATGCTTAGGAATTCTCAGTGCCAGACCAGAATCAGCGTCGGTAAACGTATAGTTTGCTGTTAGATTCATACGTTCTATTGGCCTTGCTTGCAGCTCCACCTCTACTCCGTTAAAATTTAACACGTCGGTTAGATTCTGATATTGACTTTCAAAAGTTTCAGGGTTTATCGTTACAAAATCTATACGGCCTTCCTCTTGTCTATCAAAATAAAGAACACTAATCCGATATCGATCCGAAGGCCTATACTCCAAGCCTCCTTCCAATGTTGTATTCTCCTCGGGCAGCAGGTCTGGATTAGCGCCAAACGGGCCAAATAATTGAGATAGGTTGGGGGCAATAAATGAAGTCGCATACGAGCCTAAAAATTTAAGATATCCATCTTGAGTTTTAAGTACAAAAGACGGATTTAAATTATAAATAAGATTGCTACCATACTCGCTATGATTGTTCAATCTAGCACCCGCATTTACATTTAAGCCAAAATCACTTACATACACCGTATTGGCATATGGGTCTATACTATTCGCTTGATGATCTTCAGAGAATTGTGTGGTATTATCAATGACATTAACGCCTGCAATCGTATAAAACCTATCACTAAACGTATACTTGTTGAATACATCTAGGACAATCGATTCCGAATCAAAAGAAGTTGGAAAATTAGACTCGATTTCGCGTGTTATCTGATTAAAAGCGGCGTTTACGGTGACACTCCCTTTGTCATAGGCATACACAGAAGAAAGTCCAAATCTAGACTGCTCACTACTAAATTTAAAGTCGGCATCTTCAATAGGGAATCCATTATCAAAATCCGATTTCAATTTGTTGTAAAAGGCCGATGCGGTTACGCTAAACCGGTTCGAAAATTGATAGCCCAGCTTCATATTACCATCAATTCTAGAAAATGCATCCTTCTCCGTACCTATGGCCGCGGAAAGCCCATCCGTAAATTGATGTCCGCCGGAAGCCAAGACAGAAAGCTTGTCTTGTTTTGCCTTTATGGTAAACGTATTTGAAAAATCCGATATATCATACGATTGATCATTTTGGGATTGATTAGTACCTAAGCTAGATGCTATATCCAAAGAAATGCCATTTACCTTCGCTGTTTTCGTGGTAATATTGATGACCGCCGTTGCTGCAGCACTGCCGTAAAGCGTACTAGCAGCACCCTTTAAAATTTCAATACCTTCAATTTGT
>JBLICT010000042.1:0-17634 GCA_047632415.1 Maribacter sp.
TTGGTTTAAGGTTTCCATTTCTGTATCGGTGATGGGCGTTTGATCTAGTTCTAACCACTCTAGATTCGCACAAGAGCCAATGAGGTTCATTTCGTCCTGACCCATCGGAAGTCCACTTACATCCAATTGAATAATATTTAGCCTAATAAATTTTAAACCCGTTACCTGTTTTGCTGTATACATGGGCGATTTATAGATGTTCACGCTCAGCGCATCGGTATCGCCTGCAATACGCTTTATACTTACGTAATCGGTATTGAGACGTTGCAAGCTACTATCTGCCACTTTGGGTAGTTTGGCCCACTTTTCCTTTGCATCCGGTTGCATTAAGCCTTCTACTAGGCTCTTTAGGGGTTCCGATGATTGTAAATGAACCAAGCGCAGGGTATCCGAAGCACCCAAAGTAATCCAACGTTCAAGGATATTAATTTCCTGCTCGTTTAAGGATTGTTTACCATCGGGTGGCATGTGCTCTTCATCTTCCATGGGAAGGTGCACTCGTCTTAGTAGCTCACTTTCTTCAGAATTTCCGGGGAGTATCGTATTTCCTATCTCGCCGCCGGCCAGGAGGTCATCAAGCGAAGTCATCAGTAATCCTCCTTTTGTTTTATTGGGATTATGGCAGGAAACACATTTATTTTCTAGAATTCGCACTACCACATCCTCATATAGTAAGGGGTTTTCTGGAATCTTATCCGCCCTTTTCTCTGTAGGAAGTGTCAAGAAATCTTCCCCGTGGGTGACCATTCCCCCATAATGCCCTGTAGCGAAAATTAAACCTACCAGTACTGCTTGTAGAGTTTTAGTAAAAATTGGCTTATCGAAGTTACTTCCGTCCAAACCGTACCAAACGACTGCCAAAAGCGCCAATCCTCCTCCCATCCATTGGTGCCAAAACAGGAGGTCTCCTTTTTGTGCCATTTCCTTCCCCAAGAAAAATCCTGAAATCGCAGTCAGCAAGGATAATAATACGGTAATGGTCAATAGTTGCTTTGGTATTTTTCTACCTGTTACTCCTAAAAAGACACAGAGTAACAGCAAGACAATGGGAAAATGTAACACCAAAGGATGCCAACGCCCCAACCAAGCTACAAGTCGTGGCAGTTCAATATAGGACTCGAATAGCAGACAGAAAAGAAGAAACAGGGAAAGTCCAAAAATGGCATAGTCAACCCATCTATTTTGAGAAGCTTTTGTCATATTTACGCTAAAAGATCATTGATTACATTACCCGCTACATCAGTCAGGCGAAAGCGGCGACCTTGATACTTATATGTAAGCTTTTCGTGATCAAGACCCATCTGGTGCATTAGCGTGGCATGGAAATCGTTTATATGTACAGGGTTTTCTACGACATTATATCCGAACTCATCAGTTTTGCCATAATTGAGTCCTGGTTTGATGCCTCCTCCCGCCATCCAAATACTAAATGCTTTTGGGTGGTGGTCGCGGCCATAATTTTCAGGATCAAATTTTCCTTGAGCGTAATTACCCCTTCCGAATTCTCCTCCCCAGACCACTAAGGTATCCTCTAGCATTCCTCGTTGTTTCAAGTCTAGCACCAAGGCGGCAGAGGCCTGGTCTACATCTTTGGCCTGACCGGCCATTTCATTATGTAGGTTACCATGTTGATCCCAGCCTTGATGGTATAACTGTATGAAGCGCACTCCGTTTTCGGCAAGCCTGCGCGCCTGAAGGGCGTTGGCCGCGTATGTTCCGGGTACTTGGCAGTCTTCGCCATAGAGGTCGATAATCGATTGTGGTTCTTTAGAAATGTCCATAACATCGGGTACCGACATTTGCATACGGTAAGCCATTTCATATTGCGCGATACGTGACTCAATCTCGTCATCTCCCGTTTCTACATGGTGCATCTTGTTCAATGAGGCCACATGGTCCAACAAATGCCTTTTATCAGATCTTGAAATTCCATCTGGATCGTTTAGGTATAGCACGGGGTCTTTTCCTGACCGCAACAAAACACCTTGGTGCTTTGAATCCAAAAATCCACTTGACCATAGCTTGGAATATAATCCTTGACTATTGCCCTTTCCCCGTGAGGTTAACACCACAAAAGAAGGAAGGTTTTTATTTTCACTACCCAAGCCGTAGCTCAGCCACGAACCCATACTAGGTCGCCCAGCGATTTGGCTACCGGTTTGAAAAAAGGTAATCGCAGGGTCATGGTTTATCGCTTCTGTGTGCATACTACGCACTACAGTAATATCATCTGCGATTTTAGCGATGTGCGGAAAAAAGTCGCTAATCCACGTCTGACTCTCCCCATGTTTTTTAAATCCGATTTTAGGCGGCATTAACGGAAATTTATCTTGATTGGCCGTCATGCCTGTTAATCGTTGTCCATTGCGAATTGACTCGGGCAGATCTTCGCCCATGCGTTTTCTCAAAATAGGTTTGTAATCGAAGGTTTCGAGTTGCGAGGGTGCGCCGGCCTGAAATAAATAAATGATACGTTTTGCCTTGGGTGCGAAATGTGCAACCCCTAAATCTCCTTTCGGTGCTAAGCTTGGTCCCGAGCCCTTGAATAAATCGGGTATCAGTAAGGACCCTAGGGCCAAGGAACCAATACCTACACTTAATTGCGAAAAGAAGTGTCTTCTGTTGGACTTTAAGGGGTTTTCAGTTGGGTCTTTATTTTCTTCCATTTTGTAAATTCTTATAAAGCTATTTAAATACTCTATGCTATACAATTTCTTCCTATGATCTGGCATACTTTGGAATTTTTTAATTTCTGAAGTATGCCTTTTTTCTAATGCTAAAGCTCCGTACCCTATGGTTGCGCTCAGGATAATAAGGGGATGGATTTATTTAACAACACTAGTATTCCCCATTAGTTTTTTTCTAGTTGTTTTTCTCTATTCTAATTTCTACTCCTTGGTAATTGTTTCATCCAAATTATAGATTATTTGCGTTGTTAGCATAAGAGCTGCGGTCTTGGCCGGATTAACGTTAAGTTGCTCATATTCTCCTAGGGCGGTCAATTTCTTGGCGTTTTCCAAATCGTTCTTATACAACTTAACCGCATCATAATAGTAGTCATTTAAGGTCAATAACTCTTCTTTTTTGGGTGAACGTATTAAAATTCGTTGAAAAAGATATGCTACTATATTGGGGTCGTTATCCCCTTTTTCTTGAAGTGTTCGCTGTGCTAATACACGAGCAGCTTCCAAAACCTGTATGTCATTTTGTAGGGCCAATGCCTGCAAAGGTGTATTGGTCTTTTGCCTGCGCACTTCACAAAAATCTCGGGTAGGCGCATCAAAAATGGTCATTGAAGGTGGTGGTAGTGTACGTTTCCAAAAGGTGTATAGTGAACGCCGGTAGAGGTCTGCACCATCGTCTTGTATGTATTTTGTTAAAACACCCCTGTTCTCCCCCGCATTGGTTTCTTCCCACAGGCCTGGCGGTTGATAAGGTTTTACACTTGGTCCGCCTAGTTCTGTATTCAAAAGTCCGCTGGTGGCAAGAATGTAATCTCTAATCATTTCACCGCTCATTCTAAAACGTGGGGCGCGCGCCAAAAATCTATTTTCCGGATCGGCTTTTTTAAGATCAGGTCGCATTTGTGATTTTTGCTGGTATGTGGCTGAAAGCATTATTTTTCTCAGCAAGTGGTGAATGTCCCAATCGTGTTCCATAAAATCTGCCGCAAGCCAATCTAGCAATTGTGGATGTGAGGGTAGACTTCCTTGCACTCCAAAATCTTCTGCAGTCTCTACCAATCCCCTACCAAATAACATTCCCCAAATACGGTTGACAAACACCCTTGCGGTCAGGGGATTATCTTTGCTTACTACCCATTTGGCTAAACCCAAGCGGTTTTTTTCAAAGTCTTCTGAAAAAGGATAAATGATGTCCGGTGTATTGGGCGCTACGGAATCGGTAGGTTGGTCATATTCCCCGCGATTCCTTATAAACGTTGTTTTGGGTGCTGAATCGTTCATAACCATCACGTTTATTTCTTCACCTTTTTTTAAATTCACAAAATTGAGTACGCCCTCAGTTTCTTCGAAAGTTAGGGTCAAAAACGGTGGATCGGCAAAGAACTTTTGGTTTTTGGCCTGTACGGCATCCATTTGTAAGCCTTTTTCATTAACCTGATTAAAAAACGCAAAGAACTCATAGTAATTGGCTTGTGAAATGGCATCATATTTATGGTCGTGACAACGCGCACATTCTAAGGTTAATCCTAAGATTCCTTTTCCAAGGGTATTTGTTCTATCCAGGACATAATTGGTGCGATACTCTTCTTGAATTACACCGCCTTCTTGCGTTATGGGGTGGTTTCGATTAAAGCCTGTTGCTAAAATCTGTTCTTTGGTAGCATTAGGCAGCAAGTCACCTGCCAATTGCCAAGTCAAAAACTCGTCGTAAGGCAAATTTTTGTTAAAAGCATGGATTACCCAATCGCGCCAAGGCCACATGGTTCGGTAACTATCGTCTTGGTATCCATGCGAATCGGCATAGCGAGCGAGATCAAGCCATGATTGTGTCATACGTTCTCCGTAAGCGGGAGAAGATAAAAATCGGTCAATCGCTTTTGGGATAATTTCTTCGGAGGAAAGGTTTAATAGAGCCTTGATGTCTTCAGTGTTAGGAGGAAGTCCAGTTAAGTCTAGACTTATTCTTCTGACTAAAGTTTCCTTGGTTGCTTTTTCAGAATGTTGGATGTTCTTATCTTGTAGCTTTTTTAAAATAAACCCATCAATTTCGTTTTGTGTCCAGTTGCTCGCTATCAGGTCTGAAGTTTGTAGTTTGGGGATTTCTTTTTTCTTTGGAGAAAGATAGGCCCAGTGCTTTTGGAATTTGGCACCCTGTTCAATCCACTTCTTGATCAATCGCTTTTCATAAGAATTTAGGCTGAGTTTTGAATCGGCCGGAGGCATGATTTCTTTAGGGTCTTCCGTAATCATATGCCAGTAAGCTTTACTTTTCTTCGAATTACCAGCTAAAAAGGCATATTCACCTGGACTTTCCTTTAGCTCCTTAAAAGCGGTTTCTTCCAAATCCAGTCGCAGTCCGGCCTTTCTCTTATTGGCGTCCGGTCCGTGACATGTATAGCAATTATCGGAAAGTATGGGTTTAATATGAAAATTATAATCTACCGTTTCTGGCAGCTCTAAACTGGCATAGGTATCATCTGAATGTTTAAAAAAATCCGAGGTAAATAGATAGACTAGGGATATAAGAAAACCAAGAATAGCAACTAGAGTAATTTTTTGTTTCATATGTTTCATTTGGTAACACAAAAAACCTCTTAGTGTCAATTTTTAAACATCTGATAAGTTCTCAAATCGGTTACAAAGGCTTCGTAGCTGAATGGAGTTCATTATAAAATGTTTTGCTTACTATAGGTTTTAAAATAGCATCTTAATATTTAAAGTGTTCTTCTTTCTAAAGATATGTAATTTAATAAAATAGTGCAAAGACTAATTTACTTTGGCATTTTTGGCGAAATTTACTTTAGACTTGTTGTAATAAAAAAACTTCTGTCTAATGTGTAAAAGAGTTTGATTTTTTAACCAGTTGAAATTTCGAGGTTGATAGTTTTTGCAGTAAATCAAGAATCCGATGTAGACTGCATGGATTAAAAATAAGCATATGCTTAGTTAAGTTGATAAGTGAAGAAGCCTACTAAAACTATTTAACCCATGGTCCTTCAAGTACTATAGACATAGTAGTTGTGTTTAAGGTAGCTTTCGTACCAATGGGAAATGTAAGGTTTTGGTCTATGTGTCCAAAACTCATCCCGTATATTGCAGGAATTCCTAAGGGTTTTATTCTATCCATAAGTACTTCTTTAAGCGTAAATGAATTAGGCTCACTTGGACGGTCGCATCCAGCGCGCACACCAAAAACAATCCCGGAAGCCTTTTTAAAAGTTTTACCATCAATAAGTTGTGTGAGCATACGATCTATTCTATACGGTGCTTCTTCAACATCTTCTATACAGACAATTTTACCCGTAAAATCAATTTCATGAGGTGTTCCGATTAAGGTATTGATTAATGTTAGGCTTCCGCCACACAAATGTCCACTAGCTATCCCTTCATGAATAGAATACCTTTCGTATTCCGGATTGGTTGTTAGTGTTTCCTCTAAAATAGCATTAGTTAAGCTATGCGTAGGTGTTGTATTTTCGAGAATGTCCTTGAATGCTTTTTTACTGAAGGTGTCTTTTATAGTACTACCTACAGGACCATGGAAACAGATTAGGCCGGTTTCTTTGTGTATTCCATTTAATAATGCGGTTACATCGCTAAAACCTATTAAGGCTTTGGGTTCCTTTTTATAGTATCATAATTTATCAAATGCATTATTCGTGTACAACCATAGCCACCACGAATACAAAGAATACCGTCTATTTTCTTGTTGGCAAACATTTCGTTGATGTCTGCCGCCCGCTCTTCATCAGTGTTGCTAAAGTAGCCATGAGTTTTGGAAACCCTTTTGGTATGATAGGTTTTGTATCCCATCTGTTTTAAGGTCTTTTTAGTGTGTTTTAAAATTGTGGATGTGAAATTATAACCAGGAGCAATTAGACCAATGGTAGCTCCTTTTTTTAAGACTTTAGGGAGCAGGGGTTCTACTATTTTATTTAGCGACTCTTGAGACGCATAGCTAGAAGTAGGTAGAAATGTAGTAAATGAAATTCCTAATAGTCCGTTTAGAAAGTTACGTCTTGTCCGATACATAGCTGTTAATTAATCATAATTCTAAGATAGGAAAAAAATTAAATTAAAATGTTTAACATTTTTTAAAAAAAATTAAACAAATATTATGATATTCGCTGCTGATTTACACTTACTTTTATCAAAATTTAAAAAAAATATTATGAAAATGATTAAAATTATGTTCGTATCCGCAGCCTTATTCGCTGGGACTTTAGTGCAAGCGCAGAACATTGTAGGTGTAGCGGCTGCTAATGAAAATTTTACCACATTAGTTGCTGCTGTAAAGGCCGCAGACTTAGTTGAAACATTAAGTAGTGAAGGGCCTTTTACTGTTTTTGCTCCGGTAAACGATGCGTTCGCTGCCTTACCAGATGGTACGGTTGCTGGTTTGCTAAAACCAGAAAGTAAAGCTGCATTAACAGGGATTCTTAGTTACCATGTTGTATCAGGGAAATTTGAGGCAGCTGCTGTTATTGATGCTATAAAGGCTAACGATGGTGCTTTTGAAGTAACCACCGTGCAGGGAGGTACACTTGTTTTGTCTTTGGCTGATGGTAAGGTAATGGTAGCCGACGAAAACGGAAACATGGCTACGGTAGTCATAGCAGATGTAGCCGCGACTAATGGTGTTGTACACGCTATCGATACGGTAGTAATGCCAAAATAAATTAGAACTTTACTTAAACCTAAAATTCCCTGTTTTCAATTGAAAACAGGGAATTTTAGGTTTAAGTAATAAGCGTAAACTACGGAATGCTTGTATCGCTGTCCGCCGCTTTGTTTCTCTTCAATTGTCGTTGTATTTTTTTAATAGCGGACTCTATGGATTTCTCCGGTTCAATAATATTGTATTCTCCCCAAAAATCAGGATCCGCAAAACCAATGGCCTCATCACTTAATATTATGGAAGATTTAATTCGTTCCTTAGCTGTTAAATGAGCGTTGGTCAGGTTTTTTTCCCAATCTGTTACTGCCATTTCACAGCTCATGGAATACACCGAATTAAATAGTTTTTTATCCCAGTCGATTTTAAATTCTAGTAGTACGTTGCTGTAACCGTAGTACCATTTACCATCTTTTTCTCTATAATCTACGCGATAGGCTACCTCGGTAGGCCAAACATTAGCATTTCTTGGCTTTTTCCTAACAAACATTTGGGATGCCATTTGGTTGTTGGTAATGTTTAAGGAGTAAATAGCACTCGTAAGAATTTTATTTTCAGCATCTATGTATAATTTACCTGTGTAAAATGGGTCTATTAGTTCAGCCTTTTGTTGAAAATTTATAACATAAATAAGCTTGTCATTTACCCTAGTAGAACTATCAAAGCTAAAGTCGTAGTAGTTAATAGTCTCATCCGTAAATATATAGTCTGGATATTTTACCATATCCACGAATAGTGTATTAAAAGGTCCACCTTGCAATTTAAGGGCCAGTGTATCCAATTTGTTGTAGTCGGTACTCTTTCGTGCTTTGTAAAGTTTAAGTTCATCACGTTTATAGGAAGAATAGGGGGCTTTGTAAATATTTACCACGGCCTCGGACAGACTAACATTTTTATTCCGCTTCTTTATAGTTTCCCTGTAAAACGCAGTCATTACGGTGGGATCGTTCATATAGTTTTCACCCTTTTTCCTTAGTGCTTCCCTAACCAAGGCCTCTGCATCTTTTGGGATACTCAACTGGACTTCTGAAAGTTCCACAGCAGATTCCGTCATCAGTACTTGATTGTCCTTAGTTTTAAATTTACTCAACGGTAGGCTTAGGGTCTTGTAACCTAAAAATGAAACAGCGATATTTTTATCGAGGCTGTTCCTAGGCACCTTTAATAAAAATTCTCCATCCGTATTGGTCACTGTACTAATGTTAGTTCCTTCTAGGCTTACTGATGCAAAGACTAAGGGTTTCTTTGAATTAGTATCCAGCACTTCTCCTGAGTAGGCTTTAAAACTAGTCTCTTGACTAATTAAATGAGTACTCACCATCAACAACACTAATAAAAGTATCGGAAAGATGAAGGTTTTTTTCGGGAATTTTTTCCTATTATTTTTCATTTAGATTGTTGCAAACTTTTAAAATCTAAGATAATGATTTATAGCTATATAGCGTAATTGTAAATCATAAATTATATCTTTTTCTTGTTAATGTTTTTCTTAATGAACTACCCAATTTTAATGATTTCAATTGCTTGTTAAATTTTCTAAATGGCCTCTCACGATTATATTCAATTTGCTGAATTATAGCAACCGAAGTCGGATATTCTGCGCTTGGTTGATAAGCTCGACTGTATAATTGATTGCGTAAGATTACTTTTTTAAAAATTAACCGTCAGATAAATAAAAGGATAAGAACTTTGCAGTTGCTCAAGTATACGTGTTTTCTTTAGCTTCCTTTCTAAGCTGCTCTGAAGTGCTAGTGGTAATTGTTAGAATTTTGGGAGTTATACCTTCTAATGCTCTTTGTATTCCATATCAATCTTCCGTTAATAGTTTTTAGGCTGTAGGTTGTGCTTACCTACTGTTTAAAAATAGTACTGGTAAAACAGTACTTTGATGTAAGAGGATAGTTTTGTCCTAAGCATGGTTCAAAGTTTAGCACTGTGTAAAACCTTGAACTTACCTTTCTGATCCATTGGTTTTTGAGGAATCACCTACCAATCTGTTAATTTGCTGAAGTTCTTCCGGTGTTAGGTCCCTCCATTTGCCTGAGGGGAGATCTAAATGAACGTTCATGATTCTGATGCGTTTCAGCTTTTTTACCCTGTACTCCAAATGCTCACACATACGTCTTATTTGACGGTTGAGTCCCTGCGTTAAAATAATACGGAACTGGTAAGTGCTTACTTGGCTTACCTCGCAGTTTCTTGTTACGGTATCCAATATTGGGACCCCGTTTCTCATTTTGTTTAAAAAGTCGGGTCTAATTTGTTTATCTACGGTTACGAGATACTCTTTTTCATGATTGTTTCTTGCTCTAAGGATTTTGTTGACAATATCCCCGTCGTTGGTCAAAAATATCAAGCCTTCACTAGGCTTGTCCAATCTTCCGATAGGGAAAATGCGTTTTGGATAATTTATAAAATCAATAATATTATCCTTTTCTACCCTACTGTCTGTGGTACATACAATCCCAACCGGCTTATTAAAAGCAAGATAAACAGGTTTTTCTTTTGGCGCAGTAACCGCCTCTCCGTCTACTTTTACGGCATCACCGTCTACCACTTTTGTTCCCATTTCAGGAACCTTGCCATTTATGGTAACCCTGCCTTGGTCTATAAGTTTGTCTGCTGCCCTTCTGGAACAATAGCCTACTTCGCTCAGATATTTATTTATCCTCGTCTGTTTTACTGTATCTGCCATAGCTTTGTTACGAATACCCGATATTACTTGTTACGCTCTAGTTCTAATGTATGTATTTCCCTTCCTAAGGATGCTAAAAACGGAATGCCGATGTCATCGTACTCGTAAACATTATCATTAAAGACTCCGTCTTTGTTTACCAAAATTGTTGCTGTCAACAAAAAATCTATGTTATTTTTACTATCAACAATATAAGCACAATCTGTTAAGGTGCCATAGGCAAAACCCACCTTATTATATATTTTTATATGGTCTGGAATGGATTTCTTAGTGTCTCCATACAAGAAGAATTTACAATAGCCATCATAATATTCAGTAGAATCATATCCTACATTTTTAGGGAGGGTGTGCATGGATTCCAATAAAAAGGTGTGCTGCTCTTCCGAAAGGTCAAAGCGTTTTGTGGGGTCGAACTCGTTCGGAAAGATGACTCTTTTTAAAACCTCATGCTGACTAGTAATAGGATAATAATTCTTTAGACTAAAATCAAAGGGGTCATTTACATGGGTGTCATCTTCGTAATACCCAATACCCTTTTTAATGCGCTCTAATTGAAGTGGCTTTGCAGCTGTATTTATACTAGGCACAGAAATACCTGTTGTGCTATCGTTTAAATATATGATAAGCGGTTTGGTTTTTAAATCATCTGAATGATAGCCTAATCTGTGAGAAATACGAACAGGTCCTATTCCTTTGCCCGTCAAACTCTTGTTAATAGCATCTTGTCCCAACAGCTCCAGCATACGGTTATTGGCCAGGTTGTCACTTACCGCGAATACTTGCGAAATATCTTGCGCAATGGTGGATTCTATTGAATCTCCCTCTATGTAATATTTTGTGTTTTTGTT
This sequence comes from Maribacter sp., assembly GCA_047632415.1. Taxonomy (GTDB): domain Bacteria; phylum Bacteroidota; class Bacteroidia; order Flavobacteriales; family Flavobacteriaceae; genus Maribacter. The sequence goes on from JBLICT010000042.1 coordinate 10,903, forward strand.
GATGCTATCCGTCTGGTTCAAATGTTCGAGCGCTAGCACTGCAATTGGAAACTTAACGGTGCTAGCAGGATAAAAATAGTGTCCTTCATTCACCTGAAAATCATAGTCAGTAAAAATAATGCTATCGTTGCGCCGATTTATTTGTGTGTACCGTATTTGTACCTCGTATTGGTCCAGACTGTCCATGACCTTCCTTATGTTTGGGTTCTCCGACGCCAATGCCTGATCTAAGATAGAACCCTTGTTTTGTTGGACGCAAGAGCTCAAAACAGAGGATAATAGGATAAGGCATATAATAGGTGCTTTCATTTGTCATGTGTATTACTAGGAAGCATTGGTTTGTATTATTTCATTATCAGTGCCTAATGCTTGGATTTAGTTGGCTATATATACCTCTCCACGATGGGGTTTTAAGGTGTCTCGTACCGTAATCATGTCTTTCTCGTCTACCACCATGTAGGCCAAACTGTGCATTTCGTTTAGTTGCTCGTGGCCAGTAATATCTAAGGGAAGCTTTTCCATCGCAATAAATTCCTTTAAGTGCTTTTCGTGGTGTTCGGCTGTTCTAAATCCTTCTGGGCCTCTAAAATCCCAAATCAATTTTATTTTTCTATCCAAAATATAATGCTTTGAGTTCAAAATTACGCTTTTCGACTTAAATTCAAGAGGTACAATAGTATTCTGTGAAATTGGTTGCCAAACTATCTTGCTTGTTTTAAAACAATAAAACCCTTTAAACACTTTTCATTGCCCTAAAATTGTGTTAAGTAAAAGGAGCTAGGGTTGCAAGGGATTTTGTAATTGCTATTTTTGTCAAATGTTTTATTTCAAAACCTTTAGAAAAAGGCATTTCGCCCTCAGTATACCTGCTTTTACCCTGATTTGTATTTTTCTGGGTTCTTGTAGTTCTTATTTTAAAAAAAAGGAAGACGTAGCACCTTTGGCTAGGGTAGGGCAAAACTTTTTGTATGGGGAGGATATTGCCGTGTACATTACAGACGGTATGTCCGAGTCAGATAGCGCATCTTTCGTAAACAATTATATTAATACATGGGCTTCTAAACAGTTGCTTTTGTCCAAGGCTAAGATAAACTTACAAGAGGATAAATTACGAAAATTTGATGCCTTAGTAGCAGATTACAAAACAGACCTATACACTAGGGCGTACAAGGAAGCATTGGTTTTACAAGGTTCAGATTCTGTAATTTCTAAGGACCAACTGGCTAATTTTTATGCCGAAGAAAAAGAGAATTTCAAATTAAAGGAGCGGATTTTAAGAATTCGTTTTGTTGCCTTGCCAAAGAATTTTTTAAATAAGGAGGAAGTGGGTAAACGTTTAAAAAACTTCGAAAAGGAAGATGTTTCGTATTTGGATTCGATAGGGGTGCAGTTTACGAAATTACATTTTAACGATTCTGTTTGGGTGAGAGCATCTAGAGTAGCAGCTGAAATACCGCCCATAGGCTTTGAAAATCAGGATAGGTACTTAAAAAAATCACAATTTTTTGAATTGGAGGATTCAATCGGGGTATATTTGGGAAAGATAGAGGAAGTGAAGGATATAAACGAAATAGCCCCACTGTCTTTTATAGCCCCTACCATAAAACAAGTGTTATTGAATCGCAGAAAAATAAACTACCTGCGTAAACTTGAAATAGAAATTATAGATGAAGCAATTAAGGATAAAGAATTTGAGGTGTATACCAAGGATTAGTAGGTCGATTTGTACAGGTATATTGAGTATATGTTCGGTTATGGTGTTCAGTCAGGAGACCGTTCCGGAAGTGCCGGATAATCAAGTAGAGCCAGAAGAAATTGTAGCTGACGCAGATATTACCAAGAAAAAGGATACGGTTAACAACTTTAAGAGAATCAAGTTGGACGGTATTTCTGCTGTTGTAGGCGATTATGTGATTTTGGATTCTGATGTTGCGAAAACACTAATTGACCTTAAGAGTCAAGGCGCCGCTACAGATGATATTACGCATTGTGGACTTTTAGGCAAGTTGATGGAAGATCGTTTATATGCCCACCAAGCGGTTCAAGATAGTATTTTGGTTTCGGACGATATGGTAAATTCACAAAGTGAAGCGCAATTGCAATCTTTGGTGCAGCAAATAGGGTCTATGCCTAAGGTGTTGAAGTATTATAAAAAGCTGGACGAACAGAGTTTTAGGGAAGAGCTGTACAAAATTAACAAGCTGCGTATGTTGTCTGAAAGAATGCAGCAAGAAATTATTAAGGACATTGAAATTACCCCGGAAGAAGTACGTCAGTTTTTTAGTAACATTCCGACGGACGAACGCCCGGTTCTTGGAGCTGAGTTGGAGATTGCGCAAATCGTTAAAACCCCAAAGCCATCTGAGGAAGAGAACCAAAAAGTAGTAGATAAGCTTAACCAAATAAAAGCTGATATTGAGGATAATGACGCTAGTTTTAATGTTAAAGCGATTTTGTATTCCCAGGATCCTGGGTCAAAATCTAAAGGGGGATTTTATAGTATTACTAAAGAAACAGGCTTTGATAAAACATTTAAGGATGTAGCCTTTAGCCTTAGAGAAGGAGAAGTTTCAGAACCCTTTAAGACCCCATTCGGTTATCATATTATTTTTATAGAAAAAATACGTGGACAAGAATTGGATTTGCGTCATATCTTAATATCTCCCGAAATTTCAGATGCTGTTGCTGATGAGGCAAAATCGGAATTGGATAGTATTCGCCAAAAAATTATGAACGAAGAATTTACCTTTGCGGAGGCGGCTTTGAATTTTTCAGATGAAAAGGAAACAAAATTTGACGGAGGTGTACTTCGTAATCCTCAGGATTTTGGATCCCGTTTTGAGCTTACCAAAATGGATCCTTCTTTATATAATCAGGTTCGTAACTTAAAAGATAATGAGATATCCTACCCTACTTTAGAAGAAGATCAACGTGGAGGTCCACCAAAATATAAAATTTTAAAAGTTACTAATAGGTACGATGAGCATAAAGCAGATTTTGCGCAAGACTATATTAAAATTCAGCAATTGGCCCTAACGCAAAAGCAGTTTAATGCAATAAAAGAATGGATGGCAGAACATATAGCAGATACTTATGTTAGCGTAAACGACGCAAATAGGGATTGTGATTTTGCTAATAAATGGGTAAAGGATTAATATATGTCGGACGTTGCTGCTATACAAAACCTAGTAGAAAAACATTTAGCGCTTAAAAAAGAAATAGCCAAGGCTATTGTTGGCCAGGATGCCGTAATAGATCAAATTCTATTGTCTATTTATACCGGTGGGCATTCCTTGTTGATTGGTGTCCCCGGTTTGGCAAAAACCTTAATGGTAAATACCATTGCACAAGCACTTGGGTTAGATTTTAAACGCATCCAGTTTACGCCAGATTTGATGCCTAGTGATATTTTAGGGAGCGAAGTGTTAGACCAGAATAGAAACTTCAAATTTATTAAAGGGCCTATTTTTTCTAATATTGTTTTGGCAGACGAAATAAATAGAACACCGCCTAAGACACAAGCAGCCCTTTTAGAGGCCATGCAGGAGCGAGCGGTGACCATTGCCGGTCATCAACATAAATTGGAATTACCCTATTTTGTTCTCGCAACCCAAAACCCCATAGAACAAGAAGGAACATATCCTTTACCTGAGGCGCAGTTAGATCGTTTTATGTTCGCTATAGAGCTACAGTATCCCACTATCGAAGAAGAAATTCAGGTTGTAAAAAATACAACATCAACAAACAAAGTCAATATAAAACCACAGTTTACAGCGAATGAAATATTAGCTGTTCAAGAATTGGTAAGGCGTATTCCCGTTCCGGATAATGTGGTAGAATATGCTGTAAAACTAGTTAACAGTACAAGGCCTAATTTAAGTACAGCATCAGATTTTATAAAACAATATCTTGATTGGGGCGCAGGTCCTAGAGCATCTCAGAATTTAATTTTGGGAGCGAAGGCAAACGCTGCAATTCATGGTAAATATTCACCGGATATAGAAGATGTACAAGCAGTGGTTAACGGAATCTTAAAACATCGAATTATTAAAAATTACAAGGCTGAGGCAGAGGGGATTTCTGAGGAGGATATTATAGAACGATTGTTGTAGTTACCTTTTTTGTCAAATTTTTAGGTTCTTCATAAAGAACGATGGCTTTACCTGATGTTTTAGCCTTCTGTTAGCCTAAAAATCTTCCATTTATCTAAAAACATCGAAAGCTGCATTTAAAGTTTTAATTACGGCTCATATTTTCTTAAATTTACTAAATTGATTTAACCTTAAAATAAATACAGGATGGCATTCGATATCGATATGATTAAAGGGGTGTACGCCACTATGGCGGACCGAGTGGATAAGGCCCGGGAAATTGTGGGAAAACCACTTACCCTTTCGGAGAAAATACTATACTCCCATTTGTGGGAAGGTACTCCTACCAAGGTTTTTTCACGAGGTAAGGACTATGTAGATTTTGCTCCCGATCGTATTGCTTTGCAAGATGCTACCGCACAAATGGCGCTCTTACAGTTTATGCAGGCCGGAAAGAAAAAAGTTGCGGTGCCAACCACAACCCATTGCGACCACTTGATACAAGCAAAAAACGGAGCGGCAGCGGATCTAAAATTCGCAAACTCCGCCAGTTCGGAAGTATTCGATTTTTTGGAATCTGTTTCTAATAAATACGGTCTCGGATTTTGGAAGCCCGGAGCGGGAATTATACACCAAGTTGTTTTGGAGAATTATGCTTTTCCTGGTGGTATGATGATCGGCACGGATTCCCATACCGTAAACGCCGGTGGGTTGGGAATGGTTGCAATCGGTGTTGGTGGTGCAGATGCTGTTGATGTTATGGCCGGTATGGCATGGGAATTAAAATTTCCGAAATTGATTGGTGTTAGGTTGACAGGGAACATCTCTGGATGGACAGCACCTAAAGATGTTATTTTAAAAGTTGCAGAGATACTTACCGTTAAAGGAGGTACTGGAGCTATTGTAGAATATTTTGGACCTGGAGCCATTGCATTATCGTGCACTGGTAAAGGGACTATTTGTAATATGGGTGCCGAGATAGGGGCAACGACCTCTACGTTTGGGTATGACGAGTCTATGGAAAGATACCTACGTGCTACGGATAGAGCTGATGTTGCAGATGCGGCAAATGAAGTGAAGCAGCACCTTACCGCAGATGCAGAGGTATATGCAAACCCAGAAAATTATTTTGACCAAGTTATAGATATTGACCTTTCTAAGTTGGGTCCATTATTGAACGGACCTTTTACTCCGGATTTATCTACTCGAGTAGGTAGTGATATGACCGCAAAGGCGACGAAAAACGAATGGCCTATGCAGGTAGAATGGGGTCTTATTGGTTCGTGTACGAATTCTTCATATGAAGATTTGTCAAGAGCGTCCTCTATCGCGCAACAAGCTTTGGATAAAGGTTTAAAAATGAAATCGGAATTGGGTATCAACCCAGGTTCAGAACAAGTTCGTTTTACTGCCGAAAGAGATGGCATCTTAAAAGTATTTGAAAAATTGGATGCTAAAATCTTTACGAATGCATGTGGTCCTTGTATTGGGCAATGGGCTAGGTATAGCGATCCTAAGAATGCACCTAAAAACAGTATTGTACATTCGTTCAATAGAAATTTTGCCAAGCGTGCAGATGGAAATCCTAATACTCATGCTTTTGTCGCATCCCCAGAAATAACAGCTGCGATTGCTATAGCAGGTCGTTTAGATTTTAATCCGATTACCGATTCGTTGATTAACGAAAATGGTCAAGAAGTACGGTTTGATGAACCAACAGGTTGGGAACTTCCGCCGAACGGTTTTGAAGTTAAGGATGCAGGTTTCCTTGCCCCAGAGGCCGATGGTTCTGGAGTGCAGGTTGTGGTTGCTGGGGAATCAGAAAGACTGCAGTTGTTGCAGCCGTTCGTACCCATACAGAACAAAGAGCTACAGGGTGTAAAACTTTTGATAAAGGCCTTTGGTAAATGTACAACCGATCATATTTCAATGGCAGGGCCATGGCTACGTTTTAGAGGACATTTAGATAATATTTCGAATAATACCCTTATTGGTGCGGTAAATGCCTTTGACAAAAAGACAAACTTCGTGAAGAACCAATTAACAGGGGAATTCCAAGGGGTGCCAGATACACAGAGAGCATATAAAGCGGCAGGTATAAAAACTATTGTTGTTGGTGACCATAATTACGGTGAAGGTTCTTCTAGAGAGCATGCGGCTATGCAGCCAAGACACTTAGGAGTTGCAGCGGTACTCGTAAAGTCTTTTGCACGTATACATGAAACTAACTTAAAAAAGCAAGGGATGTTAGGCTTAACCTTTGCCAAGGAAAGTGATTACGACTTAATAAAAGAAGATGATACTTTTAATTTTATTGATATAGCTGATTTTGCACCGGACAAACCGTTAACCATTGAAGTGGTTCATGCAGATGGCTCTAAAGACACTGTAGTAGCAAATCATACCTATAACGATGCACAAATCGGATGGTATAGAGAGGGTTCTGCGCTCAACGTGATCAAAAGAGAAAATGCAGTATAATAACTTGTAAATAGTTACTGAAAACTCCCGATTATCCTCGGGAGTTTTTTAGTTTTGAGGTCACCCTATATAAAATGAAAAGACAAACAGTTTATACTTTATTTGTAATTGCAATTGTTCTTTCCTTTTTTGTTACTCCATTAGGGGATTTTAGTAAATT
>JBLICT010000043.1:0-17366 GCA_047632415.1 Maribacter sp.
TCCATCTTTAGTTGCCTGATGCACTTGCCCTATACTAGCTCCGTTTTTTGCTTCGGAATTAAACGTATCAAAAATCTCATTAGGAAATTTACCGAAAGATTTCTTAAAGGTTTTCATTACCATAGGTGCTGATAATGGTGGTACAGAAAATTGTGAAAGTGAAAATTTATCTACGTAAGCTTGGGGTAAAATATTCTTCTCCATGCTTAGCATTTGTGCTAATTTTAATGCAGACCCTTTTAAATCTTTTAGGCTATCGTAAATATCTGTGGCATTAGATTCATTTAAGCGTTCTTTGGCATCTTCTTCAGAATATACCATTTTGTCGCCATAATATTTTAGATAATTCACACCAACTTTCGCCCCTGTTTGCATCAGTTTTGATGCTCGTTGGATTTTAGTAATTGGAATGTTTTTTAAAGTTTTCAAAATGCTTTATCCCTACTATTTTACTTTCTCTTTGTATAAAAATTTTGCAAGATCTATAATGCTAAGTAACGACTTAGAATTTAGTAACTCAAAGCTTGTATTTATAGATTTTTCAATAAATATATCTGTTTTCTCAAAAGCTTCAGAAGTATCATCTAACCAAAACTTTAGAGTAATCAGTAATTGTAACCAAGCCGATTCCTTTATGGTTTTTTTCTGAATATTTTCAATGCTATCGATATTCAAATTAGTAGTCTCTAATTTCAATTCATCAATAAAAACAAGTAAGCTATCCTTAAGCAATGAGAATACTGAAAGGGCCTTCAGTTGATTTTCAAAACCTTTTAAATTTAGTTTAATAAATTCTTGATTAAGTGCTAAGTTTTCAAAAAATGTATAATACAAACTCAACAACTTATCTTTTTTACTAAAACTATGGTATTCTTGGCTTTGCTTTAATATGGCTATGGAGTTTTCAAAAAGAACATTGTAAATCGTCTTTTCTAAATCTTTAAATGATGTGAAGTGGTTATAAAAAATAACCTCATCAATCTGGTGCAGTTGAGCAAAGTCTTTAATCGAGTCTGGTTTGCAGGTATGTTCCACCACATAATCCATATATAATGTAATGATTTCTGCTTCTGAAATTTTACTACCCTTAGCCATTGACCAATATTTGACCTTAAAAATACAAAATCAACTCGGTTAAACTAAAACTACAAAACCAAGCTGCACTTAATAAGCAACTTGGTTTTTACTAACTATCTAATCCTAAACAAATACGTATACCCTAAGCAACAAGTTTAGTAAATCTTTTTTTACTTAGTATAAGGTGTTTTTTCATTTCTGTTAAGGCGTCAAAAACTATGTTATGGTTTGTTGCGGCTAATCCTAAACTCCCTTTTAAAGCCTTGTTAGCAACAGTTTGCCATTGTTCTGCAACAATAATTCCTTCAGAAACTACACTTTCAGTTGTATTAAGTGCATAACCATTTGCAGTTGATACAGCTTTTTTAGTTTTATCTAGTGCTTTATAAACCATTTTCTTTGGCGCATCTAGCATTGATTTTTTTGTACTCATATTAAATTATTTTACAAGTTATTACATCTAATTATTTTGTTACTTCAGTCTTAACTTCTGCAACTTTAGCCGTTTCAGTTTTCTTAACTTCTGCAACTTTAGCCGTTTCAGTTTTCTTAACTTCTGCAACTTTAGCCGTTTCAGTTTTCTTAACTGCTGCTGGCGCTTTTGCTTTAGGTGCTACGGTAGTTGCATTAGCTTTAGCTGTAACGGTAGCGGTAGTTGCTTTTTTTGCAACCGTTTTCTTTGGTGCTACTTTAGCTACAGTTCTTGTCGCTGTTGCTTTTTTGGCTACAGTTTTAGTTGCTTTAGCAGCAGTCGGAGTTGCTTTTCTAGCAACCGTTTTAGTTGCTTTAGCTGTACTTGCAGTCCCTTTTTTAGCAACCGTTTTCTTTGGAGCAGGTTTTTTAGTCACTTTAGCTTTTGGAGTAGATTTAGCATCTTCGATTATAGCTTCACCTTTATCAAGGATTTTTGAAGCTTGCTCTAAAACATCTTTTTTTAACTCCATATACTTAGCCATCCCCATATTTTTGAATTCTTCAGTAGTTTTTTCTGCTTTCTGAACCATTGGGTTTTTAGATACTTTTTCAGTAATTTCTTCTACGATACCTATTACTTTTTTACTTACTGGGTTATTAGTTGCCATATCCTTAGCTTTTTCAACTAATTCAGCATCGTAACCAACTAAATCTTTCATTCTGTCAGTTCCAGAAATAAACTGTCCCTTTACAGCCTCAGCTGTATCAAAAATCATATTGATTTGTTGCTCTCTTACTTTTTCTGACTTCTTAATTAATTTAGAACCCAATTTCTGCCATTTTTCACCATTATCAACAGTTGTATTAATTACTTCTATTGATGCATTCACTAAACTTGTATTTACTTTTTTTGCAATACTTGGTTTTTTCCCTTTTGTAGTTGCTTTTTTTGTTTTAGTTGCCATAATATCTATATTTATTTTGTTATTATTTTAATTCTGGCACAAACATACAATCAGCGAGTTACAAATGAGTTGCACTTAAGTACCTGTACTCTAATTATTTAAATTTTGGTAAAAACTTTGCCACCTTACCTTTTACAGTTTCTAAGGTGTCAAACACAACTTCTTGGTTTTTTGCTGAAGCTTTTAAACCTTTTTTGGCAAGTTTAGAAGAAATCCCTATACCTTTTTCGGCTAAGCTAATTGACTTCATCGCTGCTTTTTCCGTTGTGCTTAACGCTAAATCATTTGCTTTAGTTGCTAATCCTAATGTTTTGCTTGCAGTAGTATCAATAATCGTTGTTTGCGTTTTTTTAGTTTTAGTAGCCATAATTTTATAGTGTTTTAATATGTTTTTATTAATTTATGATACAAACCTACGACTAGGCAGTTGCAAATGAGTTACAAATAAGGTTATGACATAACGGTACTAGGAAGTAAATGTGATTTTAAAGAAAAAGAAGAACAATAGACCCAGTATTCATATAGGTCTGCAGTGTTCTTGACTACATTTAAAAAACAGGTAAGGATAAAATAAATAAAAGCTATTCTTGTTCTATTGAATATTTTCTATCTCTTTAAGAAGGTTTTTAGTTGCTGGTAGCGGATCAATACCATATTCTTGATCTAAAACATCTGCACATTTTTGATATGCCTTTATGGCCTGTGGTCGATTTCCTTTAATAATATACGCTTGCATTTGTAAACGATAGGCATCTTCCCAAGTATTATCAATAGCTATTGCGCATTGTGCTAGTCTTATGCTTTCTAAAGGATTGTCTTTTAGTAAGATTTCTGCAAGTATTACATAAGCACCCAAAATAAGAATTTGAATTTTTTCGCGTTCTTCAGACGACCAGTCTTCAAAAATACGGTTAGGTAAATACACACCTTGATACAAAGCAATCGCAGATTTATAGGCTGCTTTAGAAATGGTTTGGTCTTCCCCAAAAGCTTCATTTCCTATGATAACATATTGCTCCAAAGCTGCAGCATCGATCCAAACTTTTTCTGAATTTAATTGATAACTAACGCCCTGTCTAATCACAAAAGTTGGTTCAGTTCTCGAAGGTCTATTTGGTTCTAAAACTTTATTAACGCCATGCAAGGCAACTTTAAAATCACGATCATCTCCATCCTCCCAGAGATGGTCCATAATTTTTTCTTTATGAAGCGCATGACGTTGTCTGTTAGAAATTAAATATTGTAATAATTGTACTGTTTTATCTCTTCCCCATTGTTTAGAATCAACTTTCTCCTTTTCACGCCACAAATTAAACTGCCCCAAGGTTTGAATGCGAATAATAGCATTTTCTTCAAATTGCTTAAGCTCTTGCAGTTTGTCTTTGAGGTGACTCATTTAAGATTTACTTCTTTTTAGATGTAATTGTCTTTTTTGTTGTTTTTGGAGTACGACTTGTTTTCGAAGGTTTACTAATGGCATCCACTTTTGCATTTAACTTTTTCATCTCATCTGCCAATTTAGATATCGATTCTGTTATAGAATTAAAATCAGATCTTGAAGCATTTCTCCATTCATCTATATGTACTTTATCCATCAAGTCCTCACTCAAATGACTAATTTGGTCCTGTAAATTGGAAACTTGCTTCCTTGGATCCTTTATAGTTTCCATAATAACTTTAGGCCCTTCTTTCGCTACGGTTTTCCATAAAGAAAAGCTCTTTTTTAATAAAGAATCCTGTTGCTCTTGCGATTTATCCTTAGTCGCTTCTAAAGTGAGGTCAGCTAGTCTTTCTTGAATAAAGGTTACAGCATCATTAAAATCTGTAAAACTTTGATCTTCACCACCTTGTACATGAGATACTTTTCCACGCCATTGCAATTTAGATTCGCCATCTTCCTCGAATATAATTTGGTTAAAACGAACCATAAATGAAGCTGTTTGATCTGCTTTTTTAGCCATAATTTTAAAATTTGAATCTTAGACAAATTACAAATCTTTTTTATTATATGCGTATCTATGGCAGAACAATGCGCCAATAAGCTTTGAAACTAGTCTACTTTCAAGGCTTATTCTTTTGAAAACATTTTTGGTTCTTTATGTCTTTATGTCTTTGTGTTTGCGAAAGCTAATAGGAATGCCTAGCTGATTTAATGAGATTGAAAGGCCGGGCAAAGAATTTAAACTAACTAAAGTAATCTCAATATAGACCATGTTACGGTTCTATAAAGATGCCGTTTAGCAGTACGTTTTTTAGCCGAGAACTAAATATTCTTTGTTAGTACAGCATTTGTAGTTTTCTCAGCAGGCACTAGGTATTGCTAATGAAGTAAATACAACTATGAGTGCTGCTATTTTAAACTTCATGGTATACTTAATTAATCAATTTAAGGAAAGTTATAATTTCAATATTAATACGTTCTACTAGTAGTTCTTCTAGGGTAAAGCTGTACGTATGAGATGTGATTTTTTAAATACTTAAAAAAGTCTTGCCTTCTTGGACTTTCTTAGCGAACGTAGCTATAGAATTACTGCTTAGTTCGTGAAGAAAATTTTTTCTAAGCGGTTGAAGCATGGAATGCATCGGGCAAGGTTTATCACTGTCGCAATTCGTAAGTCCTAAGACACATTCCTTTAGCTTTGATAGTCCGTCAATTTGATCTACCACAACTATAAGTTTTTGAGATTTGTTTTCATCAGTTAAGTAAAAACCACCGTTGGGCCCTTTTGACGAAGAAATAACACCTTTTCGTGCCAAACCCTGCAGTAGCTTAGCCAGAAAAGCAACGGGCACATTAATACTTGCGGCAATTTCTTTTACACCCATTTTACGATCATTGTAATCGTCGAGGGCTAAAAACAAAACAGCGTTAATAGCGTACTTACTTGCGTTTGATAACATCTCCATGCGAAGGTAGGATATTAGAGAGTATTATAAATTATTTTATGTTGGAAAGGTACATTAATTTGTTTTAAAAGAAATAAAGACCTTTATATCTTTTATTATGATAATTATCATACATTTGAAACTTCAATACCCCTATTTTTGGCGTATTAAATTAGCAAACAACCTCAAAATGAAAATAGTTTTTAAAAGTGTAGTAGTTATTTTCTCAGTAATCCTAGTCAGTTGTGGAGGAAAAGAAAAAAAAGAAACCGATGGCTTTAGTGTTAATCGTAAAGGTACAACTGAAAAATCTGCTGAAACTGCTCCTGCTGACGATGGTGTTCCAGCTTCCAAGCGTATTACTTTAGAGGATAAGGGTGTTGGTCAAATCAAAGATTTGCCATTGGATCCTGTGGTTAATCAAGAAATGGTAACTGCCGGAGCAGAATTGTTTAAGACCAATTGTACCGCTTGCCACAAATTAGATAAACGCTTTATAGGTCCTTCTCCCGTTGGTATTTTTGAAAGAAGAAGTCCGGAATGGGTCATGAACATGATTTTAGACCCTAAATTAATGACAGAAGAAGACCAGTGTGCCAAAGATCTTTTAGTAGAATTTAATGGTGCAGCGATGTCCAACCAAAACTTAACGGTAGAGCAAGTACGCTCCATCGTAGAATACTTTAGAACTCTATAAATAATCATATTATGAAAACAACCAATTTAAAATTCCTATTCGGTTCGGTCATTATGCTGCTGTTCATTAGCAGTTGTAAAGGCGAGGCCAAAACCGACAATACGAGTGAGCCTGCTGCAACAACAGAGGCAGCAGATACTCAGAACAAGGGTCAGGCCTTTATTGAGGATGACGGATCTACGCCCAATGTTTTACAGATTGCAATTGGGTCTCCGGATCACACCACATTGGTAGCCGCGGTCCAGGCTGCAGGTCTTGAAAATGTGCTGGTAAATGCAGGTCCGTTAATGGTTTTTGCGCCAACAAACGCTGCTTTTGATGCTTTGCCTGCCGGAACGGTAGCCGATTTGTTGAAGCCAGAGAACAAAGCTGCTTTGGCTAATATCCTTAAGCACCATGTAACTGCTGGTAATTACGACAAGGAGTTCTTGAAAAAGTTTAAGAAATTGGGTCAGGCCAATGACCAAAATACCACCGTAGAGGTCAAAGGGGATGACGTATATATAGGCGGCGCTAAAATTTTAGGTAGCGTAAAAGCAGGAAATGGAATTGTGCACGTAGTAGATAAAGTAATCCTACCTCCATCAAATTAAACTAATACATAAATAATCACAAAATGAAAAAGTATACATATCATTTATTCGCATTTCTAGGTTCGGCATTGATGCTTACTGGATGCGGTAATCAAAATGGAAAAGCCTCCTCTAATGGAGCGTTATCCTCAAGTGCTGCTGAAAAGGTTTATGTAGCCCCTGGTGAGCAAGATGAATTTTACGCCTTTATGTCTGGTGGGTATAGTGGTAATTTAACGGTCTACGGATTACCCTCTGGACGTATGTTCAAGGAGATTCCTGTATTCTCGCAATTCCCTACTTCTGGTTATGGCTATTCCGAAGAGACCAAGCCCATGTTGGAAACTTCTTTTGGCTTCGTTCCTTGGGATGATTCCCACCATCCAGATATTTCCCAGACCAAAGGGGAACTGGACGGAAGATGGATTTTTATCAACGGTAACAATACACCGCGTATTGCCCGTATAAGTTTAGAGACCTTTGAGACCGAGGAAATTATAGAAATACCCAATAGCGCGGGAAATCATAGTTCTTCATTTATTACGGAAAATACCGAGTATGTTGTTGCCGGAACTCGTTTTTCTGTTCCTGTGCCGCAGCGAGATGTGCCCATAGATGAATACAAAGGTAATTTTAAAGGAGCACTTTCTTTTATTAGTGTAGACCCAGAGCACGGACATATGGATATTAAATTTCAATTATTGATGCCCGGGTTTAATTATGACCTTTCCCATCCAGGGCGTGATAAGTCACATGGTTGGTTTTTCTTTACTACCTATAATACGGAGGAAGCTAATTCACTTTTAGAAGTCAATGCTTCCCAAAATGATAAGGATTTTATTGCTGCCATTAACTGGAAGTTGATAGAGGAGTACGTAAATAATGGCGGTGGCACAAAAATGCCTGCAAATTATGCGCATAATGTGTACGATGAGTCTACACATACGGCCAGTTCAACTATGAAAAAAGAAGTATTGACTGTTGATCCTTTAAAGGTTCCTGGTGCGGTTTATTTTTTGCCAACACCCAAATCACCGCACGGTTGTGATGTAGATCCATCTGGTGAGTATATTATTGGGAATGGTAAACTTTCTGCAGATTTGACGGTGCATTCTTTTGACAAGATGATTGCCGCTATTGAGGGTAAAAAATTTGATGGAGAAGCATACGGAATTCCTATTTTAAAGTTTGAAGATGTATTGGCAGGCACTGTTAAAAGTGGTGGTTTAGGCCCCTTGCATACAGAGTTTGATGGAAAAGGAAATGCCTATACAACCTTTTTTATTTCTTCAGAAGTAGTAAAATGGAAATTAGGTACTTGGGAGGTAATAGACAGAAAGCCAACATTTTACTCTGTAGGTCATTTAATGATTCCTGGAGGAAACTCAAGAAAACCATTTGGTAAATATGTAGTAGCCATGAACAAGATCACAAAAGACAGGTATCTTCCAACAGGACCGGAATTGGAACACTCTGCCCAATTGTACGATATTACTGGAGATAAAATGGAGTTGCTTTACGATTTTCCAACACATGGGGAGCCACATTATGCAGCTGGTATTCCAGCCGAAATCTTAGTGCCGAAATCTAAAAAGATTTATCGTTTGGATGAAAACAAACATCCCGATGCTGTTATAACTCCAGATCAAGCAAGGGTAGAACGTAAGGGCAATGAGGTACATATTTATATGTCTATGATACGTAGTCACTTTACCCCGGATAATATTGAAGGTGTAAAAGTCGGGGATAAGGTATATTTCCACATTACCAACCACGAACAGGATTTTGATGTGCCACACGGTTTTGCTATGATTGGTCAGAATACCTCGGAGCTTTTGATTATGCCAGGACAAACAAAGTCCTCTGTCTGGGAACCTAAAAAAGTAGGCGTATGGCCATTTTACTGTACGGATTTCTGCTCGGCCTTACACCAAGAAATGCAAGGATATGTGCGGGTTTCTCCTGCAGACTCTAGTATTGACCTTTCTTGGTCTTTGGGTGAGGATTAGAAAAATATCTTTAGAATCATTTTTTTCGAACGAAAAGCGGGTAATGTTTTAAGACCTACCCGCTTTTTTAAATTAGTACGCAAACGACCATCCAAAGTAAGTGTCGATTTGTGCATAATTTAATAATTACAAAAATGAAAAAAGCAAGTATTATAATGATGATAGGTTCTTTGTTGCTTATGGGGTTGTTTGTCTTCCCTTTATGGAACATAGAATTGGGAGCGCCCCAATATCCTGAGCCTTTGGGAATGGATATTTACATTGACGGTATTCAAGGGCAAAATGAATTTGATTTACAGAATATAGATGGGCTAAACCATTATATTGGCATGAAAATACTACCAAAACCAAAAGATATGTGGGAGTTTACCGTATTTCCATTGGTTATTGGTGGTATGGCCGCTCTAGGGGTACTTTTTGGTCTCTTAGGTTTTTTGGATAAGGTATCCTACAAATGGTTCTTTGGATGGTTAATCCTTATGTCCGTTTTAGGTGTGCTGGGTATGTACGATTTTAATGCTTGGATGACGGACTACGGTACCAATCTAGACCCAAAAGCCATCATGAAATTGGCCAAGCCTGACGGAACTCCAATGAGTTATAAACCACCCCTATTCGGACACCAGAAAATGTTAAATTTTGATGCCTATTCTTACCCAAGACTAGGAGCCTATTTGATGTTTGCAGGAATGGTCTTAACTTTAGTTGCGGTTTACATGGGCTGGAAAAAGCGTATTCAGCTAGTCAATTTATAATTTATTATTGAAAATCAATTGTGGCAGATGGTAGTAAGATATTGCAGGTAATCCGTTGTATTTTACTGTCAGCTGTCCAAATGATATCGCTAGTGACCTGCTCACTTACCGCACTATGTAAAGCAATATAAGCCCAATGACTCTTCTGATAATTAAAGAAAACATGAAAAATAGATTTATTATATTTTTATTTATAGCCGGTCTTCTTACCTCTTGTACCAACACTCCAAAACCGGTAGTTTATGGCTCGGACGGATGCCATTATTGCAGTATGACCATCGTGGACAAACAGCATGCGGCGCAGTTCATGACTAAAAAAGGGAAAAGTTTTGCTTTTGATGCAACCGAATGTATGTTAAACCATATTAAGGATTTGGATAGCGAGATCATAGTGCTATTTTTGGTAAACGATTTTAACGCGCCAGGCGAATTTGTTGATGCCAAAGGTGCTACCTATTTGATAAGTAAGAACATTCCCAGTCCCATGGGCGAATTTTTGAGTGCATTTTCTACAGTGGAAGATGCTAGAAGTGCGCAAGCCGCAAACGAAGGTGAATTGTTTACTTGGGAAGAACTGAAGGAACGCTTTAGTTTATAATCTTAATCATAAGGATTTATTTAGCGCTGATTGACACTTAGGTAAATACTAATAGAATTGAAGTCTAAAAATCCTAATAATAAAAACTCTAAGTAGCGCGTATTGGGGCAGAGTATCCCGAATCTTTAATGAGTATTTAGACCAATCGGAATCATATAGTATCAAAATTCAAGTATTCTTTAATTAAAATTAGGAAATAATGTACCAAGTAGGAAAAACCATAAAACCACAAGTTTACGATAAACTTCAAATACAGAAACTAGTCAAGAATGATGCACTTGAAATTCTTAGCATCAGTCTAGAAAAGGGGGCCATTTTTCCAGAACATACCTCTCCTACAGATGCCACTTTGGTGCTATTAGAGGGTGATATCATTTTTCATATCAACGGAGAAGATTATTCGATTAAAAAATTAGAGCATTTTAGTTTTCCAAAGGAAGAAAAACATTGGGTTGAGGCATTTAAAGATTCTAAATTTTTGATCATACGCTAATGCGAAGATTCCACTGGACACTAGTATTTATTTCTATTTTTTGGGCTCAATTTACTAGTGCCAATAGGATTACTATTTGTGGTACTTGCGAAGTGAAAACCATAAAAGAGGCCATTGCCCAAGCTGCTGATTTTGATACGCTGCTGATAAAAAAAGGCACCTATAAGGAATACAATATAGTGGTGGATAAACCATTAACCATTATAGGAGAGAACTATCCTGTAATTGACGGGGAGAAAAAGGGGGAAATTATTAGAATTGTGTCTGACAATGTAACCTTAGACGGACTCTTTGTAATTAATGTGGGTGTTAGTTATACCTCCGATCATGCTGCCATACGGGTAGTGAGAAGCGAGAACTTTGTTATACAGAACATTGTGCTGGAACATCTATTTTTTGGTATTTATTTAGAAAAATGTAAGAACGGAAAGGTTTATCATAATAAGATTATAGGTGATGCTAAGGATGAGTATAACTCAGGTAACGGCATACAGCTTTGGTATTCCAAAAACATTGTTGTGGATAATAATATTGTACAGGGTGCGCGCGATGGTATTTATCTGGAATTTTCAGATGAGATTGTCATCAACAATAACCTTAGTAGTAACAACCTGCGCTATGGATTGCATTTTATGTTCAGTAATAATGATGTGTACAGCAATAATACCTTTGAAGATAACGGTGCCGGGGTCGCCGTAATGTTTTCCAAACACATAAAAATGACTAATAATATTTTTCGTAAAAATTGGGGTAGCGCTGCTTATGGTATGCTATTGAAGGAAATTACGGATGCGGAAATTATTGGGAATACATTTGAGGAAAATACCATTGGTATTAACATAGAAGGTTCTAATCGAATCTTGTATAAGAACAATAATTTCATCCATAACGGATGGGCCTTAAAAGTGTTGGGTGCTTGTTACACCAATACCTTTGAAAATAACAATTTTCTTTATAATAGTTTTGATATCTCATACAATAGTAAGTTGAACGACAATAAAATTGTAAGCAACTATTGGAGCGATTATACCGGGTATGATTTGGACAAGGATGGTGTGGGCGATGTGCCTTATAGGCCCGTGAAACTTTTTTCCTATATTGTAAACCGTACACCAGAGACCATTATACTATTGCGAAGCCTGTTCATGGATATTATTGATTTCTCTGAAAAAGTATCTCCCATATTTACACCGGATAATCTGCTGGACGAGCGTCCGCTGATGCGAAAAGTGAACATTGGGTCAGAAGCAGGGACCAGAGTATTCAGTAAAAGAGTCAACAGTAATTAGTAGAAAGCTAGATGGTTAAGGCTTGTGCTTATTGTATGGTCATTCCTAGCCACGAGGAATCTATTTCATTGAGAAGATAAGGGAGGGATTCCTCCTGCGTTGGAATGGCAAATTGCGAATTATGGCATGGAATAAAATGCCAACCAAAGAGGAATAAAACAAAATGATACACGTACAAAATCTACATAAAAAATTCGGAAAGAATGAAGTACTCTCCGGTCTTGACCTTACCATTGAGAAAGGGGGTATTTTCGCTGTATTGGGACCTAATGGTTCAGGGAAGACAACACTGATAAAGAGTATTTTGGGGATGGTAGTTCCTAATAATGGGATAATCTCTGTAGCTGGAAAACCCATTAAAAACAAGTGGAAATACCGGCAAGAAATAGAATATTTGCCCCAAATTGCGAATTTTCCAGGAAACTTAAAGGTGAAGGAACTCATCCGAATGATAAAAGACCTGCGCCAAAGACCCAGTGAAGAGGAAAACCTGATTTCGCTCTTTAAATTGGAGTCCTTTCTTGATAAGAAATTAGCGACATTATCCGGAGGGACAAAACAAAAAGTGAATATTGTGTTGGCTTTTATGTTTGATAGTCCACTACTTATTTTAGACGAACCTACCACAGGATTAGATCCCGCCTCCCTTATCAACCTAAAAAAACTCATACAGAAAGAGAAGGAAAAAGGAAAGACGATTCTCATTACCTCTCATATTATGCAGTTCGTCGCCGAGGTTGCCGATAGTATCATCTACCTTCTAGAGGGAAAAATATATTTTAAAGGAAGCATAGCCGAACTTAAGAAGAAGACCCAACAAAACGATTTAGAACATGCCATAGCGGCCATAGCAACCTCCCCAGCAGATGCTTAAGATACTTAAATACAGTTTTTACGACCTAATCCGCAGCCGATGGAGTTACGTTTACTTTTTATTCTACCTTTTATTAGGCTTTGTGCTGCTCTTTTTGAACAATGATGTTTCCAAGGCCATTATTACCCTCATGAACATTATCATAGTGTTGGTGCCTTTAATCGGGACCATATTTGGCATAATGTACTTTTATAATTCTAAAGAGTTTACCGAGCTGCTATTGGCGCAGCCTATAAAAAGAAGTTCTATTTTCTTGGGGCAATATCTGGGTGTTGCCGGGTCGCTAAGCCTTAGTTTGGTGCTTGGCCTAGGTATTCCGTTTTTACTTTACGGACTTTTAAGAAGCGATGCTATTTTCGATTTTTCTATGCTTTTGGTCGTAGGGACGTTTCTTACGCTCATTTTTACTGGGCTATCCTTTAATTTGGCACTGTCAAACGAAAATAAGATTAAGGGTTTTGGTTATGCCGTGTTGTTATGGTTGTTTTTGGCAGTCATTTATGATGGACTATTTTTAATGTCCCTTATGTTTTTTGAAGACTATCCATTGGATAATTTTTCCTTAGTGGCGACCCTTTTGAACCCCATAGACCTTTCTAGGACACTCATCTTGTTAAAGCTTGATATTTCTGCCTTGTTGGGTTATACCGGAGCGGTTTTTAAGGCATTTTTTGGTACCAACCAAGGGCTCATAGTTTCTATGTTCATGCTGGTGCTTTGGACGGTATTACCCATTTGGAGACTTTTAGCAAAAAGCAAGAAGAAGGATTTTTAGGATATAGGTGGGCAGTCGAAATACTAAGTTCATTAAATCACAAGAGAATTTTAGCCACTACCATAAAAAAATTAAGCACCTCAATGAGGGGCTTTTTTATATAAATTCAGCATTTTGTTTTTTCCCTTAAATTATTGGAAACAAGACTATTTGATATGCTTTAAATGGTGCATTTTATTAATCTTGATGATTAAGATTTAATAAAGGTCCCAAAAGATGTTTGTTTTACCAAACCACAATCCGACCCATATGCTATTGATTGACTATGTAAAATACTGTTTCTTACGTATTCTTTCAAGATGTATAGGTTTCTTATTTGATACACTTCAATTTCTCTTTATTAAGGATATCCGTTTTTATAAAGTCATTTCTTAATTCAGGGTTCCATTGAAAATCTATTATTTCGGTAACGCTGAAATTGTCTTTTGGATCTGTGGAAACTAATTTTTCCGTAAAGCAACAGGATTCATTACCCAGATACTTTAAAATGGCAATACGTGTAGGGTGACCCAACGCTTTAGCAATACGCACCAAAACTTCGGTGTCCTGCTGATATTCCATAATGTTCCAAGATACGCCTCATACTTCCTCGTAAATTTACGACGGGTATTTCCAATTAAATGTGATAATAGTCACATAGTGCTTATATTATTCCAAAAAATATTTCTTCCGTTTTCTTATAAATGATAAACGCTATCTTTATGGAGTATTGTCTTAAAAATGCTCAAATGATTAAAAAATAATCACGGTTAAAACTAGATTTCAAAAATGTAGATTAAGTATCTTATAGTGTCAAGAAATAATTTAATTCGAATAACCTAAATTTTGGTTCAATGGCTAGTTTTTTTTTCGATAGAGGGGTGCCAAAAGTTATAGTTGCTGTTCTTTTAGTACTTCTATCCCTGGCTCTTTCGGCGCAAGAAACAAAACCAAAAGTTGCTCTTGTTTTAAGTGGGGGTGGGGCTAAGGGAAACGCACATATTCCCTTATTACAAACACTGGATTCTTTAAACATTGTTCCCGATTTGATTATAGGAACCAGTATGGGAAGTGTGGTAGGAGGATTATATGCCATGGGTTATTCTGGAGATAGTATTGCTAGTTTAATGAAAACGCTGAGATGGGAAAAATTGATCGGCGGAAAAATATCCTTAAATAATGTTGGTGTTGAAGAGAAAAGTGAAGACGAAAAATATCTTTTAGGATTTGATTTGGTAAAAGGTAAGCTAAGTACAAATTCGTATCTATTGAGCGATCAGTATCTTAGGGCTTTGCTAAATAACCTAACGTTTCCCGTTAATAATATTACCGATTTTGACGAGCTTTCAATTCCTTTTAGAGCGATTGCAACGGATATCGTAAACTCGAAGCAGGAAATTATTGCAAAAGGGTCGCTGAGTTTGGCTATGCGAGCTAGTATGTCAATACCTGGTGCCTTTGAACCTACGAAATATAGGAATACCTTATTGGTGGATGGTGGTATACTAAATAATTTTCCTACTGACATTGCCAAGAGCATGGGAGCTGATATTATTATAGGTAGTGATGTTTCTGGTTACGGCAAACCTATTGAAGAACTTAACAATTTTGCAAATGTGGTCTTCCAAACAACGATGATGGTGAACTACGGTATTTACCCTGAAAACCGAAAATTAGCTACCGTTTTAGTAGACCATGTACCCAATTTAACCTATGCCACGGCGGATTTTAAGAATAGTAATGAAATCTATGAAGAGGGCAAAATAGCTTTGGTAGAAAACATAGGGCAACTTGCCCGTATAGCAGAAACCTTAAAACCATTCCAGCAAAGGCCGCGATCTTTGCCCTACTTAGAAGATAAGATTGTTTTTGATTCCATAGTCTTTAAGGATATTAGTGAAACTAACTTGGCGCTGGTAAAAGAAAGGGCCAATCTTAAAACCAATAAGGTATACACCAGAGAAGGTCTGACCCAAGCAGTAAAAAAGGTCGTTGGAACCCATATCTTCAGAAAGGTAACATTAGAGGAATTCTTTATAGCAGATAAAAGAGTTTTGTTATTTACTGGATTTGAAAAATCAGCCAATCGATTTGGTGCTTCCTTGCATCATGACAGCTATCGTGGTGTTGGTTTTGTTGCAAATTATACGGGACGAAATGTGCTTGGTTCGGCTTCTAGACTTCTATTTAGTATAGATATCGCGGAACAACCTAAAGTGCTGCTGCAATATCAAAAGAATTTTGGTAAAAGAAGACATTGGTGGTGGAATGCCGAGGTCCAGGGTATGAAATTAAAACAAAAGTTATTCATTGATGGGTCATTGGCGGAAAATTTAAAAGTGAATAGCTATGGGATTTCTGGGCGCATTAATAAAAACATAAATTCATTGAACAGTTATATTGGTTTTGGTATTAATTATGGCGATACTCAAATAAAACCATCGATTTCCCCTGATGTGAGCGATAATGTTCTTGATTTAATTAACTATGATTCCAAAAGTTCAAGTCTTGACGCTCGCTATGTATTTAACACAATGAACGAGGTGTTTTATGCCACAGAAGGTAGTATGTTGACAACGATTCTAACCCAATCAATCCAACAAGACATCAATCTAGCGTATACAAATGAGACTATTTCTGGAAGAACCAATGGATTTACCAAACTACAGTTCGGGTATCAAAAGAGAGTTCCTTTTAAAAGTACTATTACTGGTATTCTGAAAGCGGCTGCAGGTGTCACTTTTGACGCCAAGCTTCAAAGTGATGAAGTATCCTTTTTTGAATTTGGTTATTCTGAATTGTACTTTATTGGGGGTAATCTGCCGATTCAAAATGCAGGTAGCTTTGCCTTTCAGGGTCTTAACGAAGATGAATTGGCAGTGAGTCAGTTTTTGATGCTCAATTTGGGACTACAGCTCAACCCAATCAATAATTTTTATATTACACCTGAATTTAACCTAGCTAGCGTAGGGTTCGATGATGTGGAGGAATATACGAACAACATCTTGGCTCCAAAAGGGAGTTGGCAAGCAGGGGGTGAAACCAGTCTCTTACTATCGACCGGTGTTACACTAGGCTATAAATCTATTTTAGGCCCAATTGAATTCAATACCTCTTGGATAAATGATAGTAATGATGTTCGATTTTTTCTTAGTATAGGTATTCCTTTTAATAGATAATTGTACATATTTAGTTCCAATCACAGGCAAACCTTAATTTTATAAGTGCATGGTTTATTCTATTCAAGAATTCATCAATAATAAGGACATAGTATTTAGTTCTTTTTCTTTCTCTTGTTTTCCATACTAATGATTTTTTGCACCACTTTTCCAGGGACAATTCTAGTGAATCCATGAATTAATCCTTGAATCATATAGGTAATTGGCGAGCGATAGTTATTTCTTTCGGATTGATATTCAGCAACAAGGTATTTTTTTCTAAAATCATAATTTTATTTTAGTGATTTTACATGTGATTTCCTTAGTGCGGTTAAGGTTCTTTTATAAACTGCCAATCCTATTATTTTGTGCTTAAAAAAGGCTTTAAGCATGCCTAAATGGTCCCATTGAATTATCTGAAGAATTTAATGCTAAAATAGAAAATATAATTTCAAACCATTAAAAGAGCGATAGCAACTAATAATGGGAAAAGACTATTGGGGAATAATTCTAAAAGCTAAAATTCGTGATGCTTCCCCAGAAGATGCAGATTTTGAAACAGAATGGAACAAAACGTTAAAACAATACCCCATAGAAAACATAAAATAAATGCTACTAACTGAATTTGAAGCGAAGGCCATACTTGAAAATAAAAGTGAATTTTAACCGCTTTAGAACTTACAAAATAGAGATAGGTATGTTTAAATACGTCTCAATTAAAAGTAGCCATTTATTAATTTCACTAAAATCTAGCCGATAAAAATAAATTCATACCACCAAAGTTAAAGTCAAATTGTCCATCAAAATCACCTAAGGGGATATTTT
>JBLICT010000044.1:0-17339 GCA_047632415.1 Maribacter sp.
CTAGTGTTTTTGGATATTTTACAAGGTCTTCTTGGTTATTAAATTGTGTAGGATTAACAAAAATGCTTACTACTACCTCGTCATTCTCAGAAAGGGCTCTTTTTATAAGGGAGGCATGGCCCAAGTGCAATGCGCCCATAGTAGGAACAAGTCCTAAGCTATGATTTTCAAGTAGGCTATTAAGCTTTTTCTGAAGTTCTTTTTTCGTGTTGATGGGTACCATGTAAAAGTGTCATTGGCGAGCAAACTTACTATAAATACTGCTAATCTCTATATTTTTTGTAATTTTGCATTCGCCTTTACGCAAAAAATTAAAAATAACTTTTATGAATGGTAAAAAGATATTGTTTGTATCTTCTGAATTAGTGCCTTATCTACCAGAAAACGAAGTTTCACTAATGTCTTACGAAACTCCAAAAATGGTCAACAGCAATGGGGGTCAGATTAGGATTTTTATGCCAAAATATGGTAATATTAACGAAAGGCGGCACCAATTACACGAAGTTATTCGATTGTCTGGGATGAATTTGGTGATTAATGATATGGATATGCCTTTAATTATAAAGGTCGCATCTATTCCCAAAGAACGTATCCAAGTCTATTTTATTGATAACGACGAGTATTTCAAGAGAAAAGCGACGTTCACTGACAAGGATGGCAACTTATTTCCAGATAACGACCAACGCGCTATCTTTTTTGCTAAAGGGGTTATGGAGACGGTTAAAAAACTCAACTGGTCGCCAGATATTATTCATGTGCATGGATGGATGGCAAGTTTATTACCATTATATCTCAAAAAATACTATGCGGATGAACCACTTTTTGCAGATAGTAAAATAGTGTTATCCGTATATGGTAAAACCTTTGAAGGGGAACTTGATAAGGATATGGTTAAAAAAATAACGTTTGATGGTATTCCCGAAGAAGAAATCACCTCCTTAGGGTCTCCTACCTATAATAATTTGTTAAAAGTAGCTGTTGATTTTTCAGATGCAGTTATTTTAGCCTCGGAAAATATTCCAGAGGAGTTAAGTGCTCACATTGCCAACCTTCAAAAACCAGTGTTGCCATATGTTCCCGTTCAAGAGTTCGAGGAGGCGTATGCCAATTTTTATAACACAGAAGTTTTAAAATAATCGGAATGAAGTTTTTTAAGAAATGCACTTTTCCCATGGTTTTGGGTCTTGCGCTAACTATGGGGTTTTTTAGCTCCTGTGAAGAAGAGTTAACAACTATTGGTTCAGGTGTGGTAGGTGCCGAAGCGTTTGCTTCAGGCACAGAGGTTTATGATGTTTTTACATATAATAAAAACGTAGAGGCGGTTAGAACAAATAGGCTTCCAATATATCAGCTGGGTAGATTTACACATGGTGTTTATGGTAATACCGAAGGTAGTATCACCACCCAACTTCAGCTATCTACTCCCAATCCTATTTTTGGTTCCTTGAGGCAAAGTACAGAAGAAACTTCGGATTCAGATGATGTTATCAGTACTATTGAAGAGAATGAGACGGTTAAGGAAGTATACCTGTACATTCCATATTTAACAGTTGGTTCAACGGATCGAGATCTTGATGGTGTTGTGGATGCTTTGGATGTTGAGCCAGAAAATCCTGATAACGATAGTGATGGTGATGGAGTATCCAATAGCTTAGAGCGCGCGACAAACACGGATCCATGGGATACTGAGAGTTTAGATGCAAACGCAGACGGTATAAATGATACGGACGACAAACCCATTTTAGCAAATAATTTTGCGCAACGTAGGGTACTGGATAGCATCTATGGTGCAATCGATGCTTCTTTTAGGTTAAAAGTGGAGCAAAGCACCTACTTTTTAAGAGATTTAGATCCAAACACCAATTTTCAAGAATCACAGGCTTATTTTTCTACGCAAGAGTTTTCTCCAAATTTTGTATCTGATGTATTATATGATTCGGGGGAGTCAGGAGAATTATTTATTGACGATAAGGAAATATTATTGTCGCAGGAGGATAATGAAACAACAGATGATGTAGATGAGTCCTTGATATTTGGAAAACTGAATCCAGGAATACGGGTTCCACTGGACAAGGATTTCTTTCAGGAATATATTTTGAATAAGGAAGGGAGTTCGGATCTGTTTAGTCAATCTAATTTTAGTACATTTTTAAGAGGTATACATATATCGCTTGATAGTGATGCGCCAGAAGGGCTAATGCTGTTGTTGGATTTAAGATTTGCTAATATCCAGATTACCTACACCCATGATTCTTATAACGCTAATAGCACAAATGTGGGTTCTATTGACGTATTGGAAAAGAATTATCAGATTAATCTTATCACCCCAAACCCTCAAACAGGTTCGGTTAATGGAAATGCTGTCAACACATTGATAAACGACGACTATCCAACTGCTATCGCTGAAACCTTGGATACTGACGAAGTAACATCTAGAATATACCTAAAAGGTGGAGCTGGGATTTTTGCAGAAATTGATTTATTTGATTCAGAAAATGGTAGAGAGGCAATCAGTCAAATAAAGGCTGAAAATTGGATTGTTAACGAAGCGAATCTGGTTTTTTATATAGACAGAGATCAATTGGATATGGTTGGTGGAATCATAGAACCACCTAGACTATATCTCTATAATTCACAAACAAACGTTCCTTTGTTTAATCCTTTTACAGACCCTGGACCTTCGCAAGGAGATCCCTTTCCTTTGCTTAGTAGTTATCCTAACTATGATGGGGTAATAGAAAAATCTGGTGAGGATGGTATAAAGTATTCTGTTAAGATTACCGATCACATCAATAATTTGGTATTACGGGACTCTACTAATGTAACTCTTGGCTTAACCCTAGCCACAAATATTTCGTTGACTGGCTCAGGTGGTGCAATGCTTGCAAATGACGAGGAAAGGTTTATTCCGGTGACCTCTACGTTAACCCCTTTAGGGACAGTACTGTTTGGAAGTAATATTCCTGTCACAGATCCAGATTTTGACAAACGCCTAAAGCTAGAAATCTCCTACACTAAAGTAGATTAGGCCTTATTTAGATACTTTTTAGATTTTGTTTATATCGCTTTATAGAATATATGCGTTCTATATCCTGAGTAACAATATGATTCTTATACGTTCAATTACATTTGCATAAGAATTTATATCACAACAACTATCAAATAGGATAAAATTATGTGCGGAATCGTAGGATATATAGGTCATAGGGATGCTTTCCCTATTATTATTAAAGGATTGCAACGCCTAGAGTATCGTGGTTATGATAGTGCAGGTATCGCTTTGTTTGATGGAAAAGACATCAATCTTGCCAAAACAAAAGGTAAAGTAGAAGACTTAAAAAATAAGGCAAAGGAAATTTCTCAAAAAGGAAGTTTAGGGATTGGTCACACACGTTGGGCTACCCACGGTGTTCCAAACGATGTGAATTCCCACCCACATTATTCCAATTCTGGTGACCTGGTTATTATACATAACGGAATTATTGAGAATTATGAATCCATAAAAAAAGAACTTTCAAAAAGAGGCTATACTTTTTCTTCCGATACGGATACCGAGGTTTTGGTTAACCTTATAGAAGAAGTTAAGAAAACCGAAGACGTAATGTTGGGCAAAGCAGTTCAGATTGCGCTTAACCAAGTTGTTGGCGCCTACGCTATTGCAGTCTTTGATAAAAGAAAGCCAGATGAAATCATTGTAGCTAAACTGGGAAGTCCATTGGCTATTGGAATTGGTGAAGATGAATTTTTTATTGCATCCGATGCTTCTCCTTTTATTGAGTTTACGAATAATGCCGTGTATTTAGAAGATGAGGAAATGGCCATTATTCGTCTTGGAAAAGAAATTAAGCTAAGAAAGATAAAGGATGATTCCGTAGCCTACCCTAGGATTCTAGAATTACAGATGAATATAGAGGAGATTGAAAAGGGTGGTTATGATCATTTCATGCTAAAGGAAATCTACGAGCAGCCAAGAGCAATAAAAGACACGTATAGAGGAAGACTACTCGCCGATCAAGGCCTTATTAGAATGGCAGGAATTGACCAGAATTTGGAAAAATTCACCAATGCCAATAGAATAATTATTGTGGCATGTGGGACATCTTGGCACGCAGGTCTGGTAGCGGAGTATATTTTTGAAGACCTTGCCAGAATTTCAGTAGAAGTGGAATATGCATCAGAGTTTAGGTACAGAAATCCGGTAATTACAGATAAAGACGTATTAATTGCTATATCGCAATCTGGCGAAACAGCAGATACGTTAGCCGCTATTAAATTAGCTAAGGAAAAAGGAGCATTTGTTTTTGGTGTTTGTAATGTAGTAGGTTCTTCTATTGCTAGAGAAACCGATGCAGGAGCATATACGCATGCAGGCCCAGAAATTGGTGTTGCCTCAACAAAGGCCTTTACCACACAGATTACCGTGTTGACGTTGATTGCACTAAAGCTAGCGAAAGCCAAAGGTGTTTTTTCTGAAACCAGATATCATGAATATTTGACCGAGTTGGAGACGATTCCCGCTAAGGTTGAAAAGACTTTGGAATCTAATCCGTTGATTGAGATTATTGCTGATGTGTATAAAGACTCCACGAATTGTCTTTATTTAGGTAGAGGTTATAATTTTCCCGTAGCATTGGAAGGCGCATTAAAGTTGAAGGAAATTAGTTATATACATGCAGAAGGCTATCCGGCAGCGGAAATGAAACACGGACCTATTGCTTTGATTGACGAGCAAATGCCTGTTTTTGTAATTGCTACCAAAAAGGGACATTACGAGAAGGTGGTGAGTAATATTCAGGAAATAAAATCTAGAAAAGGTAAAATCATTGCCATCGTAACAGAAGGTGATGAGCAAGTAAGGGATTTAGCGGATCACGTTATTGAGGTGCCGGAAACTTTGGAAAGTCTTACTCCTTTATTAACGACTATTCCATTACAGCTTTTATCTTATCATATTGCGGTAATGCGCAATTGTAATGTCGATCAGCCAAGGAATTTGGCAAAATCCGTCACGGTAGAATAAAAAATTTCAAAATAATTATTTCTTAAAAGAGGCTCTTAATCTTAAGGGTCTCTTTTTTATTTTATCAAATTCACAATATTAACATGGTTATTTTATCATAGTAATACTATGCATGCATAATTTATTTTAATTTGCTATTATTCGTTTAAAATTATCTGTATATTGGGCTCAACTAATTTTAACTCAAGTAAAATAATGAGAACGATACAGTTTTTAGCATTGATGTTGTTTGGAGCATTTGGTTTCTCCCAAACAACCATTAGTGGAACCGTTGTTGACGAAAACAACCAACCTATTCCAGCAGCCAATATTGTTATTGTTGGCACAACAATAGGTACGACCGCAGATTTTGACGGTAATTTTGTTTTAGAAACTTCAGAAGCCCCCCCTTTTCAACTAGTTATTTCTAGTTTAGGGTATTCAGAAGCACGAGAAAACATAAGCTCTGCAAAACAAACGATAAATATAGTGCTACAAGAGGCACAAACTTTCTTGGATGAAGTGGTCTTATCTGCGTCAAGAACTCCGGAACGTATTTTTGAATCTCCCGTAACGGTAGAACGTATGGGACTTCAGGCTATTAAGAGTACCACTGCTGCTGATTTTTATGGCGGACTCGAAAACTTGAAAGGCGTAGATGTAAACACCAACAGTTTAACCTTTAAGTCAGTAAATACTAGGGGGTTTGCTTCCTTTGCGAACACGCGTTTTATGCAGTTGGTGGATGGGATGGATAATTCTGCCCCGGCTTTGAACTTTCCTATTGGTAACCTTGTGGGAATGGTAGAGACGGATGTATTAAGTGTAGAATTATTACCAGGAGCATCTTCAGCACTTTACGGAGCCAATGCTTTTAATGGTATACTTTTTATGCGAAGTAAGAGTCCTTTCGATTATCAAGGTATAAGTGCGTCTGTTAAAAGAGGATACACTTCTCAAGAAGCAGCGGGAACTAATGAATATACCGATGTAGGTATACGAGCTGCCTATAAATTTAGCGACAAATTCGCTGCTAAAGTAAATTTCGGATATCTTAAAGGTACCGATTGGGCGGCAACAAGCGAAGAAGGAAAAGACGAAAATAATTTTGGTATTAGCGGTAGTACCAGAGAAAATAATATAAATTATAATGGTATTAACGTCTATGGAGATGAAGTGGCCACTAATATTAGATCGGCTTCTGGTCTTGGAATTATCCCAGACGTAGTGGTAAGTAGAACTGGGTATAATGAGCGTGATTTAACGAATTATAATGCTGAAAGTATAAAGGCAGATTGGGGATTATTCTATAGGCCAATTGAGGATAATAGTTTAGAATTTTCCTATGTAGGTAAGGTAGGAACAGGAAATACCATTTATCAAGGTACCAACCGATATAATATCAATGGTTTCTTTCAAGAGCAACACAAACTAGAGATTAGAAACGATAATTTCTTTGTTAGGGGGTATTTGGTAGGAGATAAGTCAGGTGATTCCTATGACATGGGAGTTACAGGGATTCAGATAAATAGAGCTTGGAAATCCGATGCGGACTGGTTCGGTGAGTATATCGCTACGTACGCTGGGATAGAGCTAAGTGGCAACCCAAATGGTTTAACTACTGAGCAAAAACATGCTACGGCGAGAGCAGTTGCAGAAACTGGTCGTTTTCTTCCGGGAACACCTGAATTTCAAGCTGCATTTGATAAGAGTGTCAATGACCCGAATTTAATTACAGGGTCTAAGTTTCAAGATGCATCAAAATACTACCATGCAGACGCTAATTACAACTTTAGTCATTTGATTGATTGGGCAGATATTCAGGTTGGAGGTTCTTTTAGGGAATATGAATTAAATTCTTCTGGTACTATATATACGGATGCCGACGGACCTATCAACTATTCAGAATTTGGAGTTTATACGCAAGTTCAAAAGAATTTGCCAATGGCTGGTGAAAAAAACTTAAAATTGACTGGATCAGTACGTTATGACAAATCAGAATTTTTTGACGGATTCTTTTCACCAAGAGTATCTGCAGGTTTTACCATAAATCGTAATCACAATATTAGGGCTTCCGTACAAACAGGTTTTAGAAACCCGACGACGCAAGATCTTTTTATTGGCTTATTTACAGGAAGGGATATTTTAATAGGATCTGCACCTGATAACTTGGATAGGTATTCAACTCCAAGAGCTGTGAGTCTTGCAGGCCAGACGGATTTGAACCAGCCAGAAGCGATTACGCAAACAGGAAGGGCTGCCTACGAAAATTCTTATAAGTTAAGTTCTGTAAATGATTTTATAGCTTCCGGTAATGCGGCGGATTTGGAGATTGCAAATCCCAATATAGTGCAGCCAGAACAAGTAACTTCTGCTGAAATAGGGTATAGAGGTAAGATTGATAAATTGGTAATAGACTTTAGTACTTATTACAACAGCTACAAGGATTTTATTTCTCAAGAGGTTGTATGGGCACCACTATATGGTACGGTGGGGGATAACTCGCTGTCTGTTGATGCTGTATTAAATAATGATATGATTAGATATGGAACGTATACAAATTCTGATGCAGATGTCAACTCTTACGGCGCCTCGTTAGGATTGAGCATGAAAGTATTGGGTAATTATGATTTAGAAGGAAGCTACACGTATACCAAATTGGATTTTGACCGCGAAGCAAACCCAGGAGTTCAATTAAATTTCAATACGCCGGAGCACAAATTCAAGGCTTCTTTTGGAAATACCCAATTGTTTGATAATTTTGGTTTCAATGTTTCTTATCGATTTAGTGATGACTATTTCTGGGAGGCTACATTTGGCCAAGGTGTAGTGCCAGAATTTCATGTGGTAGACGCACAGATAAATTATGATGTACCAAGTATAAAATCTACTTTTAAATTAGGTGGAACTAATTTAACCGGCAAGGAGTATTTTACGGCATTTGGGACCGGATTTATAGGCTCTATGTACTATTTGTCATGGACCATCAATAACTAAATAAAAATCAAATTACTATTTGACATGAAAAATTTTAAATACATATTTTTAGCTTCTTCACTGCTGTTCTTTACCAATTGTAATGACCCCGAAGATGTAGATTTGAACCCTATCATGGACGCCGAACCTTTATCGGAGTTAACGGCGGGTTCTGCCAATTTCTCTACTTATGTTTCGCTAGGGAATTCCTTAGCGGCAGGTTTCACAGATGGTGCTTTGTTTAAGGCATCTCAAGAAAACTCATTACCAAATATTTTATCACAAAAATTTGCTATCGTAGGTGGTGGAGCTTTTACACAACCCTTAACCAACGATAATTTTGGAGGTCTTGCACTTCTAGGCACTAGAATTCAAGAACCAAGATTAGTTTTTGGAGGTGCTGGACCAGTTCCCTTAGAAGCTGTAATTGGACCGGTTACTGTAACAACTGATATTGTTTTGAACAACCCAACAGGTCCTTTTAATAATTTAGGAATTCCGGGAGCTAAAAGTTTTCATTTGCTAGCTCCGGGTTATGGTAACATATCAAATGTTGAACTTGATTTGGCTAACCCATTTGCAGTTAGAGTAACGGGTACAACACCAAACGCCAGTATGTTAGAATTGGGGATGGCGCAATCTCCAACATTCTTTTCGTTATGGATTGGCAACAATGATGTTTTAGGCTATGCCTTAACTGGCGGCGACGGTTCAAATCCGATTACGCCTGTATCAGGCCCTCCAGGGGTAGGATTCGATGGTTCTTATGGTGCTTTAATAGCAACATTAACATCTGCTGGCGCTAAAGGAGTCGTTGCTAATATTCCAGGAGTAACAAGCGTACCTCATTTTACTACAGTACCTCATAATCCTGTTCCTTTAGATGCAGCAACTGCAAGTGCAGTAAATGCTGCTTATGCTCCTTATAACGGAGGGTTACAGGCTGCGTTTGCAGCATTAGCAGGCACAGGGCTATTTACGCAAGAAGAGTTGGATGCAAGAACTATAACTTTTGCTGCTGCCCCTAATAATGCCGTGGTCATAGAAGATGAAAGTCTAACGGATTTAGGTGCAATTAATCCAGCATTTGCCGGATTACCTAAATATAGACAAGCTACAGCAGCCGATTTATTGGTATTATCTGCATCAACATTTATAGGAACACTTGCAGTACCTGGTAATCCCCTTACGGTTAATGGGGTAGCAATACCGCTAGCTGATAAATGGGTTTTAGTGCCAAGTGAACAAGAAGAAATAGCTACAGCAACAGCTAGTTATAATGCTATAATAGCCGCAGCAGCTAGCCAAGCAGGTTTAGCGCTTGTTGATGCAAATGCCTTACTTGATCAATTAGCAAATGGTGGAATAAAATCGGGGGAAAGCATACTAACTTCGAACCTAGTTACTGGTGGTTCGTTTTCTCTAGATGGTTTCCATCCTACGTCTAGGGGTTATGCCCTTTTGGCAAATGAATTCATGAAAGCTATTGACGCTACCTACGGAAGTAATTTTGAAGCTTCAGGAAATTTTGTAAATGTTGGAAATTACCCAACAAACTATTCTCCTGCATTACAATAATAGCAACAAGGTATAACTGATTTCAAAGGCGCTCCTAGAGCGTCTTTTTTGTTTTTTAAAAAAGCCAAAAAACAGTTTTCGTTTAAAATGTAAAAACATATCTTTGCAGCCGGAAAATGCACGCATTTTTCAGTACAGTTAAAACGTTATACATAAACATATAAGTAATGTCAAAAGTTACAGGTAAAGTTTCACAAATCATTGGCCCCGTGGTTGATGTAGAGTTTCAATCAGGTGCAGACCTTCCAAGAATCTATGATTCTTTGGAAATCATCAATAAAGATAAATCTATACTGGTATTAGAGGTGCAGTCTCACGTAGGAGAAAACACCGTAAGAACCATTTCTATGGATTCTACAGATGGTTTGAGTAGAGGCACTGATGTTGTCGCTACAGGAGCTGCAATTCAAATGCCTATTGGCGATGATATTTATGGACGTTTGTTTAACGTAATCGGTGACGCTATCGATGGTCTAGGCGATTTGCCTAAGGCAGGTGCAGCTGGTTTACCTATTCACCGTGAAGCTCCAAAATTTGAAGACCTTACGACTACAACAGAAGTTTTGTTTACTGGGATTAAAGTAATTGATTTGATCGAACCTTATGCAAAAGGAGGTAAGATTGGATTATTTGGTGGTGCCGGAGTTGGTAAAACAGTTTTGATTCAAGAATTGATTAACAACATTGCAAAAGGACACGGTGGACTTTCCGTTTTTGCCGGAGTTGGTGAAAGAACGCGTGAAGGAAACGATTTACTTCGAGAGATGTTGGAGTCCGGTATTATAAAATACGGAGATGATTTCATGCATTCTATGGAAGAAGGCGGATGGGATTTATCCAAAGTAGACAAAGAAGTGATGAAAGGTTCTAAAGCGACATTCGTTTTTGGACAAATGAACGAACCACCAGGAGCACGTGCACGTGTGGCACTTTCTGGATTAACTATTGCAGAGTATTTCCGTGATGGTTCTGGGGAAGGACAAGGAAAAGATGTACTGTTTTTCGTAGATAATATATTCCGTTTTACGCAAGCAGGTTCAGAGGTGTCAGCACTTTTAGGCCGTATGCCTTCTGCAGTAGGGTACCAACCAACTTTGGCAACAGAGATGGGCGCTATGCAAGAACGTATTACATCAACCAAGAGAGGTTCTATTACATCAGTTCAAGCAGTTTACGTGCCTGCGGATGATTTAACGGATCCAGCACCGGCAACTACATTTGCGCATTTGGATGCTACCACGGTATTGTCTCGTAAAATTGCGGAGTTAGGTATTTATCCAGCGGTGGATCCATTGGATTCCACTTCTAGGATTTTAACAGCAGAAATTTTAGGTGACGATCATTACGCTTGTGCGCAACGTGTGAAGGAGTTATTGCAGCGATATAAAGAATTACAAGATATTATTGCCATCCTTGGTATGGAGGAATTATCCGAAGAAGATAAATTAGCAGTAGGTAGGGCAAGACGTGTGCAACGTTTCCTATCTCAACCGTTCCACGTGGCAGAACAGTTTACGGGACTTAAAGGGGTTCTAGTTGATATTAAGGAGACGATAAAAGGGTTTAATATGATTATGGATGGGGAATTAGATCATCTTCCAGAATCTGCTTTTAACCTTAAAGGAACTATCGAAGAAGCTATCGAAGCTGGAGAGAAAATGTTGGCTGAGGCATAAATTTAGCAGGCAGTAACGGTTTACAGTATTTAGTACTGCCGACTATACTTGCCTACTGCAAACTAAAAAGTATGTATTTAGAAATTGTATCGCCAGAAGCTACCCTGTTCGCAGGAGAAGTGACATCGGTAACCGTACCTGGAATAAATGGGGAGTTTCAAATGTTACAAGGTCACGCACCTATTGTTTCTTTGTTGCAAGAAGGTAATGTTAAAGTAGAAGGGAAGGTTGTTTTAGAGGAAGAACACGAAGGAGCGTTCACAAAAGATGCTTCAGGAAAGACCATTCTAGCCATTAGCAGCGGAACAATAGAACTCAAGGACAATAAGGTAATTGTGTTGGCGGATTAAGGCCCATAGCCTCCAAGGGGGAACTCACAATATAATATAGACCCCAAGGGTTTTCAAAACCTTTGGGGTCTTCTTTTTCAGTTTATTCGGAATGCTAAAATATCCCTAGGCTAGCAATCCAATTCCTTGCAAATGGCCTCCAAAGTAGAGAATCGAACTGCCTTTGCCTTACTAGATTTTAAGATGGACAGGTTACCTCGGTAATTCCGATAGCTTCTGCCAGTTCCTTACTTTTCATGTTTCGTTCTGCCAATACCTTGTCCAAGTTTACGATGATGCCCATACTATATCGTTAGGTCGTTCTCATTCTGAACACGTGCACCTTTCTTAAATATATTTGTTAAAAAGAGTGCTACTATTCCAAATATGATAAGAAGTATAAGGTTATGAATATCCCGATAATTTTCCTTTTGCATAATAACATAATGAACAAGGAGATATAAAGCCGGACCTACCCATAAACTTAGCAGAGTAAAGTAATGAAGGTTTTTAATAGCTTGGTGATTAAAAATCACATCCTCTTTTAGTGCTTTGAAAATATTGGATAGCACAAAAAAGTTCGCTACTTAAAATAAGTATGGTTTACAAGTCTACATGTATCGTCTTGATTTATTCATGATAAGTCAAAATTACTCCAAGCCCAACCATTGCTTTCTTTGTTCCAATATCTTTTTGGCAGGAACATTGGCTGTTTTTTCTAAAAGAGTAATCGTGTAGTTCGGATCCGCTTTTAGGATAGTAAAAGTGCTCAGTGATTGGCCATATCTTTCAAAATTTAAACGAATGGTTTCACCCACTTTAAAGCTTTTTAGATATGCCAAAAACTTCTGATTTTTGGGTAATGACTGACCATTAATTTGGGTAATGGCATCTCCCTTCATTAGTTTTGCATTGTACGCAGGTGAACCCTTAATAGGATTGCTGTTAATAAAGCCATCCCCATCATTCTTAATGGTTACGGAAGCACCGAAATAGGATGTGTCTGGGTTTTGAGAAAGGGAGACGCCGACATTGGAAAGTAGGTCTTGGTAGTTTGGCATTTGACTTTGGTAAATGTAGTCGCCGAAAAACGTATCTGCAAACGTATCTCCCGCATATATCCCCAAGGTTTTTTGTAGGTCTGCTATCGCATACGGTATTTCTGTTTTACCATACCTTGTCCAGACCAACTTCATGTAATCGTCTAAATTGAGTCCTTGTTTTCTAAGGGAAAGGTCTAGCGCCAAGCCAAGCACGCTACCATAGGAATAATAAGAAATAAAAGTATTTTCCCGGTTTACAGGGTCTACAGAGGTAGACGCATCTACAAAAGGTGCTTGAAAACTCATTTCAATAGGATTAAAAAATTGCCTAGCTGGGGAGTTCCAAACATAGTTAAAGGTCCCTGTCAGACCTTCAATATATTCCTCATCTGACATGAGTCCGGCTCTACAGAGAATAAGATTGGTATAATAACTAGTAAAACCCTCTGCAAACCAGAGTGCTCCGCTCATATTCGCTTCTGCAAAGTTAAAGGGTTCCAAGGATTTAGGTCGAATACGCTCCACATTCCACGCATGAAAAAATTCATGGGAAACAGTCCCAATATTGCGTTTCATACCACCACCGGCTAAACTTCTAGTGCTTGTAAGAATGGTGGAGTTTCTATGCTCCATACCATCGCCAGAGGCGTTGGGAATGTAGCAGGCCAAAAAAGTGTAGGCTCCATAATCAAAATCGGGTAATTCGCCATATACTTTCTGTTGTTCAAGCACTACTTTTTTTACCTTCTCAAAATAGGTGTCCAGTTCTTCTTCAGTACCATTGTGGTGCAGCGCCAAGCGCACGTTTTGGTCATCTACCATAAATTCCCGAAGTCCAAAATTGCTGATTTCTGTAGGACTGTCCATAAAATAGTACAAGTTGGGTGCTGAATATGTAGTTCCTGAAACCAAGGGTAGTTGCGTGGCTATCTTCCATCCTAAATCATCACGCACCCTAAAATCGATCTCAATTTTTCGATTACTTAGTGCTGGTGCATACATAAAAGTAGCAGGAATATTTAAGTGGGCATGTGTTTCGTCAACTTGAGCATAGGTACCATCACCATGGTTTGCAAACAAGGTATACGTTATATTTACTATCCCTTTATGGTCCAACACAAACCACGAATATGGGTCTTTTCTATAAACGTTCAATGGATTTCCGTTGCCGTCTGTTGCCTTAAAATCATAGACATTCTTTGCAAATTCGTGCACTGCGTATCTTCCTGGAGAGGTACGGCTCATCCGTATTTCAAGGGTATCAGTTTTGATATCTGGAAAGTTAGCCGTGACACTCGCTTCATGATGTACAGCATTCTCAAAGGAAATACTGTAGGAGTTAGTCTGTGCGAAAAGACCTGTAGCGAAG
Organism: Maribacter sp.; assembly: GCA_047632415.1. Lineage (GTDB taxonomy): Bacteria > Bacteroidota > Bacteroidia > Flavobacteriales > Flavobacteriaceae > Maribacter. Next base: position 13,971 of record JBLICT010000044.1, read on the forward strand.
AGTGATAGGGTAAAGAAAATATAACGTTCCATGAATAAAAATTTTATAAAAACGAATATACTATTTAATCAGTGTAAACACTAAATTTGACTTGATGCAAAAACTACCAACAAACCTCCAGCAAAAGATAGGCAAGCGAACCAATGAAAAGGCTTTGCGCTCTTTGGAAAAAAGAGCTGGGCTCATAGATTTTTCCTCCAATGATTATTTGGGATTTGCTCATAACGAAACCTTATTTTCCAAAACCTTTCAGTTGCTGTTAACCGAGAATATAGCCCAGAATGGTGCAACAGGATCTCGGCTTATTTCTGGCAACCATAAGTTATACGTACAATTAGAGCAACTTTTGGTCGATTTTCATGAGACGGAGAGTGCCTTAGTGTTTAACTCGGGCTATGATGCGAATATTGGTTTTTTTGGTTCGGTGCCACAACGAGACGATATTGTGTTTTATGACGAACACATACATGCTAGCATACGAGATGGTATCAAAATGGGCAATGCGAAAAGTTATAAATTCAAGCATAATGATATTAAGGACTTAGAATCAAGATGTAAAACCGAACAAGACCGATGCGCAACGCGAGCAATCATTTATGTGGTAACCGAATCCGTTTTTTCTATGGATGGCGATACGCCCAATTTAAAGGCGCTAACTGCTTTTTGTACTAAAAAAGGGTATTGTTTGGTGGTGGATGAAGCGCATGCCTTAGGGGTTATGGGGCCAAAAGGGGAGGGTGTAGTGCAACAACTGGGTTTGCAAAACGAGGTTTTTGCAAGGATAATTACTTTTGGTAAGGCCATGGGCTGCCATGGAGCCGCTATTTTAGGCGCAAGTGCCTTGAAGGAATACCTTATTAATTTTGCACGAAGTTTTGTCTATACTACTGGCCTTACGCCACATACGGTAGCAACTATTATTTCGGCCTATGGATATTTACAAAACGAGGGTATTTCCGAGATAAAGCGCCTTCAAGAAAATCTTGTGTTTTTTAAAGAAAAGTACAGCGCTCTTGGGCTAGAAAAGTATTTTATTCCAAGTGGTTCTGCCATACAATCCTGTATCGTGGTAGGCAATGTAAAAGTACTGAAAATCTCCAAAGCCTTATTGGACAAAGGTTTTTGTGTCAAGGCTATGCGCTCACCAACGGTGCCCGAAGGTAAAGAACGACTCCGCTTTTGCTTGCATAGTACAAAGAGTAAGGAAGAAATAGGCCTCGTATTGGAACTTTTATCAAAACACTTATAATTGCCATGGAAGAGACCTTTTACCAAGTAGCATCCTTTGAGTATGCAGCCGATGTACAAATTCTTAAAGGGAAATTGGAATCTGAGGGTATTCCTGTATTCCTAAGGGATGAGAATACTTTAAATTCCGATCCGCTAATAAGTAATGCCATTGGGGGTGTAAAATTACAGGTATACACTAAGGATAAAGAAAGGGCCGTGGCTATTTATAACGAGGTACGAGCTTATGCTTTGGATGCCAATGATAATCCTGTCGTGTGTCCCAATTGCAAGGCCACCAAATCCGAAGCATTTTATAACAGGAAGGGTATTTTTTATAAACTTTTCCCATTTTTTGAAAAAAGAAAATATAAGTGTTTAAATTGTGGTATAATCACGAAACCAAAATAGGTATGCAAAAGATTTTCGTTACCGGAATATCCACAGAAGTAGGTAAAACTATAGCGTCTGCAATAATTACCGAGGCCTTACAGGCTGATTATTGGAAACCAATACAAGCAGGCGATCTGGATAATACGGATAGTCATAAAGTGGCGAGCCTTATCTCCAATAGCAAAACGGTAATACACCCAAGCAGCTATGAGCTTAAAACGCCTATGAGTCCGCATGCGGCCGCGGAGATAGATGGGTTACACATAGATCGCTTTCATATATACGAACCGGAAACGGAGAATCATTTAGTTATAGAAGGCGCTGGGGGTATTTTGGTTCCCTTAAACGAAGAGGATACCATATTTGATATTATTATGCCTAGTTACAAGGTAATCGTGGTTTCCAGACATTATTTGGGTAGTATAAATCATACCTTGTTAACCATCGGCTGGCTGCAACAAAAGGGTTATGACGTTTCGGTCTTGTTCAGTGGAGATGCCAATCCGTTTACAGAGGATATAATTCTGCATAAAACTGGGGTTTCATTGATAGGTAGAATTAATGAAGAAGAAAAATTCGATAAAAGTGTGATATCAGGGTATGCTAAAAAGTTCAAGCACATTTTAGAAACCCTCTAAGCGTTGTAGTATTTCTGCTTTTTCTACCACAGCATGTGCTTTATAATGCTTGGCCAAATACGCTTCAATATAGTCGTTTTCCTCGATTTCTTTCTTGTCAAAGATGCGTCTGCCTTTTCTAAGTACTACTGTTTTTGGCTGAAGGTCTTCCATGATGTATTTTAATTCTTCTACCGATGTTTTTCTAGGGTTGTCAAAGAACTCGAACATTTCGTCCTTACAAATATTGCTGGGATGCGTGGCTATTTTCGTGGGCGGATTCACATTAAGAAACCAATACCCGATTTGATACTCTAGGAAGAAGATATTTTTTTTATCAAGATTATTTTCTATCACATAAGCCGGGACAGAAATTCCTTCTCCATTGAAGAACGTTCCCTTGGTTATTTTATTTTTAATAATATTACCGTATTCAAGATAGGTTTCTACGGGCATCAGTAGTGCAAGAACCCAAAGTAGTTTTTTAAAACGTACGGTTCTGGGCCAACTCATTTTGGATATTACGATACCAACAAAAACAATAAGCAAAGGGTGTAATTGAATTAAATAATGTCCGTTTACTCGACCACCCTTTATAAAAGAAAGCACTACCCCAAAGATTGCTATAAAAAGAATCTGAACTGTTGGATTTTTAAAATCGATGTATCTTTTTTTCCATACAGCAAAGAAGAAAGCACTCAAGATAACTAGAATAGGTATCAATTTTAAAATGGAATAACGTCTTGCCTCAGAGTACTCCAATGGTGCCTTTACAACCGAGTTATACCAAAGTTCTAAATGGTTCTCTAAAAAATAGGGGAGTATGGTGAGGCCAATGATAAGGAGTATTCCCACACCGTACGCCAGCGTGTTCCAAACCCCTTTTGTATACTCTTTTTCCTTACTATATTGAAACAAAAGGTAGAGACCTATAAAGAGAACGCCATAGGCCATATTTAACTTTACCATTAAAGCAATTCCCATAAGCAGGCCGGCAATAAACACCATGAAAAAGCTTCGGTTTTTCATTAAGATATAGGTCGCCGGCATAAAGAATGCCATGGTAATATGTTCGGACATCACACCTTGTAGGCTACCAAATAAACTTTGTAGTACTACAGATCCTACAGCG
>JBLICT010000045.1:0-17307 GCA_047632415.1 Maribacter sp.
TGATTTTAGAAAAATGACTGTTCCACTAAGAAGTACGGTTAGGAAAAGTCAAAAAAAAGACCCTCATTACTGAGGGTCTTTGTATCAATCTGAACGCTATTATAAAAATAATCTGCGTGAATAGTTTAAAATCTAAGATTCATCATAATCTCGTGCGCCCGTTATCAATATTCCGTACGGCACTACTATTTGCAAATTCATAAGCATAGCCTATTTGCATTACTTTAAGGATTTCCGTGAGTTTCATCGATACCGGTAAGGACTCCTAGTACAGTAACATGGCCAAGGGCTTCACATCAACATTCTTGCTCAAGATAAAATCATAGCCTCCGCTAAGGTAGGCATATAAGCGGTCGTCCCCTACAATGGCATTGCCGTATTGCTCCGGCAAGCCCTCATGTGATAATATCCTGGGAACCTATAGCGACAGGAAGTAACTTACCCTGTTTAAGTATGCGCCTGCATCCACATTTGGCGTAAAACAGCTCTCGTAGTCCATTAAACTGTCGTCCTTACCAACACCATAGATGACAAGGCTTCATGTTTTCGCATCAAAGGAATTCGCATACTATTTGTAGTATACAATCTTAATAGTTGTTGTGTATCTTCGTGAAAAATAAATGAGCATGAAGAAGAATAGCAATTTTTTACGTTTGGGCTTTGTAACTGCATTAGTTTTTACTATCCTATCCTGCAAACAAACCAAAAAGGCCGAAACCGAAGCGGTAAAAGAGGAAGCGGTCCTAGACAGCACCGATTTAGCGCTATTGGAACTCACTTTGCCTGATGGTTTTGAAATAAAAGTGTTCGCAAGAGGCGTAGATGGAGCACGGTCCATGGCCATGGGCGATAACGGAACCTTATTCGTTGGCACCAGAAATGAAAATACCGTATATGCCATACAGGATACCAATGGAGATTATGTTGCGGATAAGGTTATGGTCTTGGATACCATGCAAGTGCCTAACGGTATAGCTGTAAGAAACGGAGATCTTTATGTGGCGCAAGTGGGCAGTTTATGGAAATACCCTGCTATTGAAGATAACTTAAAAGGTACCCCAATAAAGGAATTGGTTTATGACGATTATCCAACGGAATTTCATCATGGTTGGAAGTACATCGCCTTTGGTCCCGATGATAAATTATATGTTCCCGTTGGTGCTCCCTGTAATATCTGTAACCGTACCGCTGAGGATGAGCGTTTTGCAACTATTACCCGTATGGACCCAGATGGTAGCAATAGAGAAATTTATGCAAAGGGTGTTAGAAATAGCGTTGGTTTTACCTGGCATCCAGAATCTGGAGATATGTGGTTTACCGATAATGGCCGCGATATGCTAGGAGATGATATTCCGCCTTGTGAATTAAATCACGTAACCGAGGCCGGTCAGCACTTTGGCTATCCTTTTTGTCATGGTGGAATCATAAAGGACCCTGAGTTTGGGGATGAACACCCATGTTCGGACTTTGTATCTCCCGCATTGCAATTGGGCGCACACGTTGCCCCGTTAGCCATTAAGTTCTACACTGGTTCTATGTTCCCAAAGGAATACCAAGGAAAGGCATTTATAGCAGAACATGGTTCTTGGAATAGAAGCAAAAAAGTTGGATACCGCATTATGATGGTTAATGTGGAAAACGGAGAAGCTAGTGATAGCAAACCTTTTATTGATGGTTGGCTGAACGAAGAAGCGCAGGAAGCCTCTGGTAGACCGGTAGATATACTTTGGTTAAAAGATGGGTCTATGTTGATATCAGATGATTATGGTGACGCTATTTACAGGGTTACCTACAGTGATACTGCTTTGGCCATTAAGTAATAAACTGACTTTTAAATTCAATTATAAGTGTTGGTTTTCACCACTATTATTTGAAGGTGTAGCATGGATAAAATTACCCGACCTATTTTTATATGGGACAGTTTCTATAAAAGTTTATTGAAAAGTAGATTTTATTTCAAGGAGGCCTACTAAAAAAAATCGTATTTATAGTTTTAAATCAAACAGCTATCCTACTAAGAAGAACAGTTAAAAAAAGTTACAAAAAAAACGCTCGTTCCTGAAAGTGCTAATAATGTATTCTATTTGTTATCACCTTAAGCCCTATGCTCATAAACAGTTCATAGGTTCCGTTGTCCAGGCCATTAATCTGGTTCTCCAGCGCCGCCACCCAGGCATATTCAATCCTAAAACCTTTGCTAATCCAAGTACAACGAGAACAACAGCTTAGGAACCGATAGCAATAAGAAATACCTTGTCTCCTTGGTAATCGTCTGGAGAACATAGGGATAATGCTTATTTTGCAGGATAACCTTATAAATAGCTTACCATGATTCGTTTTAGCGGTTTCACCAGCATTCTCTTTCTAATGTCCTTATGCCTGCTTTCGTGTAAACAAAACCAAGAACCTTTGGCTACAGAAGAACCTGTAAAACCCAATATCGTATTCCTCTACACAGACGATCAAACCTTTGCCTCGGTCCGTGCTTTGGGCCAAGATGAAATATACACGCCTAACCTAGACCGTATGGTCAATTCCGGAACGTCATTCACCCACGCCTATAATATGGGCGGTTGGCACGGGGCAATCTGCGTTGCCTCTAGATCTATGATTATTTCGGGCGCTTTTCTATGGAACGCTAAGGAAAAAGAGACCTTATGGAGCTCAAAGGACACCGTGGCACTGAAAGAAACATGGCCTAAATTATTGGAGCAACAAGGCTATGACACCTATATGACAGGGAAATGGCATGTACAAGCTCCTGCTGATGTTATTTTTTCCCGTACCGAACATATTCGTCCCGGTATGCCACCAGACCGTAGAGGTCAACTTTCTGCTGCCTTCAAAAAATGGGAAACAGAATCTGGCGACATGACCGATTGGAACGACTATCTACCCATGGAATATGCGCGTCCTACAGATGAGGATGATACTGAATGGTCACCCGCTGATACACTACAAGGCGGTTTTTGGGAAGGCGGCACGCATTGGAGCGAAGTAGTGCGCAACGATGCCTTGGATTTCTTAAAAGAGGCCAAAAAAAAAGAAGACCCCTTTTTTATGTACTTGGCTTTCAACGCACCGCACGATCCTAGACAAGCACCTCAACGGTTTCTAGATATGTATCCCTTGGATTCCATTGCAGTGCCTGAAAGTTTTTTGCCAGAATATCCTTGGAAAGATGCCATTGGAAATCAGCCCACCTTAAGGGACGAGGCTTTAGCACCGTATCCAAGAACAGCATATGCCGTTAAAAAACACCGCCAAGAGTATTATGCTATCATCTCCCACTTAGATGAGCAGATAGGCAAAATATTAGATGCGCTCGAAGCCTCCGGTAAGATGGACAATACTTATATCTTTTTTGGAGCAGATCACGGACTTTCCGTTGGACAACATGGATTGTTGGGAAAACAAAGCTTGTTTGACCATAGTATACGAGTTCCCTTGATAGTTATGGGTCCGGATGTGCCCAAAGGACAACGCATAACCCAAGACATTTACCTTCAGGATATTATGGCGACTAGCCTAGATTTAGCAGATGTTAAAAAACCGGATTATGTTCAGTTCAAAAGTTTTAAGGGTCTATTGTCTGGAAAAAACACAAAGGGAAATTATAATGGAGTGTACGGTGCCTACATGAACTTGCAGCGAATGATACGAAAGGATGGCTTCAAATTGCTAGTATATCCGAAAATTGATAAAGTACTGTTGTTTGATATGAAGCAGGATCCAAATGAAATTAACGATTTGGCAACTCAACCACAGTATAAAGAAAACGTAAGCACCCTTTTTAAAGACCTTATGGAATTGCAAAAAACCATGAACGATTCACTAGACTTACAATCAACGTATGAAAAAGTGGTAGGGACACCTTAAGAACCAAACGATTATAATTGAGAAACAAGGATGCTTAAAAAGAAACGGTATTGATAGCTACCCTAATAGCATAAAATTCCTTTTTAAGCATCCGTATTTAATAACTGAAACTCGGTCTAATACTGCTCCAACAAATACGTAATCAAATCCGTCGTTGTCACAATACCAACCAATTCATCATTCTCAACCACTGGAAGTGCATGAAATTCTTTCTTAGACAAAAATTCAGCAACTTCTTGTATGGTAGTCTTTGAGGTAACAGAAACAACATCCTTTGCCATTACTTGCTCAATAGAAAACATATTGTAAACCGTAGTGTCCACATCATGCTCATCGTCTCCAATAGCATCCGCAAAGCTAATACGCATCAAATCAGTATAACTGAGCATACCCAATATCTTTTTTCCCGCCGTTATGGGTACGTGCCGAATTTTATTTTTTTTGAACAGTTCTTCTGCATCCTCCAAATTGTCCTTAATACTTAACGTAAGAACGTTTTTAGTCATTATTTCGGTAACTGGAACTCGTTTTTTCATCCTAGTGCATTTTAAATTAATACTCTAAAATTACGGTTATTGCTGTTCCATAAATATGATAAATATCACTCTGTTATTTGAACCATGTGTTGATATAAAAAGTTATTCTACCATGTTTTAAATCTCCCTGGAAGAACGTGTAGAATCGGCAAAAATAAAACCAAGACTAATGACAATTAGTAAACTGGCCAAAGCCAAAAATTTTGGATATTCATTAATCAGTGAAATTCCTTGCCATCCTGCTAGGGCCCTATAAAAAATAAACGCCTCGGTAGCTATAAAACCTAAAAGATAACCCAACACCATATATCTTTTTAGTGAGATCAACTTAAAATATTCAAAGAAAAAGAAAATACCGAGTGTAAGCACACCCAAAAATGTCCAATGTAAATAACCAATGACAAAATCGATATAAATAGTTATAACATCAACGAAAAAAGGTAGAGCGGAAACTATCTGTGCTATCATTTTAACAGCTATAGCCAGTACAAAAACATGTAACAAAAATGTTTCCATACCAGTGAGCCGCAGCTTCTCCCCTGCTTTTAAAGAACGGTATTCCTTTGCCAAGAGCATAAAAGCCAATGCTTGTACTACTGCCCCTAAACCACCAATTAAATTAAGGAATACTGGAGGCTCCGCAAATAAGGTAGATAGTAAAAAGGACGCCACAATCCCTAAATTAAGTAACCAAAAAAAGCGCTTAAAGGAACGCTCTACCAGGACCACGTTTTTTTGCTCCAAAACATAAAAGAACAAGGCTACCAAGGCCAAAATCATCCACCCGTTATACTGAAAATGAAGATAAAAGTAAATAGCCATACGGTACCAAATAGATTCTGGCCCTAAAACGCTCATGATACCACCTAAAGCCCAAGGACCAATGCTAGATAGCACCATGTACCAGAGGGCTGCCTTCATCAATTTATAAGAATGAGTTTGCTTTACTTCTGGTTTAGCACGGGACACAAACAACCACACAAAAGCGTAGGAAGCGAACAAAAAGGAGGTGGAAAAAATAATAGAGAATAGCGCATAGCCTTGAAACGGAAAGCTAAACAACATACCCAATAGCGTTATTTGGGTACACCAGAAAATAGTTTTGTAGCGTTTATCATGTTCCTCTTGCTGCACATATACCTTGTAAATAAGGGTTGTTAGCGCCACATAAACCCATCCTAAAAGGGCAATATGTGAATGGGTATGCACAAAGAATTTATAGGTTATAGGAATTTCTAGTACGGAGAAAAATCGTAATACCAACCCCAATACCGCAGCTATAAAAAAGTAAGCCATTGCGGTAACAATATGAGGTTTTAAAGATGTCATTTCTTCGGTGCAAGATAGGCATATTCATGAGAAATTTTTTATTAGAATAATCGTAAACAAAACCTTTTTGATATTTGCAAAACCTGATAAAAATCATATTTTACCTAGTAAAAAACCACCAATTTTGTTCGTTAATCATACGCTTTATAGCGTATTTACGCTATCGAAAAAACTTAAACGTCACTATAAATAAATAACGTTTTATGACATACGCACATTCTTTTCACATTCCCGTAATGGGCATCGGCTTTACCATAGATTCTCCTTTAAAAGTTGCGCATTTAGGGGTCGATTCCGTTATCTCTTTGGTAGATGATATTTTACTGGAAAAACTTCGCAAAATGTATTGTGGAAAGTTCCATCTCCCCTACAAGGAAATTACGGATAAAATGGAAGATTTTAGGGCAAAACGGGTCACTTCCTATCTGGATATGATCAACGGACTTACTCAAACAAAATTTGAGGAATTCAAACAAGCTACCACAGAAACAGCCAACGATATTAAAGCATATTTTAATATGCTGCCGGATACCTCTTCGTTTAAACAGGAGTTTTACCAGCGCACTAGGGACACCTTTCATTTAGAGGAAATTGGAAATTGGGTAAAGAACCACATGCCCATGGGTAGTATAGACGTGAATATAATGACTAAGGTGGATAAGGATAATTACGTAAAAAAGGAGAAGTTACCCTCCCAATACAACGACGCCCATGCAGCACTTAGAGGTTTTGCAAACAGCGACCTGGAATCATCCGTCGTACTTTCCGCAGGAATGAATCCACGCCTTTACGCCTATCTAGAAAAATTTGAGGATTTTTATCCCGATGCCAATGGCAACATAAAAAAGAAAATAATTCTTAAAGTAAGTGATTACCGTTCCGCATTGATACAGGGTAAGTTTTTAGCAAAAAAAGGTATTTGGGTCTCCGAGTACCGTATAGAATCTGGCTTAAATTGTGGTGGCCATGCCTTTGCAACAGAGGGCTACCTAATGGGGCCTATTTTACAACAATTCAAAGAAAACCGCGAGGAGCTCATCCAATCGGTCTTTGAAGTATTGTCGGGGGCGCTGAAAAACAAACAGCGTACCGTACCTACACTTGCGCTCCCGTTGCTATTAAGTGCGCAAGGTGGTGTGGGAACAGCAGAAGAGCACGACTTCCTTATGAATAAATATGGGGTAGATTCTGTAGGCTGGGGCTCTGCCTTTCTTTTGGTACCCGAAGCCACTACGGTAGATAAGGCTACTTTAGACAAACTGGCACAAGCGCAAGAAGACGATCTTTATCTAAGTAACACCTCACCGCTGGGAATTCCATTTCATAGCCTTAAGGGCAATACCAAGGATTTAGAAAAAGAAAAACGTATTGCCAATGGGAAACCTGGCAGTCCATGCCCCAAGAAATTTGTGGCTCTGAACAAGGATTTGAAGGAAAAAGGATTGTGTACTGCATCCAGACAATATCAAGCCGCCAAATTAAAAGATTTGGAATCTCAAGAGTTATCAAAATCGGAATTCGAATACCAGTTTAATAAGATTACCGAAAAATCGTGTACTTGCGTAGGACTGGGAACAGCAGCACTATTGGCCTATAATTTGGATACCAAAGTAGAAGGTGATGGCGTTTCTATTTGCCCTGGGCCAAACATGGCTTATTTCTCTAAGATTACTTCCCTTGCGGATATGATTGATCATGTGTACGGTAAAACGGATGTTATGAGCCACACAAATCGCCCCAATATGTTCATAAAAGAATTGCAAATCTATTTACAGTATTATAAAGAACAAATTAAAGAGTATAATAGAAACCCGACCGAAAAGCGAAGAAAACAACTTATAAACTTTGGCACCAATCTAATGGAAGGTATTGCCTATTATGAACATTTATTTGTAACAAACGAAGATAAATTTGAGCCATCGCCTACCCGTATTTTAGTACAATTGCACGGATCTCGAATCCTAATTAATTCGCTCGTACAGGTGCTTGAAGCCGTTGAGGAAAATCTCAACTCTTAAACAAAACAGATAAGGCAGTTACCATTTGTAGCTGAGAGAGCGTTGTTCTTTTTTAATGGACCCATTAAAGGGTAATGCTACAACCATAGGAATTTAGTGTCCTAAGCTGACAATATATTCCAGAAGGTTTTCCTCAACCTAAAATAATGACCATTCATAGATCTCATACAAGACTACTGCACCACACGAATCTGCGAATGTCCCAAACTACTTTTTTCTAGCTGCACCTGCGTGGTAATTCGTTCTTTTAATGCACCTACGTGGGAGATAACCCCAACGGAGCGGTCGCCCTCATTCTGCATTTTCTCCAGAATGGTAATGGCCTGATCTAAGGTCTCTGGATCCAGGGTACCAAATCCTTCGTCTATAAAGAGGGATTCTATCTTTACGTTTCTAGATGCGATGTCCGACAAGGCAAAGGCCATCGCTAAACTTACCAAAAAGGTCTCCCCACCCGACAAGGTCTTAACCGACCTACGGGCATTGCCCATATAGGTGTCAAATATCTTAAGCGTATCGCTTTTCTCCGCCTCGTCTGCCGTAGGGATGTCCAGCACGTAACGATCCGTAAATTCAGACAGGCGTTTGTTGGCATAACCGATGAGTTGTTCCAAGGTTAAATCCTGAACAAAATTAGAGAACTTATTCCCGTAGGAATCACCAATTAAATCGTTCATGGTCTTCCAAAGCAGCTGGTCTTTCTTTAGTTTATTCAGTTCTATTTGCTCATTTTTAAACTTTTTCCTTGTTTTTTCGTCATCTTCTAACAATTGGGAAATCTTACCCAAGTTGATCGACAAATCCTCCCATTTTTCTTTAGCCTGCATAAAACTATCCTCCAGAAGCTCCATCACCAATTCAGTAGCATCTTTTTTCAGCAGCACTTTTAAACTATTGCTATTGGTGGTTTCCTTTTCGGTGAGGAGCAATTTCCAACTTTCTAATTCATTTTTTCTTTTTCGATGATTGTTCGCAGTCTCCTCAGGCAGTATAGCCAAACGCAATTGCTCCAAATCACTTAGATTTTCTTTCAACAAAATGGACTGCAACTTTTTATGATGCTCCTTTTGTAGTTGTACTATGTTTAATAATTGTTGTTGGATAGTAGTAGTTTGCATTTCCAAATTTTTCTGAGAAGCGATACTTTCAATAAGCTTTCTACTTAGGGTATTTGATTCCGTATCTATAGTAGTGCCCGAATACTTTTTACTGCGTACTTCCTTAGCCGTGTTATAATCGAATAGCGCTTTTTGCCATGATTGCTTCGGTTCTTGTAATTCCAAAAGTAAATCGTTTGCGGAAAACGCCTGTTTGGAACTCGCCAAGTCCTGTATCCGTTGGGCTAGTCCGTTTCGTTGTGCTTGTAGCACTTCTAAACTATCCTTTGGATTCCATTCCAAAGCTTTTGCCAATTCAGTTATATGGGTATCTAATGCTAAATTATCCAAAGTTTTTTGGTCGATTTCGGTTTGAATACGTTGCAGCTCCGCTACCCTAAACCTATTGTTTTCTTGAAGGGTTATACTTCGCTCTCGTTTTTCCTTTAATATAGTCTCTTTGCCATTTAAGCGTTCCTCATTCATATCAAAATGAGGTTCTACTGTTGCATACGGGTGTTCCATAGCCCCACAAAGCGGGCAAGGTTCTTCGTCCTTCAACTGTACTCGGTGCGCATCAAGACTTTGGTGTTTGCGCTGGTACTCCAGGGTCTTTTTTAGTTCCGTTACTTCGGTATCGAGAAAGGCAACTTCCTTTTTGAGTGTTAAAAGGGCTTGGATAGTCTCTTTTTCTCTTCCCTGTTCTGCTATTAGTTGCGTCTTAGCTTCCCTTAACTGTTGTTGCAATTTTATAGCCTGACCCTTCTTATCCAGCAATTCCCGCGCTTGTTCCTGAGCAGTACGTAAATTTTCCAATTGTTGGTCTAGTTCAATGGAAGAAGTCACGTCTGAATCCGCAATGGCTTCTGCAAGTCTCCCTTTTAAACGAGCTACCTCTTTCTCAAATTCAACAGGAGTATCGAACAAGTACAAATCATAATCCAACAGTTGAACTTTGTTGACTAAGTTTTTCAATTGGTTATGGTACCACTGGGCTTCGTCCCGTTTGGCAATTTCTTGAGATTGAAGTCGGGTAATGGTACTTCTAAAGCGCTCCAGCTTAGCGTTGCCATTTTCTTTGGTAACGGCATCCCCAATTAGGTTTGCAATCGTTTTCAAATGTGTTACCAAGCGGACTTCCTCCTCCCCTTTCGCTTTTTGAAGATTTTGTTGTTGTTGTTCTATATGCTGATGCTCCTTTTGTGTCAAATCGTAATTACGCAAATTAGATCCGTATTTCGCTAGCTGCTCGTGTTTTGCTAAAAGCGTCCTGTCACCCTCAAAATCAGAAAAATAGTGTTGAAGTGTGATGGCCTTTTTCGCCAAGGTTTCCTCCTCCTTTTTGGCTTCTAAAAGTTGCCTCCTGATTTCTATTTTCTCCCGCTGTTGCTCGTAGGCCTTTTGAACTTTGGGTTGGGAAATCTTTAAGTTGGTCAATTCGGCTTGCTTTTCGACAATATCCTCTTCCGTAAGCAAGGCAATAGTCGCCAAGCCCGCTTCTTTTAGCTCCACTTTCTTTTTGACCCCTGCATAGCGTTGAAACACTGCCTTACCGATATTTCGGTATGATTTTGCACCTGTGATGTCTTCCAGTAATTTATTCCGCTCGTTACGTGGTGCCTGCAAAAGTTTACTAAACTCTCCCTGCGAAAGCACCATGGCCTTTACAAATTGCTCGTAGCTCAACCGGATAATCTCCTGATTTTTATCTGGGGTTTTAGTGCCACTTTCCAAAATGGTTCCGGTAGCGACGTCCACCAACTCCTGTTTTCTATTGTTCAGGTTGTTGTTACGATTCCGTTCAATGGACCAATGGCTACGGTATGCTTTTCCGTTTACGGCATAGTCTACCTCAGCATAGCAGCTAGCCATGTTACGCGTCATAATGCCCCCATCGTCTTCCAAAACAGTATTGGTAACAGCGCGATCTACACGGGCAATGCGATTGTAAAGCGCCAAGGTAATGACATCCAACAAAGTGGATTTTCCAGACCCTGTAGGGCCGGTTATGGCAAAGAGTCCTGCTTCGGCCAAGATGCCGGATGCAAAGTCGATCTCATGCTCGCCCTTTAACGAATGGATATTTTGAAATCGTATTTTTAAAATCTTCATTTCCTACAAATTCAATTCTTGCAAAATATCTCTAAAAGCCGCTTTAAGCTCCTCCGTATTTTCTAATCCCACTTGCAACTCCAATTTCTTTTCGAACATTTGCATAGGTGTTACATCGGCCACATCGGTACCCACAGCAAAAGCATCGCTTGCACCCCGTATTTTATGGTTAAAAAGAAGTCGGGATTTCACAATCTGTATACGCGGGTTAGTCGGTTCACTAACAAAGGCTTCGAATGCTTGTCGCCTTTCCAGACTTTCGGTTTCCTCGTTTACAATAATTTCCGCGAGCGACAACAGGGGTGTTTCCTGATTATACCCTATCATTTGTTGCTGCACCTCATCTAAACTGCCTTCAAAGGTCACTAAGTTCCGTTGTTTCGGAATCGGTATAATTTCTAAACGCTGCAATTGATTATCTTTTAGCGTTATGATATTTACCTGCTTCTGATCTTCTTTTTCAGAAAAACTAAGCGAAATTGGCGAACCGCAATAATGGATGTGCTCCTCTTCCGATATGGCTTGTGGTTTATGAATATGCCCCAAGGCCACATAATCTGGTATGCCTTGAAACATTGACGCCTGTACCCCAGCTTGATTACCGATTTGAATATCACGTTCGCTTTCAGAAATAGCGCTACCCTGCACAAACAAATGCCCCATAACCACGAAAAAACCATCAGAATAATGATTTTGGTAATGGGTATTAATAGTTGAAAAATAAGTTTGAAGTCCGGCTTTTATTTGTTCGATTTTAGTAGCATAGGTTTCCCCAGCAACCGATTTTCGGATGTCACGATCTTTCAAAAAAGGAACGGCGGCCACTACCAATCGTTCCCCATTTTTTTCTACGTCAATAAACAGTTCTGATAGTGTTTCTGTGGCACCACCGATAACCGTAATATCAAAAGCATTCAATAGCTCCTTTGGCGCGTTCAGTACCGCTGCGGAGTCGTGATTACCCCCTGTGATGATGAGTTTACAATCCAGTTGCACCAATTGCCGCAAGACATCGTAATACTGTTTAAAAGCAGCTTGCGACGGGTTTGCCTGATCAAAAATATCGCCCGAGACCAAAAGCACATCTATCGCTTCGGTCTTGATATAGTTTATCAACCAATCGAAAAATAGATTTAGGTCATCAGCCAAATCATATTTATGTAATTGCTTGCCTATATGCCAGTCCGAGGTATGCAGAATTTTCATGTATCGCAGTCGGTTTTTATATCAAGCTATAATATTATGGATTTTTAGAGAAATAGATGGAGTTCCTGCTTTAAAAAAGAGTATTCGTGTAAAAGCAAAACTAAATTTAAGGGCATTACCAATAAAAATGAATCCCAAATCCATAGGCATGTTAACGCAAGGCGTGCCATAAATTTTATTATATTTACTAATTAAGGGTCTGTGATGAAATAACCTGACTGTTTTTACTGGTTCTTTTGCACTCCTACTGCGTTGAAAATACTCGCCATAGCCATTGCTATGTTTTATTTTTTCGCCTAGTCGGCAAACTAAATAACATACTATAAATTAGTTACTTTATTTCAAAAAACACCCTTAGGAATGGAATCATTCCAAAAAACTTTAACCTATAAATCTAAAATAAAATGAATCGAATGAAAGAATTGAAGCGTGTATTTTTGTTTATGATGGTCTTCAGCTTTATTGCTGCAACATCATTGACCTCTTGTAGAGAGCAGAAAAAAGCAGAAACTACGGAACAACAAGAAGAGCATCCAAAAAGTGAGGAACACCCAACGGAAGATGGTGCCGCGAAAGAAGAGCATCCTGCTGGAGGAGATGAGCATCCACAAGGTGAAGAAAAAGATTCTGTTGGAGGTAATGAACATCCGCAATAAATGAATTGTTTTTAGCACTGCATAATACGCAAGTTTCATTTACTTTAAAGGGCTAGCGCAGGGATAAAATAAATCATAATGCCAAGACTCTCATGGGTCTTTGGGCTAAGATTTTTTCCTAGATTGGAAAAATTCAAATTAAAGAAACGAAGATTCAAACAAATCTGGTTAGCGTAAACTGACTTTATTTTTTAAGTCTTCGTTTTCTTTTTTCCTTTGAAATGTAAAAATCGTTTCTGGAAAAAGTGTTTTGTTTCCCTGCTCCATGACCGGGTAAGCCAAAAAGTTAATAGGTCCCGAACTTGGCCCAGGTTCGAGTACCAAATCCCTTCCCTTAGTAAACTCGATTCTATTTGCCGGATGCCTGCCAAAATAATAGGTAGCTAACGCCGAGTATTTATTTGCCTCACTAATATCTACAGGCCACCACTTTCCTTCGGCATAAAATTCCGCCCAGCAATGATAGCCAGAAATTCCACCTTCATCGCGATCGGAAGGTATTGATGCCCCAACGGCGAATCGCGATGGGATTCCAGCAGATCGCGCCAAGGAAATGAACAAGGAATGGAACTCCGTACAATTGCCTGTAAGCGCATCACAGGCATAAACCGCATCTCCTGTGCCGTAGGTGCCGGATTTCATGTAACGCATATTGTCTATAATATAATCGTACAAGGCCCTTGCCTGCATTATGGTTCCTTCTTTACGCTTGCTCCCGATAATGGAATCTGAAAGTATCTGGAACCTGTCGCCAATGGGCATCAATAAACTAGCGCCAAGATAATCGTTGGGCGAGGTCTCGTCTTCATAAGCCTGTTTCTCTTGTCGCTGCACATCATAAACAAGTTTTACCATTTTTCCGCTATGTTCTGGAGAAAAACGCATATGCAACACCTTATTTTTATTGTATTTGTCCTCTAAAGTCTCATGGGCGACAGGAGCTTCCATGGAAACCAGTTCTATGGTTTGAAAACGGTCGGACTGAGGAACCGGAATCCACATTTTTGTGGTATCGCTCATTTCTGGTAAGGTAACTTCATAGCTGAATTCAAAACGGTCTTGACCTTCCACTACCCCTAACAAATCTTTGGATGCATCTTGTACGGGCAACTTGTACCAGGTTTTGTTATCGCGCTGTTTCCAAGTATAAAACGGCTTTCCATTGAGTTTATGAAGCGTGGTCTCAGTAACGTTCATATTGCCCGGGTCTCCTTCCAAGAAAAAATCGACATCATAAACATCACCGCTCACATCGGCAAGATCTACACAAGCGAAATGGCGCCCTGGGCCCAGATTGGAAAGGTACTCAGTATGCACTCGAACCAATTGAAGGCGGAGTTCCTTTCCGTCGGTATTCATATTAAAATAGCCACCATCTTCCTTGACTTTTTTGGCAATGTTCGCTTTTATACCTTCCTCTATATCGGCAGTTACTACTTTTGGACCCTGACTGCTTGCTAAGGTTTCTAGTGTATCTTTTTTCTTTTCGTTAGAATTACAGGCCATTAAAACCGCCACCATCAAACCAAAAATGAACCTAGAATATTTCATGCATTTTGCTACTTAAATGAAGTTTCAATTTACAATAATTCCTAGGTTATACCAACTGCTGAAACTATTTTAGGTAATGGGCTGACTGTTAAAAATTGAAACCTGCACTAAACTAGCTTAATTTCTAATTTAGTCCTAAGAACAGAAGACGCGTCTCCACGCACAGACCCTGAAACTGGCATGGTATTCTGGTAGCTGGCACTTGTGCATATTGGAAAGTGCATATTTGACGTTCGTATCCCGTTACTAGGGTCATACCCTATCCAACCAGCACCAGGAATAAACACTTCAGTCCAGCCGTGAAGTTCATATGTAGGCTCCTCCACATCTACGTAAAAGTAGCCGCTCACAAAACGGGCTGCCATACCATAGTGCCGTAGCAATTGAATCTGCATCCAAGCCAAATCTCTACAAGAAGCTCTTTTTAAATCGAAGGTTTCATCAGGTAGGTAAGGTTCCCCTACCTCACGTATTTCTAAACTAAAATCTTGATGAATTTTAATAGTCAACTCACTTAAAAAGCTAAGGGTATTCCCTTTTGTAGTCGCTACTAAATCATCACCATATACTCTTAAAGATTTACCTATTGATATAGTTTCTAAATACGGATACAATAACTTCTTTAAATCTAAATCATAGGAAAAGGGCATATGATTATAGCTCGTTGGCGACAATAGAAAATTGAACGGGTTATAGGGAGCCGTTGTTAATACCGATGTTGCTATAATTCTAAGTTTTTTATGCATGCCTCCATACCAACTGAAATGAATGCTATTATTCTCGGCGTCTATTTGCTCTGACATGCCCGCAGGTTGCGGAAATACCTTTAAACTAAAACTTTCTAATTCCGTATTAGGATGTTGGACAGGGTTTAAACCTCAAGTAATGTGGCTCTAAAAATACCTCAGAGGCATATGTATATTCGGTTTCGTGTATAATTTCAACCTTCATAGAAATATTTGATGGGATTCTTTTTCGACCTAATTAAATGCTGTTGACATTACGAATAAAAAATGCCAACACTATTTTTAAGCCAAAGCTTTGAGTGATTGTCCGAATGATACATTATTGGTTTTGCTCTTGCAAAATAGTTTGCTGATTTGTATTCGCGAAAAAAGAATCGTAAACCGCGGTAGAGACTACATTGAGTTTTTTCTGAAAACCATCTACATATTCGTGGAGACCTCCTTCAAAAATATCGTTAATATCCGCAAACTCTAGTTGTGCATTTAATTTTCCCAATTCCTTTTCTGCCCTATTCGTAAATCCGGTATCGCTTCCTGTTATGGCCTTCAAAGATTTTTCTACCTCGATTAAACAAAAATACATAGAGCGAGGAAATACCTTATCTAAAATTAAAAATTCAGAAATTCTTACTGCCGTAAGTTTTCCATGTTTTTTCCGATACATATCGTATGCAGAGACCGATTTAAGTAAGGCTGCCCATTGCGATAAATCGAAGGGAGTGCCTACGGATTGAGGCGTGTTTAGTAATATATGATATTCCACATCCAAGACCCGTGATGTTTTATCGGCACGTTCTATCAACTGACCAATTTTACCAAAGTGCCAGCCATCGTTACGCGAAATAGAAATGGCAAAAATACCATATAAGAGCTGACAACCTTCTTTCACTGTTTTAAAAAATAAACGGGGATCTTGCTCTTTCCATCTTTTTTTCTCCAATCCTTCCTTTACAAAATAATACAAGTAGTTTATTTGTTCCCATACTTCTTTGGTCAATTCTGGTCTAATGGCGCGCGCATTTTCCCTTGCATTACAAATAGAATTATACATAGAATTTGGGTTTTGTGGGTCAAAACCAAGAAAGTAAATCACTTTTTGTTTTTCCACGGTTTTATGCAAGGATTCATACAAAGGCCAATCTCCAGTAATCATTACCAATGGCTGCCATTGTTGCACCGCATTGGGTGACGATTCTAAAGAAAGATTGAAATTTACATCCATAAAGCGAGCGTAATTTTCTGCTCGTTCTAGATAACGATTCATCCAATACATTGTATCTGCAATTCTACTTAGCATAGTTCTATTTTAATATGAAAATTATCGATTGATTTTATGTTTGAAGTGCTATTCCGAAAGTTATTTATCCAATACCCAAGTGTCCTTACTACCACCACCTTGTGAAGAATTAACAACCAAAGAGCCTTTTGTCAAGGCTACCCTCGTGAGTGCTCCTGGTATTACCTTAATATCTTTTCCGTATAATACGTAAGGACGAAGATCTACATGCCTTCCTTCGATTGTATTATCACAAAGCGTTGGCACACGAGACAAGTTAATCATGGGTTGCGCAATATAATTCCTTGGATTATTCTTGATTTTTAGCACGAACTCATCTTGTTCCGCCTTTGTGGCATGTGGCCCTATGAGCATTCCGTAACCACCGGAGCCATCTGTTTGTTTTACCACCAGTTCTGCAATGTGTTCAAGAACGTATTTGCAATCTTGTGGTTCCGCACAGATATAGGTTTTAATATTTGGCAGTATGGCTTCTTCGCCTAAATAATATTTTATCAACCTAGGAATATAGGCATATACGGCTTTATCGTCTGCGACACCCGCACCCGGTGCATTTACCAAAACTACATTTCCTTTAAGATAGGCTTCAAACAGACCAGGAGTTCCTAAAAGAGAATCCTTATTAAATACCAAAGGATCTATAAATTCATCATCTACACTGCGGTAGATTACATCTACTTTATACAAACCATGGGTGGTCATCATATAAACAAAGCCGTCCTTTACGACTAAATCTCTTCCTTCGGCCAACTCTGCTCCCATTTGTTGAGCTAAATAGGCATGCTCAAAGTAGGCCGAGTTGTAAATACCTGGGGTCAGTACCACCAAGGTTGGCTTTTCTACCTTAGTAAGCGACTCCAACATATCTCGTAAGTAGTGC
>JBLICT010000046.1:0-17057 GCA_047632415.1 Maribacter sp.
CACTACCAATCAGGCGCTAATACGTGCCGATTTTGACGCTTGGCTTACAGCCCAAGTTGTGGAGATTTTTCCTAGCTGGCAAGTAGCAGCTGCCCCTGGGGTTGCTGGTCAGATTCCAGATGGTTCGGCCACACGATATATTAATACCAAAGGATTGGAATTTGACCAATTATGGACAAAGGGATTAATCGGTGCCTTAGCTACGGACCAAGCTTTGAATAATTACTTGAGTACTGCTGTTTTGGACGAAGGTTCCAATAGGGCCGATAACGATGCTGGAACGGTGGCAGAGGGTAAGTTCTATACTACCATGGAACATAAATGGGATGAAGCTTATGGTTATGTGTATGGTTTGAATGCAGATGCAGCAAACCCAAATGTCGACTTAGGAGCAGACAGTTTCTTGAATAAGTATATTGGCAGGGTAGAAGGAGACGATGATTTTGCCGGAATTGCTGATGAGATTTTTCAGGCCTTTAAATTGGGTAGAGCGGCGATTGTTGCAAAGGACTATGATGTTAGGGATGCGCAGGCTGATATTATCAAACTAAAAATTTCCGAGATTATGGGAATAAGGTCTGTTTACTACTTGCAGCAGGCTAAGAATCTTCTTGGTCAGGAGGCTCCTGATTTTGGTGCTGCTTTTCACGATATATCAGAAGGCTACGGCTTTATATACAGCTTGCAGTTTACAAGAAAGCCAAATTCAGATGACCCTTATTTTACTAAAACTGAAGTAGATGCCTTTTTGGTTGATTTGATGGATGACGGACCAAACGGACTATGGGATGTAGAACTTTCCACATTGGAGAATATGGCTACAGCCATCGCTGAAAGATTTGAGTTTACACTAGAAGCGGCTTCGGAATAAAAAAGTTGAGTTTTTGTGATAAAAAAGCAGCCTATTCTTATTAGGTTTTGGGTTGCTTTTTTTATTTTTGTACTTAATTAGAATAAATAAGAATAAGATGATGAAAAAGTTGTTTGGAAGTATAGTTTTTCTATCCCTAATTTGGGCCTGTTCTTCAGATAATGATGGTGACGACCCTATTGTAGATGCTGTGCCAGAAGTAAGTTTTGAGAGAAGCACCATGTTGACGAATTGGGCGGATAACATTATAATTCCGTCTTATGATGCGTTTTCTTTTGAATTGGATGCACTCAACGCTTCTTATGAGACCTTTAAAACAGATGCAAGTGCGGCAAACCTTACCGAGTTTAGAGCATCATGGTTATCGGCTTATAAAATGTGGCAGCGAATTTCCATGTTCGAGATTGGACCTGCGGAAACCCTTGGTCTTCGATTAAATATGAATATTTACCCAACGGACAGTCAAAAAATAGCTAGTTATATTGCTTCAGGTACCTACGATCTTTCATTGTCATCCAATAGGGATGCAAAAGGATTTCCTGCGCTGGACTACTTAATTAATGGTTTAGGAGCGGACGATGCTGCTATTGTTGCCAAGTACAACGAAGCTGATAAAGAAGCTACCTTTGCCTATATCGACGTTGTGCTTAATGATATGACCACGCTTACCAATGATGTTGTAGCGGAGTGGAAAGCGTCTTACCGTGATATTTTTGTAGGAAATGACGGTGCTTCGGCCACGGCCTCTGTAGATCGCATCGCTAACGATTATATATTCTACTATGAGAAATTTTTAAGAGCTGGAAAAATGGGAATTCCCTTAGGCGTATTTACCGGCACCACGCTTCCCCAAAATGTAGAAGCCTTTTATGAACAAGAAATTTCAAACACACTTTTTTTGGAGGGACTAAGTGCTGTTCAGGATTTTTTCAATGGAAAACACTTTGGTAGCGATGCAGCGGGAGAGAGCTTAGCATCTTATTTAGATGTGTTGAATACAGTTAAAAATGGGGAAGACCTCAATGGGATAATCAATAATCAATTTAATCTGGCACGGTCAATGGTTACTGGCTTGGCACCTTTTAGGTCGGAAATAGAAGATAATACAACGCCAACAGATATGCTATTGGCTTATGATGAGGTACAAAAAATAGTTCCGTTGTTAAAAGTAGATATGGTTTCTGCCATGAGTATAAGTATTGATTTTGTAGATGCAGATGGCGACTAATTTATGAACACATTCTTGAAAAAGTATATAAACGCTCCTGTGGAGGCCGCCCCTTTGGCGGTCTTTCGCATTTTATTTGGTGCGATGATGTTCGTGAGCATTATCCGGTTTTGGAGCTATGGCTGGATAGATAAATTATATATCCAGCCAACCTACTTTTTTTCCTATTACGGCTTTGAATGGGTAAAGCCCATTGGTGAGTATACCTATCTTATTTTTGCTGTTTGTGCAATCGCAGCGGTTTGCGTAGCCATTGGCTATCGGTATACTATTGCTATTTTTGTCTTCTTTCTGAGTTTTACCTATATAGAACTCATGGACAAGACCACCTATTTGAATCATTATTACTTTATAAGTGTACTGAGCTTTTTGATGATTTTTCTCCCTGCAAGCGGGTATTTCTCGGTTGATGCAGTACGAAATCCTGAAAAAGCCTATCAATACATTCCTGCTTGGACCATTAACTGTATTAAGTTATTACTGGGTGTTGTTTATTTTTATGCCGGTTTGGCGAAGCTAAATTCTGATTGGTTGATCAAGGCTATGCCGCTAAAAATATGGCTACCTTCTAAGTTCGATATTCCCTTTTTGGGAGATTTAGTAAGTCAGGAATGGGTGCAATATGCCTTTAGCTGGTCAGGTGCTTTGTACGATTTGGCAATTCCCTTTCTTTTGTTGTATCGGAAAACCAGACCCTATGCATTTCTGCTCGTGGTCGTTTTTCATGTGCTAACGCGCGTGCTATTCCCAATCGGAATGTTTCCGTATATCATGATTGTTTCTACCCTCATATTTTTTGATGCTCGCTTGCATCATAAAATAGCGGCTAGTATTGCCAAAGTTTTTCGCATCACTAAAAATCGATTTGATAATCAGAGACAATTCTGTTACGGTGAAGGGCTACTGCCTAAGTTAAAATATGCAGTCGTGAGCTTATTTTTTGTGCTTCAGTTGGCGCTGCCTTTTAGATATCTTTTATATCATGGAGAACTTTTTTGGACAGAGGAGGGGTATCGGTTTTCATGGCGCGTAATGTTAATGGAGAAATCGGGCTACGCGCAATTTAAGGTGGTGAATGGCGAAACTGGAAGGTGGTTCTATGTGGATAACACAGATTTTTTAACGCCGATTCAAGAAAAGCAGATGGCATTTCAACCTGATTTTATCTTAGAATATGCACATATATTAAAGAATCATTTTGAAGCTAATGGGCATAAAAAAGTTGAAGTTTATGTGGATTGTCAGGTGACACTCAATGGAAGATTGAGCACTACTTTTGTAGACCCCAAGGTAGATTTAGTACAAGAAACGGAATCATTTGAACACAAAAATTGGATTACTCCATTTAAAGATGAAATTAAAGGAATTTAGTTGTATTGTCCTATTACTTTTTACGTTTCCAGTATGGGGTCAATTAAGCATTTCTGGTATTGTAACAGATGCACAAGGCGTTCCCATATCCTATGCTGAAGTATATCTAAAACAAGTACAGCGTTTGGAAACTACGGATGATAATGGGCGTTTTTCGTTTGATAATGTACCTAGAGGTAAATACACCGTGGTTGCCTTCGCCTATGAATATGAGGTGTTAGAAAAGGAACTTTTGTTCGACACTGCTTTTACTTTTACTATTCAATTAGAAAAACTACAGGCAGAAAAGCTGTCCGAGGTGGTAATGACGCAAAAAAGGCAAGAGGTTTTCGCATTAAAGCAATTGAAAAAGGTGGAAGGCACCGCTATTTATGCAGGAAAAAAGACCGAGGTAGTCCTTTTGGATGGCATCACAGGAAACTTAGCAGCCAATAACCCCAGACAGATTTACAGTCAGGTTGTAGGACTAAATATTTATGATAATGGCGATTCAGGATTACAGTTAAATATTGGGGGTAGGGGACTTGACCCCAACCGAACGGCCAATTTTAATACACGCCAAAACGGCTATGATATTAGTGCAGATGTGTTGGGCTATCCTGAAAGTTACTATACACCGCCCGCAGAGGCTTTGGAAGAAATTCAGGTTATTCGAGGAGCCGCATCCTTGCAGTACGGAACACAGTTTGGTGGCTTGGTTAATTTTAAGTTCAAAAAGCCTGAAACCGATAAAAAAATAGCATGGGTGAGCAGGCAGTCATTAGGCTCTTTTGATTTACGCACCAGTTTTAATAGCCTTAGCGGAACGGTGGGGAAAATCAGTTACTACACCTATATAAATTATAAGGAGGGAAGCGGATTTAGACCAAATTCCAATTTTAATAGTAGAAACTACTTTGCCCATGTTGGGTATCAGGTAAGCGATAAAACAAAGCTTACACTCGAAACTACGTTTTTGAACTACTTGGCCAAGCAATCGGGCGGACTAACGGACGCGCAGTTCATAGCCGATCCTACGTTTAGCAACAGAGAAAGAAATTGGTTTGATGTGGATTGGAAACTATATTCGCTAAGATTAGATCATCAATTTTCATCCAAAACTGATTTTAGTCTGAATATCTTTGGTTTGGATGCATCAAGAAGTGCTATTGGTTTTAGAACCAATCGGGTTTCGCAACCAGACGATATTTCGGAACCACGGGAACTATTGGTGGATAATTTTAAAAACTGGGGAGCGGAGGCTCGGGTACTAACGCGATATACGTTATGGGATAGCGAATCCGCATTATTGTTAGGTTCAAAAATATATAAGACGAGCAATGATCAACGGCAAGGACCTGGGTCTGTTTCGGACAATGCAGATTTTAACTTTTCAGATACTGATTTTCCTAATTATGAGCGCCAGTCGCAGTTCGATTTTCCAAATTTTAATTTGGCATTTTTCGGAGAAAATATTTTTAATATCACACCAAAATTTACCCTTACACCTGGCTTTCGGCTAGAGCATATAAAAACCGAAAGTAAGGGAAGCTATAAAAATATCGTGCTAGATCTGGCTGGTAATCCCCTGCTCAATGAAGACATAATAGACAATAGAACCTTTGATCGTACATTTTTATTGATGGGCTTGGGCGCTACGTATAAGTTTGCCCCAAGCCTAGAGCTTTATGGGAATTTTTCACAGAATTATAGGTCGGTCACTTTTAGTGATATTAGGGTGGTGAACCCTTCTTTTCAGGTAGACGAGAATATTTCAGATGAAGATGGTTTTACGGCAGACATTGGCGCAAGGGGCAGGCTTAATGATGCCCTTTCCTATGATGTTAGCGTATTTGGCTTGTTGTACGACAACCGCTTGGGAGAGGTTTTAAAAACCGAAACGGGCACCAATGCCGCAGGCGAACTAGTAGAAACGGGCCGTATCGTTCGTTTCCGAGGTAATATTGGAACTGCCTTTATGTACGGGTTGGAAAGTTTTGGAAACTGGAGCATTAAAGAAACGTTCTTTCCGTCGATAGAGAAACTTAAAATAAATTACTTCATGAATTTGGCATTGACCCAATCGGAATATATTTCTTCAGAGGAGGTTGGTGTAGAAGGGAATCAAGTAGAATTTATCCCTGATGTAAACCTAAAAACAGGCATAAATTTTGGCTACGGGAACCTATTGGGAAGTCTCCAATATACGTACCTCTCCACACAGTTTACAGACGCTACAAATGCACCACAGGATATAAATGACAACCAAAGAGGCATAGAAGGGACAATACCAGCCTATGATATTTTTGACTTTTCCCTATCCTATTCCTATAAAAGATGGAAGTTAGAAGCGGGTATTAACAACCTTTTGGATGCTAGTTATTTTACCCGAAGGGCTACAGGATATCCTGGACCAGGGATTATCCCAGCTGAACCCAGAACATTTTATACGACACTTCAGTTTAAGCTATAAACTTCCTTCTTAGATTTTTAATCACGGTCTAAAACTAGGTAGGCATCATATGATATGCGTATACTTCAAAATGTGGCGCCCTGTATTGTGGTTCATGTCTAAATAGCTCCGAGTGCAAAGGAAGGTCTCATGTCTTTTCAGTATAAACCAATAATAATCACTATATTTGCACGCAATTAAATCCTTAATTGCATGGAAGCCCACCTAAACAAAATTCTCGGAGAAGGTCTTACGTACGACGACGTACTTTTAGTCCCCGCTTATTCAGAAGTTCTACCCAGAGACGTCAGTATAAAAGCTAAATTCACACGTAATATTACCATCAATGTTCCTATCGTTTCGGCGGCCATGGATACAGTTACTGAAAGTAGGATGGCCATAGCCATTGCCCAGGAAGGTGGTATTGGTGTACTTCATAAGAATATGACCATTGAGCAACAAGCCATTAAGGTCAGAAAAGTAAAACGTGCAGAAAGCGGAATGATTTTAGATCCCGTGACCATGCCATTGGATTCTAAAGTAAGTGATGCCAAAGCGAACATGAAGGAGCATAGTATTGGTGGAATCCCGATTGTAGATGCTTCCGGAAAACTTATTGGTATCGTTACGAATAGGGATTTACGTTTTGAAAAGAATAATGATAGGCCTATCTCTGAAGTTATGACTTCGGAAAATTTGGTCACCGCAGCAGTAGGAACCTCACTCGCTGAGGCTGAGGATATTCTTCAGGAGCATAAGATTGAAAAACTACCAGTTGTTGATGGTGAAAATAAGCTTGTTGGGCTTATTACCTTCAGGGATATTACAAAATTGACTCAAAAGCCGAACGCTAACAAAGATCAGTACGGTCGGTTGCGTGTTGCTGCAGCAATAGGTGTTACTCCCGATGCAGTAGATAGGGCTGCTGCTTTAGTAAATGCTGGTGTTGATGCTGTGGTTATTGATACGGCACATGGCCATACCAAAGGTGTGGTTACTGTTTTGAAAGAAGTAAAAAAACGCTTTCCTAATTTAGATGTTGTCGTTGGGAATATAGCTACGGGCGAAGCGGCAAAATATTTAGTAGCAGCAGGAGCGGATGCCGTAAAGGTTGGTATTGGTCCAGGTTCTATTTGTACGACTCGTGTTGTAGCCGGAGTAGGTTTCCCTCAGTTTTCAGCGGTTTTGGAAGTAGCAGCAGCTATAAAAGGTTCCGGAGTTCCGGTTATTGCAGACGGAGGGATAAGATATACCGGTGATATTCCTAAAGCTATTGCTGCTGGTGCGGATACGGTGATGTTGGGTTCTCTTTTAGCGGGAACAAAAGAATCTCCAGGTGAGACAATTATCTACGAAGGAAGAAAATTTAAGTCTTACCGAGGTATGGGATCCGTTGAAGCCATGAAACAAGGTTCAAAAGACCGATATTTCCAGGATGTTGAGGACGATATTAAAAAATTGGTACCCGAAGGTATTGTTGGTCGCGTTCCTTATAAAGGAGATTTGTTTGAGAGCATCCATCAATTTGTAGGAGGTATCAGAGCCGGAATGGGGTATTGTGGTGCTAAGGATATTGATACCTTAAAGGAAACCGGTCGGTTCGTTAAGATTACGGCTAGTGGTATCAATGAAAGTCATCCGCATGATGTTACAATAACAAAAGAGTCGCCTAACTATAGTAGGTAACATATAGAATAATAAAGGTATTACATAAAAAATCCTAGCAACTTTATATTGCTAGGATTTTTTATGTGTTATACGCTTAAAAGTTATGTTACTTGGCGCCGGCATACGTTTTCCAATCCTTATCTTTATAAATGTCGTCTCCAAAATACTTGGCGATATTTAAAAAAGGTTCAGGTTTTTGATAACCCGGAACCGGAGAAAGCATATTCATTTCTTCATCAAGAAAAATAGTAGTGGGATAACTCAGTTTACCCTGCATTAGCGCTGCAGCAAGTTCATGATACCCTTTTCTGCCAGATGCTATAAAATTATAGGTCTTTCCTTTAAAATCAATCGGGTCTTTTCCTTCCCCGTCCATTTTTACCATATAAAAATTGTCTTCCATATATTGTGCAACCGCTGCGTTTTGAAAGGTATCCTTATCCATTTTCTTGCACCACCCGCACCAATCCGTGTAAACGTCAATAAATACTTTTTTAGGGTTTTCATCCTTGGTAGCCAATTCAACGGCTTCTGAAAAGGTAACCCATTGTACTTCTTGGGCAAAACTGACTATTGTAAAAAGTGCCAAGATACCTGTTAGGTATATATTTTTAAGGGGAGAGGTGTTTGTTTTCATGGTATGCTTTGCATGATTAGTCCAAATAGTATACCAAAGCTAACGAATTTTCGCCGAGTTTATTTTACGTTAGCTGTTTCCTTTATTTCAAAAAGGCCTTTGGTGTCCACTTGGTTTTTGACCAAATCATCAAACGTCTCGCGTTCTCTTATGAGAACAGCTTTCCCTTCGTGCCAAAGTACTTCTGGTGGTCTAAATCTAGAATTGTAATTACTAGCCATAGTAAAGCAGTAGGCACCAGCGTTCTTAAAGCTTAGAATATCACCTTCTGCAATTTCGTTTATTCTTCGATTACTAGCAAAGGTATCTGTCTCGCAGATATAGCCCACTACAGAGTAATAACGTTCGCGACCTTCAGGGTTGGAAATATTCTCAATTTCATGACTAGAGCCGTATAGCATAGGACGTATCAAATGGTTGAAACCGGAGTCGATACTCGCAAATACCGTAGATGTTGTTTGTTTTACAACGTTCACTTTAGCCAAGAAAAAACCGGCTTCACTCACTAGAAATTTACCTGGTTCAAAGGCTAATGTCAATTCCTTACCATAATCTGCGCAAAATTCATTAAACCGGGTGCTTAATTTTTTTCCTAGTTCTTCTATATTGGTTTCAATATCTCCTGCTTTGTAAGGGACTTTAAATCCGCTACCAAAATCGATAAAATCTAAATTCTTGAAATTTTTAGCCGTTTCGAATAGTATTTCGGATGCATATAAGAATACATCAATGTCTAAAATATCACTACCCGTGTGCATGTGAATACCGTTGATATTCATATGGGTAAGCTCTACAATACGCAATAAATGTGGTATTTGATGAATGCTAATGCCAAATTTGGAATCGATATGGCCCACGGAAATATTAGAATTTCCACCTGCCATCACATGAGGATTGATGCGGATGCATACCGGAATATTCGGATGCTTGCTACCAAATTGCTCCAAAATAGAAAGGTTATCTATATTTATGCGAACACCCAATTTTGCTGCTTCTTCTATTTCCTCTAAAGAGACTCCATTAGGGGTGAAAATGATAGATTCTGGACTAAAGCCTGCCAAAAGCCCAAGTTGTACCTCTTGTATAGAAACGGTATCCAACCCGCTTCCCAAGCTATTCATGAGCTTCAAAATAGTTATGTTGGAAAGTGCTTTGGCTGCGTAATTTAATTTAAGGCTTTTTACGGAGCTGAATGCTTTGGTAAGTCTATTAAACTGGGAAATTATGGTAGCGGAATCGTAAACATAAACGGGGTCTCCGTATGTTTTTGCTATTTTTAATAAATCCATGTTCCTCATATTCGTGTGCTTTATAGCAAATCTAGAGTACTATGCTGGTTTCTACAAAAAAAATTACATTAAAATTATAAATATAACAAAAAGTGATATTTATAACAATTTATAAATTCCACTTTTCTTGTGTTGCAGTACTGCCGGTTGTAACTTTATATGATTAAAATCTCAAAATAGCGCACTAGGTCAAACACAGTACGTGCCATTTAAAACAGATACTTGTTAATTAAGTAATTACACAAATTTATTTAAATGAAATTACCTTTATTTCCATTACAGTCCATATTTTTTCCTGGTGAAACCGTGCCTCTTCATATTTTTGAACCACGTTACAAACAATTAATTAATGATTGTAAGGACGAGGCCATAACTTTTGGTATCCCCGTTTATATTAATGATGGAATGCAATATGGCGTAGAGGTGCAGCTCGTAGAGGTAGTAACCAGTTATGACAGTGGCGAGATGGATGTGGTTTGTGTGGCACGACAGGTCTTTAAATTGGTGTCCTTTGAAAAGCAATTGGTAGATAAGTTATATTCTGGAGGTGTTGTGGA
Organism: Maribacter sp.; assembly: GCA_047632415.1. Lineage (GTDB taxonomy): Bacteria > Bacteroidota > Bacteroidia > Flavobacteriales > Flavobacteriaceae > Maribacter. Next base: position 10,053 of record JBLICT010000046.1, read on the forward strand.
GTTGCTAGCTTATGATTATAAAGCTGATGAAGCCTTCAAAGCTGAAGTTTTAAGTAAGTTAAGAGATCTTTATACCATTATGGAGGTTCCCTTTTCTGAAGCTAGTGTGGCGAAGTTCAATAGCTTTACATTGGCACATAAAATGGGATTGTCTTTTGAGCAGGAATATGCCTTGTTGCAAATTCCTAAAGAAATGGATCGTCTCTCTTTTATTAATGACCATTTAACAATTACCATTGCCGTATTGAGCGAGGTGGAAAGAACGAGAAGAACCATAGAGCTTAACGGCCATTTTAAGAATTTTGACCCATTAGACTTTAAAGATATTGAAATAGAGTAGGAATCCAACCCAGCTATTATTTGGAAACAATTAATTATTCTTTTTAATTTTTCGATTATTACCCCTCGTTTCCTATTTTTGTAGAACTAATAAAATCACAATAACATATGAACCTTCACGAATATCAAGGAAAAGAGATATTGGCCAGTTTTGGCGTACGCATACAAAGAGGTATCGTAGCACACAGCCCAAAAGAAGCTGTTGATGCGGCAAAAAAGTTAACGGAAGAAACCGGAACCGGATGGCACGTTATCAAGGCACAGGTTCACGCCGGTGGTCGCGGAAAAGGTGGCGGTGTTAAGTTGGCAAAAAATCTTAAAGAGGTTGAAGAACTAGCCGGAAATATTATTGGGATGGATTTGGTTACGCCCCAAACGTCTGCAGAAGGAAAGAGAGTGCATCAAGTATTAGTTTGCGAGGACGTTTATTATCCAGGAGACAGTGAAACAAGTGAATTTTACATGTCCGTCCTTTTAAATAGAGGAACAGGGAAAAATATGATTATGTATTCTACCGAAGGTGGAATGGATATCGAAGAGGTTGCTGAGAATACACCACATTTAATATTCACAGAGGAAATAGATCCTTCAACTGGACTTTTAGGATTTCAAGCAAGAAAAATCGCTTTTAATCTTGGACTTTCTGGAATGGCCTTTAAGGAAATGACAAAGTTTGTTGCTTCTTTATATAAAGCGTACGTGGAAAGTGATTCCAGTATGTTCGAAATCAATCCTGTATTGAAAACATCCGATGATAAGATTATGGCTGTGGATGCTAAAGTATCCATTGACGATAATGCCTTGTACCGCAGAAAACAATATGCTGAAATGCGCGATCTTAGAGAGGAGAATCCTATCGAAGTAGAGGCTAGTGCGTTGGGATTGAATTATGTTGATCTAGATGGTAACGTTGGTTGCATGGTAAATGGAGCTGGTCTTGCAATGGCGACAATGGATTTGATTAAGATGGCCGGTGGAGAGCCTGCCAATTTCTTGGACGTTGGAGGTACTGCGGATGCTAAAAGGGTCGAAGAGGCTTTTCGTATCATCTTGAAGGATAAAGGAGTTAAAGCGATTTTAGTTAATATTTTTGGTGGTATCGTGCGTTGTGACCGCGTAGCAAATGGTATTGTGGAAGCCTATAAGAATATGGGAGACGCTATGAATGTTCCAATTATTGTTCGCTTACAAGGTACCAATGCAATTATTGCAAAAGAGATTATAGATAATTCTGGACTTGCGGTACATTCTGCCGTGCAGTTTCAGGAGGCTGCTGATAAGGTTAAGGAAGTTTTAGCCTAAGATTCAAACTTTATTAGAATAGGAAAAGGGTAACGTTGTAAAACGCTACCCTTTTTTATTTTAGTAAGAATAGATTTTGAGCGCCTTCGCTTGTGATGGTCGGTCTTCTTAAAATTTCAAATTTTTTGAACGAGTTAGATTCATAGTTAAAAGATATTGCTGTTTTTTTTATTTAAGTAAAGAGATGTAGTAGAAGTTGAAAATTATCTTTAATTAGCAATGCCTGCCGTGGTTTGTCGACAAGCGGAAGGATGTTGATAGGTGAAGAAATTTAATTAAAAAAATGTTAAAAACAGATTCTATTGTAACACTATTGGTTTTCTAACGTCTTTTAAGTAATTCATCATTAATCAATTATAAATCAAATTTCGATAAACAGCGTCAATTAACGTTTCGGGATTAAAAACAAACAAGTCATGAGAAAATTAAGTTATGTTATCGTAGCTGCAATGCTATTGTCCACAGGTTCTATTTTAGCAACTACTACAGAGCTGGTTGAACCCACAGTAGGTATTTCCGCACAGATTTCCGAAATGTTATCTGATAATTCTTTTTCCGAGGGAGAGTTTAATACGACTGCTCAAGTTCGGTTTACGCTAAACGACGAGGGAGAAATCGTAGTGCTTTCAGTAGAGACCGAGTCTGAGGATTTAGAGCGTTTTGTAAAAACTAGGTTGAACTATAAAAAAATAGAAATTTCTAATGTTGAAGAGGGAAAACTGTACACCGTTCCCGTAAGAATAACTTCCTAAACACATTTGAATTAGCTGAAAAATCCTAAGATGTTTGTCTTAGGATTTTTTTTTGTTCTTATAGTTTACATTGGGCACAGCTCTATCTACTTTTTTTAGTTGCCTAGCTTTAAAGCTTTTATTCTGCTCTGGTTTTTTCACCGATTTTTGTTGACCTAATAATACTTCTCCCGGGTTTTTTGGATGTTCCAGTGAACCTCTAAGATGGATGACCAAACCGTTTAGAAAATTTCGTAATACCTGGTCGCCACATTCCATATAATTGGGATGATTGTCTTTTCTAAAGAATGCGCTTAACTCGGTTTTAGATATTTTAAAATCAACTAAGGCTAGAATGTCAATGATATCCTCATCCCTGAATTTTAATGCGACACGCAGTTTTTTAAAAACATCATTATTTGTCATTGTGCGATAATTTTGTGCAAGGTATTATAAATTACACAAAAAGAGGCCTTGGGTAAACAATTGGGTAGTCAAGTATACGATAATAGCTATTAATCAGTTATGTAAATAGCTGTAAACTAGTCTCTAGTATTATATGGATACCCAAAAAGAAAAACTTAGTATACTTTCTGAAATGATTTCCTTCGCTAAGGTAGATAATACCATAAAACAGGTGGAGTACGATTTCCTTTTTAAGGTATCCCAGCAGCTAGGGGTGCGTAAAACCGTGTTCAAGGACCTTTTTAAAACAGAAGCCGAACATGTGATACCAAAGTCACAAGCAGCGCGTTTGGTGCAGTTTAATAGGCTTATTTTACTTATGAATGTTGATGATAGCCAAGAGCTTAATGAAATACGACGTTTGCATAATATTGGACTGGCAATGGGTCTTCCGCCATCTGCCATTCAGCAAGTGTTGTCCATTATGCACAAGTATCCAAATAGAGTTGTCCCACCAGAAGTTATCATTTCTATTTTTAAGGCACATTACAACTAATACCTTCAACTCTTCTATCTTCGTTTTGTTGGTGTTTATAAAGACCTCTCTTTCTTAGGGCAAAATTACCGCCGATACGGTTCATCTGAACAATCATTTTGCAATCACTACTGCTTGCGGTTCTTAAAACTTCAGAGTTGTTTATTCGTTATTAGTATCTCCGATTTGTGCGTTTATACACTGTTTATCATTTTTTATTTTACGAAATAAGACAAAAAGTCACCTTATCGATATATTAAAATGACAAAAAGTCATATTTTTAGCTATGGTATAGGATTTGATTTATCAGGAGTGTAACAAATGTTTAACCGTATTAAAAAAATATAATTATGAGTTTAGTTAAAAGAAATGATATGTTATTCCCTTCACTAATGAACGAGATTTTTAAACCGGATTGGTTTGGTGGAATGGATGACTCTAAGTTCTCGCCTCCGGCTGTGAACATTATCGAAAACGAGACGGGTTTTGAATTGGAACTATCCGTTCCTGGCAGATTTAAAGAGGATTTTAATATTGATGTCGATACTAATGTGCTCACCGTTTCGGCTGAGGTAAAGACCGAAAAGGAAACCGAGAATGTAAAATATACCCGTAGGGAGTTTTCTTATACATCCTTTAAAAGAGCATTTACGCTTCCGGATTCTATCAACGGCAATGAGATTAAGGCGGACTATGTAAACGGAATTTTAAAGTTTACGTTACCAAAAAAGGAGGAAGCTTTACCAAAACCGAAAAGAAGAATTGAATTGAGTTAGAGGTTAAATAAAATTAATTTAACAAGTGGAGAACGTGCACTTTTAGATTTTAGTTTGGTTGGTTAGTTGAGGAAAGTGTCTTGAGAAATCAAGACACTTTTTTGTGTTTATCTGAAAGACAAAACTAGATTTTATAGTTTGAAAAAAGGTGTAAAATCGAATTTTGTTTTCATTTTATCCTGTTTTTTAACTATCAAACACGAGTAAATTTTTTGGAGTTTTTTGTAAATAAAATGGGATGGAGTGGGGGTTGTTTTATCGGTTTGGTTGATTCGAAACCTGGCTCAAATTAGCGGTAAAAAGATATCTTTTTTTGGTTGTATTTTCAATGTGATATGCAGCCTATTTTTAATTAAATAAAATGTTGTAAATTAGATTAAAGCTACGCGTAATGCTTCTTAAAAGTACAAGTTCATTTACAAGGATAAGAACCTTTTTTTATCTCTCTGAAGGAAGCTCATTTACTACTAAATTCCTATATTTTATTCGATAATCACTTATAATTCAATTTTTAGATATGTCTAAAAATATTTTTAATTTATTGTAAGCCAGTTTCTTGAATATATTTATATGAATTAAAAGATTAGAATATGTTGAAATTGACTAGTTATTCCCTTTATCTTCAAAATAAGCTAGGCTTCTTGTTCTTGAAGTGCTTTTATTTCGTCCCTTAGTTTTGCAGCTTGCATAAAATCGAGTTCTTTAGCAGCTTTTTCCATGGCCTTTCTTTTGTCGCGAATCATCTTCTCGATTTGCTCTTTTGTAAGGTATTTCAAATCGGGTTCGGCGGCTCTTAATTCTTCTTTTTTAAAGTGGTATGTAGAGACCGAATTTTTACTAAGAACGTTGTCCAGATTTTTGTTCAATGCCGTAGGTGTAATATTGTGTTTAACGTTGTACGCAATCTGTTTTTCTCTTCGGTAATTTGTTTGGTCAATGGTCTTTTGCATACTTGCTGTAATCTTGTCCGCGTACATAATTGCTCTTCCGTTTAAGTTTCTTGCAGCGCGACCTACTGTCTGGGTGAGTGATCTATTACTGCGTAAAAAACCTTCCTTGTCGGCATCTAATATAGCGACCAAAGATACCTCTGGGAGATCTAATCCTTCTCTTAAAAGATTAACGCCAATCAGCACATCAAAAATACCTTTTCTTAAATCCTGCATAATTTCTACACGTTCCAAAGTATCTACATCGCTATGGATGTATCTGCAGCGTACGCTAATTCTATCTAAGTATTTTGCTAATTCTTCGGCCATCCGTTTTGTAAGTGTGGTGACCAGCGTCCGTTCGTCTTTTTCCACACGTAAGTGTATTTCCTCTACCAAGTCGTCTATTTGATTTAGGCTGGGTCTAACTTCTATAATAGGATCTAAAAGACCAGTTGGCCTAATCACCTGCTCTACAAATACACCTTGACTCATTTGTAGTTCGTAATCCGCAGGAGTTGCACTCACATACAGTACCTGGTTCTGAAGCGCTTCAAACTCTTCAAATTTTAGCGGTCTATTGTCCATGGCGGCCGGCAAACGAAATCCGTAATCTACTAAATTGACCTTTCGCGATCGGTCGCCCCCATACATGGCGTGCACTTGCGGAATGGTCACATGGCTTTCATCGATGACCATGAGGTAATCATCTGGGAAATAATCCAGCAGACAAAACGGTCTGGTACCCGGTTCTCTGCCATCCAAATACCTGGAATAATTCTCTATTCCAGAACAGTACCCAAGTTCTCGAATCATTTCTAAATCAAAATTGGTACGTTCCTCCAATCGCTTTGACTCCAAGGGTTTTCCTATTTCCTTAAAATAGTCGATTTGTTTTACAAGGTCGTCTTGAATGTTATGTATGGCACCTTGAAGGATGTCTGGGGAGGTAACAAACATGTTAGCCGGATAAATGTTCAAGGTTTGATATACTTCGATTACCGTATTGTTAAAAGGATCAAAGGCCTCTATTTCTTCTACTTCGTCTCCAAAAAAGTGTATGCGGAAAGCATGGTCGGCGTAACTGGGGAACACATCCACAACATCACCTTTTACTCTAAAATTACCATTTCTAAAGTCTGCTGTTGTCCTAGAATACAGACTTTGTACGAGTTGGTGTAAGAATTTAGTCCTCGCAATTACCTGGTCTTTTTCTAAGGTAATGACGTTTTTTTGAAATTCTACAGGATTTCCAATACCGTAAAGGCAGGATACGGAGGCTACTACGAGTACATCTCTTCTCCCTGATAGTAATGAGGAGGTGGTACTAAGTCTTAGTTTTTCTATATCTTCATTTATAGATAAATCCTTTTCAATATACACGCCACTACTAGGAATAAATGCCTCGGGCTGGTAATAATCATAATAGGAAACAAAATACTCAACAGCATTTTCAGGAAAAAACTGTTTGAATTCAGAATATAGCTGTGCGGCCAATGTTTTATTATGTGCAAGTAGTAGGGTTGGTTTTTGTACCTCTTCTATTACATTGGCAACGGTAAAGGTCTTTCCAGAGCCCGTTACGCCAAGAAGGGTTTGATATTTTTCTCCTTGGTCTAGACCTTTGGTAAGCTCTTTAATAGCATTAGGCTGGTCACCTGTAGGTTTGAATTCTGATACAATCTTAAACTTCATCCTGTAAAAATACAAAATGACGTTTCAGGAATGTATGCCATAGCATTTAATTATAGCTTGAAATGAAATGGGCTTAGGAGTGTTTGAAAGAGATTTCTGTTTATCGTTTTAAAGAAAAATTACCCTTTAGCTCCCTACCGTCTGCTAGGTTTATCTTGAACCAATAGTCGTCTTCTGGCAAGGGCCCCGAGTTCCAGGTTCCGTTCCATGTTGGGTTGCCCTGGCTTAAATCTGCAACTAGTTTGCCATACCTATTAAAAACGGTAATCGAGGAGTTTGTTTCAAAATTCTCA
>JBLICT010000047.1:0-16928 GCA_047632415.1 Maribacter sp.
AATACGTACTATGGTAGATACTGTATTATAAGCTGGTTTGGGTTCTGGAAGCTGCTCGATTACTGCGGCGACATTACATTTTTTCAGCTGCCACAACACTTGCATTACTTCTTCTTCCGCTTTAGTTAACTGTTTCATGAATTACTATGTTTATTTTCTATTCCCGTGTAGATGGCAAACTTTTCAACTAAACTTTTAGTTCCCTCTTTAAACAAGTATAACTAATTATTTAGTTTAAACTAAATTCTTAGTTAAAATTAATCTAAGCAGCTGTAGCTTGTTTTTGAAAACCTTTACTTACTGCTGCTGTAACAAAATAGGATTATATTAGTCCAATAGAAAAAGACCTTAAATGGATATTGCCTTATTGATTATTGGTTTCCTTTTTATGCTTGTTGGTGTTTTGGGTAGTTTTTTACCCGTTTTACCAGGGCCGCCTATTAGTTGGATAGGTCTTTTTCTACTGTATTTTACTAAAGCTGTTCCGGATAATTGGTGGGTACTCGGCATCACCTTGGTCGTAGCCTTAATTATTCTTGCTTTAGACTATATTATTCCAGCAATTGGCACGAAGAAATTTGGTGGAACGAAAGCAGGGATGATAGGCACCACGATAGGATTATTGATTGCCCTTTTTTTTCCAATGTTAGGACCTTTGGGCATCATTATTTGGCCTTTTCTAGGAGCACTCATAGGAGAATTATTGAACAAGGCAGATAAAAAAACAGCCACAAAGGCCGCCTTTGGATCCTTTCTAGGTTTTCTGACCGGCACGTTTTTAAAGTTTATGGTAGCTATTGTATATCTAGGTGTTTTTATTACCAAAGCTTGGGAGCACAAGGCTGCACTATTCCCCTATTTTGACTAATCCAGCCAAACCGTCTTATCCCCTATTGGTTTTCTGACCTGCTCGGTAAGTTCGCCCTCATAGTATCCCATGTAAAAAAAGCCTAAACATTTTTCACCTTCATTCATAGGAAGAAATTCGTTCATATAGGTTATAAGTGAAGGAGAACTCCAATAACATCCTATTCCCATTTCGGTACAACATAACCACATATTCTGCACAGCCATGGCCGTGGCTGCAATTTCTTCCCATTCAGGAACCGATTCCATAGGGTCTCGCTGCATACAAATAGCTATAATGGCACCCGCTTTCTTAGGGTTTTCAATGAGCTTTTTAGCTTTAAGTTGTTTTGGTTTTGAAGTGATATCTATATAGGTATTGGATAAAAACTGACCAAGTTGCGATTGTTTATCACCTTGTATTACTTTAAAGCGCCAAGGCTCTGTCTTTCTATGGTTCGGTGCCCAATTCGCAGCTTCCAAGATTCTTTCGATATCAGATTTCGCTATTGGTTTCTCTATATACTGCGCCGGAAAAATAGAGCGCCTATTCTTTATTAAATCAAAAATCATTCTATATTATTTTCTTTTGTTTGAAGATCTTGCTAAAAGTAAATCCATGCAATTTTTTAACACAGGATTAGCGTTTTCTTTCCTCCAAATGACCGAAAGCTTGGCACGCTGCTTCACATCTTTCAACTCAATAAACTTTACCCTCATTTGAAAACCTGCCTGCAATGCTGTGGGAACGATAGCAATACCTAACTTGTTCTCTACCAACTTAAAAATGGTATGCGCATGAACCGATTTATGGGATACTTTTGGTTTAAACCCAGCATTTGCGCAAATACCCATAATGGTATCATAATAATAAGGACTATACTCCTGACTGAATAATATAAAATCATCGGCTGAAAAACGCTCCATTCCGCTGTACTCCCTTGTTAACATTGGGTAGCTTTCTGGTAAGACTAAAGAAAAGGTGTCTTCAAAAACCGTTTGCATATGTAAATCCGAAGGCACCCTGTCTAACCGCACAAAACCAATATCCAATTCATTATTTAAAACAGCAGCTACTTGCTCTAAATTAGAACGTTCTTCTAAAGATGTTTTTATTTTTGGGTATTTTTCTTTGACTGAAACTAGTAATTCTGGAATTACATTTTGCATAGCCGAACCTAAAAAACCGATACGCAACTCACCCGTATCACCATCTCCAATAAGTGCTAACTCCCTTTTTGTCTCCTTTAACTGTTTAAAAATATCGGCTGCCCTATGCTTTAAATAATGGCCTGCAGGTGTCAGTTCTACTTTTTTGTTGCTTCGCAAAAACAGCTTCGCTTGCAACAATTCTTCCATCTGTTTTATTTGCCTACTTAATCCGGGTTGTGAAATAAAAAGTTTTTCAGCAGCTTTTCTAAAATGCAACTCTTCGGCAACAGCTAAAAAATAGGTAAGGTGTCTTAATTCTATTTGCGTACTCATAGTTATCGATAATGAATCAAAATGGTATTGGTACTTATCAAACATAAGTATTAAATTTAAGAAACTAAAATAATTTCAGATGGAAGCCGTGTCAAAATCATTTAAACTAGGAGAGGAGTGGCTTACCGCAAGTACTGCCCTACATATTGCAAAGGGTCGTATTACAGTTGAACTGTCAAAAGCGACTCGCGAAAAAGTAAGCAACAGTTGGAAAATAGTGCAAGACATTGTAGACAGGGGACATCCTGTTTACGGAATTAACACAGGATTTGGTCCGCTTTGCACAACCAAAATATCTCAATCAGAAACCAATATTCTACAAACAAACATTCTAAAAAGCCACAGTGTAGGTGTAGGGAAACCAATACCCAAAACTATTGCTAAATTGATGCTCATCTTAAAGGCACAGTCCCTAGCAAAAGGCTATTCCGGAATAGCGGAAACCACCTTAGACCGTATCCTTTGGCATATAGAAAACGATGCTATTCCAGTAGTACCTTCCCAAGGTTCGGTTGGTGCGTCCGGAGATTTAGCACCACTTTCACATTTATTCCTACCCTTAATCGGATTAGGAAAAGTGGTATACAAAAACGAAACGATGACCACGTCCAAACTTTTTGAACGTACAGGGCTTTCTCCGCTCTCCCTGGGTCCAAAAGAAGGTTTAGCGCTCATAAACGGAACGCAGTTCATTGCAGCCCACGCAGTCAAAGTGGTAGAAAAATTACACTCCGTATTATCGCAAGCAGATATTATTGGCGCCATGATGATCGAAGGCCTACAAGGTTCCGTCAAACCTTTTTACAATGAACTACATGCCCTAAGGCCATTTAAGGGAAATATTTATGTGGCCAAGCGTGTAAAACGTTTGTTGAAAGGTTCCGAAATAATGGAAGATCATATTGACTGTGAGCGGGTACAAGACCCGTACTCTATCAGATGTATTCCACAAGTTCATGGCGCATCGCGTAACGCTTGGCTTCACCTAAAAGAATTATTGGAAGTAGAACTGAACTCCGTTACGGACAATCCAGTCATCATAAATGAGGAACTGACCATTAGCGGCGGTAATTTTCACGGACAACCCTTGGCTATGGCTTTGGACTACGCCTGTTTAGCAGCATCGGAAATAGGTAATATTTCTGATAGACGTATTTACCTAGCCTTGGAAGGGAATAGTCCTGGAGTACCAAAATTATTAATGAAGGACACCGGTATCAACTCTGGCTACATGATTCTGCAATACACCACAGCAGCTTTGGCGAGTGAAAACAAAGGACTTTGTTTTCCATCCAGTGCAGATAGCATCCCAACATCGCTTGGCCAAGAAGACCACGTAAGTATGGGCTCTATTAGTGGGCGCAAAGCCTTACAAGTTATTGGCAACGTGGAAAAAATACTAGCTATTGAATTATTGACCGCAGCACAGGCATTTGAATTCAGAAAGCCTATGAAATCGGGGATTTTTCTAGAAGAAATCCATAAAGAAATAAGAAAAAAAGTCGCTTTTGCGGATAAGGATAGAGTTTTTTCCGATGATATTGAAGAAGGAATTAAAATAATCAAAAATAAGACTATTATCAAGCTAATTGAACACATCAGTAAAAAAGAAGGGATATCTTTAAAGAGTAAATTCTCCAAGGAATTTGAGGTGTATTGATAGTTTAAAAATAAAATAGGTTAGGCGAAACTTCCACAAAATTTAAGTAATGAAAAATTTAAAACTTATAGGTCCTTTTAAACAACTCCTACCCATGACGGGACTACCTCTAAAGGGCGCACTTTCGGATGAACAGTTACTGGTTTTGGAAGGTGTGGGAATAGTTATAGAAGGGGAACTGATTAAAGAAATTGGGAGTTTTCAAAAACTAAAAACAAAGTTTAATAAGGTCCAAATTCACGAATTAAAAGGAGACCATACCTGCTTACCTGGTTTTGTAGATTCCCACACCCATATTTGCTTTGGAGGCACTCGTGCCAATGACTATGCCATGCGTAATGCAGGAAAGAGTTATATGGAGATTGCAAAGGCCGGTGGAGGAATTTGGGATACAGTCACCCAAACCCGAAACGCAAGTAAACCAGAACTCGTAAAAGGAACTATAAAACGTGCCAACCGACACCTAAAAAATGGAGTCACTACCCTAGAAGTAAAAAGTGGCTACGGACTTTCCGTAGCGGAAGAACTAAAAATGCTATATGCCATAGAGGAAGCTGATGAAGTGATTGCCGCTGACCTCATCGCAACCTGTCTTGCAGCGCACATGCTTCCCAAAGATTATGAAGGAAGTGCTGAAACGTATTTAGAAGAAATAAGCAACGAATTATTTCCAAAATTAAAATCTGAAAATCTTACGAATCGCATTGATGCATTTATAGAGGAAAGCGCCTTTACGGCCCAACAGATTGCCCCATATTTTAAAAAGGCAAAAGAAATGGGCTTTGATATTACGGTGCATGCAGATCAGTTCTCTATAGGAGGAAGCACAGTTGCTGTAGATTTTAATGCGGTAAGCGCAGACCATTTAGAGGTAAGTACAGATACCGAAATAGAACTCTTGGCGAAGAGTAATGTAATTGCTACGGCCTTACCAGGAGCATCCATAGGTTTAGGTTGCGCTTTCACACCTGCACGTAAATTACTAGATGCCGGCGGATCATTAGCAATTGCAAGCGACCATAATCCAGGTTCCGCCCCCATGGGCGATTTACTTACTCAGGCTGCCATACTAGGCACTTTTGAAAAGCTTTCAAACGCGGAAGTTCTGGCAGGAATTACGGTTAGGGCTGCGGCGGCATTAAAATTAGAAGATCGAGGGAAATTGGAAGAAGGCAAGCTGGCTGATTTCAGCCTTTTCCACACTGGTAATTATCAGGAAATACTCTACAATCAAGGCAATCTAAAACCTTGCATGGTGTATAAACGAGGCGTTAAGGTGTTTGATAAGCATACAGACCGCTAAAAAGCCCCCAACCCTAAAAGGGGGAACTATTATACTCAAAATAAAAAATGCAAGACGTTCTCTGCAAAGCTTAAAAAAAACAAAATGAATTTCAAAGAACAAATACTACAAGGCATACCATCAGAACTGCCGCCAAGAAAAGAACGTTCAAAAGAGGTTAGTCACACACCAAAACGAAAGGATATCTTATCTCTGGAAGAAAAAAAGCTCGCCATACGCAATGCCTTACGTTATTTTCCCAATGGGTGGCATGCGGAACTTTCTAAGGAATTTACTGAGGAACTAAATAATTTTGGTAGAATCTACATGTACCGGTTTATGCCAGAATACGCCATGCACGCGCGCCCAATCAATAACTATCCTGCAAAAACACTCCAAGCGGCTGCATTAATACTAATGATTCAGAACAACTTAGACCCTGCCGTAGCACAGCATCCGCAGGAATTGATTACCTATGGCGGGAACGGTGCCGTGTTCCAAAATTGGGCACAATACCTCCTGACGCTACAGTATTTGGCTACGATGACCGAGGAACAGACGCTTCACATTTATTCGGGTCATCCGATGGGACTTTTTCCTTCCTCCAAGGAAGCACCAAGGGTTGTGGTCACCAACGGAATGATGATTCCAAACTACTCCAAACCGGACGATTGGGAAAAATATAATGCACTTGGCGTCACGCAATACGGACAAATGACGGCCGGCTCCTACATGTACATTGGTCCACAAGGTATTGTTCATGGCACGGCTATTACCGTAATGAATGCGTTTAGAAAAGTATTAAAGAACGATGAAACTCCTGCTGGAAAAATATTTTTAACTGCAGGACTAGGCGGTATGAGCGGTGCGCAGCCAAAAGCAGGAAATATAGCTGGATGCATCACTATTTGTGCAGAGGTAAATGCTGTTGCTGCCACCAAACGGCACGAACAAGGTTGGGTAGATGAACTAATTTCGGATATTAATATTCTAGTGAACCGCACTAAAAAAGCCGTCAAAAATGAAGAAACAGTATCCTTAGCCTACGTGGGTAACATCGTTGAGGTCTGGGAGCGTTTTGATACCGAAAATATCTTTATCCATATAGGTTCCGATCAAACGTCGCTACACAATCCATGGGCTGGTGGATATTATCCTGTGGGATTGTCCTTTGATGCCTCCAACAAAATGATGAGCGAAGATACCGATACATTTAAAAGTAAGGTTCGGGAATCCTTGTGTAGACAAATCGATGCTATCAATAATCACACACAAAAAGGCACCTACTTTTTTGATTATGGGAACGCCTTTCTATTGGAAGCTTCTCGCGCTGGAGCGGATGTTATGGCTGCAAACGACATAGATTTTAAATACCCTAGTTATATTCAGGACATTCTTGGACCTATGTGCTTCGATTATGGCTTTGGCCCTTTCCGTTGGGTTTGCTCCTCTGGCAATCCGAAAGACCTCAGCAAGACAGATGGTATTGCATTAGAGGTTATGAAACGCATACAACAGACTGCGCCAGCTGAAATTAAGCAACAGATGCAAGACAACATCAAATGGATAACCGAAGCCGAGCAAAATAAGTTAGTGGTGGGTTCACAAGCACGGATACTTTATGCCGATGCCGAAGGACGGGCCAAAATTGCTGAAGCATTTAATAAGGCTATCGCTTCTGGAGAGCTTTCTGCACCTATAATACTTGGAAGGGACCATCATGATGTCAGCGGTACAGATTCTCCTTTTAGGGAGACCAGCAATATCTATGACGGTAGTAAATTTACGGCCGATATGGCTATACATAATGTCATCGGAGACAGCTTTAGAGGGGCTACATGGGTATCGATACATAACGGCGGCGGCGTTGGCTGGGGTGAGGTTATAAATGGTGGTTTTGGGATGCTACTTGATGGCTCTGAAGAAGCTAGTAGAAAATTGAAAAGCATGCTCTTTTATGATGTAAATAACGGCGTATCACGAAGAAGTTGGGCACGAAACAAAGAAGCGATTTTTGCCATTAAACGTGAAATGGAACGCACTCCAGAACTTAAAGTCACCCTGCCTAATTTAGTGGAAGATGGCTTACTAGACGGTTTGTTTGACTAAAAAATCACTTAAGGCAAGAATTCAGGAAGCGTATTTATCACAAAGCAAATATCAAGTGTAAATGAGCATCTTAATATTTAGTATCACTATTTCGAAATACGCTCGAATTTTCCATCATGATGTATGATTAACTTATCACCGGTAAAAGGACTTATGGTCCAAATAGTAAAACCAAAACTGTTTGTTTCCAAGCGAGGTGATATCGATTTACCTAAAATTAGTTTGGGAAGTGTAGTAAATCCGCTTTCATCTTCTGTCCAAGTAACCTTTCGACTGCCTTCACCCCTATAGTCCCGATAAAGTTCGTATAAATACCATTTAATATAGTCATCTTGGGGAATTTCAAAAACAGTATCAGCTCCTACGGCTTCAGTAGAAAAATAGACATAGCCCCAATGTTCGGGTTCGTGCATATTTATAACGCCTTGCGGCGACCATACCCAATTATATTCAGGAAGGTAATTACCGTTGTTATCTTTCTTTCTGGAATACCTTTGGTCGGTCAATTCATAATCCCAATTGACCCTAGAAAAATTTAATCTCCAGAATTCGTTTTTCGGCACTACGGTCTTTCCTACCGGACCTTTGGCAAAAGACCATGGGACAGCAATTTCTAGACTCCAGCCCTCATCTATATCATTAGGGTCGTTGAGTGTGCCATTGATTTGAACCGCAGATTGTAACCCTTTAATATCCCAATTACTGAGAACATGGGAACCGTTACGATACGGCTTGGATAAATAAAGGTCCCAAATCGTATTCAACGCATTGATTTCCAATTCATAATAATTATGGGTATCTCCATCTGGATCAATAAAAATTTCAAAATCGTTGTTATAAAAAATTACGGTATCCTTCTGTTTTAAGGTTGCCCACACATGCGGCTCTTTTAGTTCTGCAAAAAAGTAAAGATTATCCTCGTCCCAAATCATTTTGACCTTTGTTTCGTATGTTGCTGCTTTCTCACCTTCGATGTCCTTGAATAATTCTGACCATTGGGCGTTTTGCCAGGCTAGCTCCGTCATTTTGCCGTCCACCGTTATTGTTTCCGCCGTGTTATAAGCAACATATGTTCTTGGCATGTTTTGCGCCACAATCGAAATACATCCTAGGTACAGGATGCAAAGGACAAATGCCACCATTTCTTTATGTCTCAGTGAGGCGTTACGCATATGTATTGCTTTAGGTATCGTCATTGTTTTTAATGTCTGATTTAGAAATAATTTGAATGTAACAAAATTGATTAGTGTTTGATTTGCAAAACGATGATTCTTTTCTTTATTCAGACCTATAAATTCCTAAAATCACCTCTTTCCTATTCGGATGATTTTTATTCTATTGTTTTTAAGTATTTTAGTCCCTTGTTATACTAAATACGAGCAAACTACCGAATTAAATTTTTTACAATAGAAATTTTGCTGTTTTTTGTTGGGTTAGGAATAAATTTAGACCAACAACAAAGTAACGTTGCTAAACATACAAATTAGCTAGGGTAATTATTGAGGTATGCAGATAAATAAAAGTATAGGAGAATTTTTAGGAAAAACAGGGTCTTCCTCTTACTATGGGATAAAATACTGGCATCATATTGTTTTTTGGGGACTATATTTTCTTTTCAACACCCTGCGATGGAGCAGTATTCATGACGATTTTATTTATTCGTTAAAGACAAATTTAATCGGCTTTCCTATACATATGATTTTAGCCTATTTTAATGTCTACTACCTTATGCCAAAACTGGTATATACCCAAAAATATTTTTTATATACTTTGGGTATCGTTTCAGTGATTTTTGTAATGCTATTGGTTAAGTATAATCTCACGTATTATCTGGTAAGTACGGATGTTTGGCCAGAAGGTCCCGTGGAAACTAACACCCTCACCTTTGGTTACGCAGTGCAGACCATGATTGGGGAGGTATATGTCATCTCTTTTTTTACTGCTATTAAATTGACTATCGATTGGCTAAAGGAAAGTAGTAAATTACATGATCTAGAACGAAGACAACTGCAAACAGAATTGCGGTTTTTAAGGTCACAAGTTTCCCCGCATTTTTTCTTTAATACCTTAAACAATATTTATTCCTTAACCTTGGAGAAATCGGATAAGGCCCCAGAAGTTATCTTAAAACTATCCGACCTTATGCGGTATCTTTTATATGCTACTAAAAAAAGGAAACAAGATCTTACTAGCGAAATAGAATGTATTCAAAACTATATAGATCTCGAACGTATCCGCTTTGATGATTCTTTGAAAGTTGACATGCATATTTCTGGGGAGCTCAACAACTGTAAAATTGCTCCTATGTTGCTTATACCTTTGGTTGAAAATTGTTTTAAGCATGGAGCCAGTAAAAATATTGGAAAAATGAACATTGCCATAGATTTAGAGGTAACTAACGGTTTTATGACCTTTAACATTTCGAACACCATCCCCAATGCAAATACGTCTAGAGACTTCCCAACAAGGGGAGGCGGCATAGGCTTGTCTAATGTAAAAAAGCGATTAGAACTAGGTTATGACCAAAGCGATTATGATCTAACCATTTTTGAGGAAAACAATATGTTTAATGTACTACTTAAACTTAAAGTGATATGATATTAAAAGTTATAGCTGTAGATGACGAACCTTTAGCAATCAACATATTAAAAAATTATATTTTGAAGGTTAAGGAACTACAACTGGTAGATACCTTTTCAAATGCCATGGATGCCTCCTCTTTTTTAAGGGATAACGATGTTGATATTATGTTTTTGGATATTAACATGCCCCTGTTAGACGGACTGGAATTTTTGGAAACGCTTCATAAAAAACCTTTTGTTATCATGACGACTGCCCATGAGGAACATGCATTAAAAAGCTTTGAATTAGAGGCGATAGACTATTTGGTAAAACCTATTTCATTACCAAGGTTCTTAAAGTCGGTGGACCGAATCATTGGTTTAAAGCAAGGTATTCTCAAGACTTCGGACAACGATAGAAAGGAGAAGCCTAGTATTTTCGTAAAGGTCGATAAAAAGAAACTCCAAAAGATATTCCTCGATGAGATTATGGTGGTGGAGAGTCTCAAAGACTACATCCGGATCATAACCCCAACTTCCAAGTTTATTATCCATAGTACACTAAGTAGCTTTACTGATGATTTGCCCTCAAACCATTTTTTAAGAATACATCGATCTTATACTATTGCTATTGATAAGGTAAGCGTGGTAGAAGGTAACAGTGTAGAAGTTGGTGGCTTACGATATACCATTGGCAGAAGCTACCTGAACGATGCGAAAAGTAGAATTTTACCTAATTTTAATTCATAATGATGAGCAGATTAGTAAGCGCTTTTACCCACGTCCCCCATTTTCTTTTGATAAGTGTTTTATGTATGTTTTCCAGTTGTAAAGAAGATACCAAAGAAATTGAAAGTAGACCTCCTAATGTGGTGCTTATATTTACAGACGACCAAGGCTATAATGATGTTGGGGTTTTTGGGGCAGACGACATTGCAACACCACACTTAGATCAAATGGCAAAAGAAGGCACCATACTTACAAGCTACTACTCGGCCCAAGCAGTATGTTCGGCCTCTCGAGCAGGTATACTCACAGGGTGCTACCCAAATAGAATAGGTATCCATAATGCTCTTGGACCTGGAAATACCCACGGTATAAATGCTTCCGAGACCACATTGGCAGAACTACTAAAGACACAAGGGTATGCCACTGCAATATTTGGAAAATGGCATTTAGGACATCAAAAAGAGTTCCTACCCACTCGCCATGGTTTTGATGAGTGGTTCGGTATTCCATATTCTAATGATATGTGGCCCTACCACCCGCAGCAAGGTCCAGTTTTTAACTTTCCCGACCTTCCGTTATATGAAAACGAGACTGTCATCGATACCTTAGAGGAACAATCTCAATTAACTACCCAGATTACAGAAAGAAGTGTAGACTTTATTAATAGAAACAAGGATAATCCTTTCTTTCTGTATGTTCCCCATCCACAACCCCATGTTCCTTTGTTTGTATCGGACAAGTTCAAAGGAAAATCCAATAGAGGCTTGTATGGCGATGTAATTATGGAAATAGATTGGTCCGTAGGACAGATTACTGCTGCTTTAAAAGCGAACGGACTAGAAGATAATACCATCGTAATTTTCACCTCTGACAATGGCCCTTGGTTATCGTATGGCAATCATGCCGGAAGTGCTTATCCATTGAGAGAAGGTAAAGGAACCGCTTGGGAAGGTGGGCAACGTGAGCCCTTTATTATCAAATACCCAAAAGTAATTCCTTCGGGTAAGGTGATTGAAGAACCTGTCATGGCGATAGATATATTGCCTACTATTGCAGAGGAGACTGGAGCAAGCTTACCTGAAAATATTATTGATGGAAAGAGTGTTCTAAAACTATTGAAGGGAGAGACCGACATAGGTCCTCAGGAGGCCTATTTCTTTTACTACAGGGTAAACGAACTTTTTGGGGTACGCTATGGGAAATGGAAGCTATACTTTCCACACCGATATAGAACTATGGACGGAAAGGAATTGGGCAAAGATGGCTTGCCAGGAGACTACCGTATGATAGATATGGAGGAAATAGAACTGTACGACATGCAAAACGATATAAGCGAGACGATCAATGTAGCAGCAAAACATCCAGAAATAATAACTAAAATAAAGCTTTTAGCAAACGATATGCGTTCCCGTTTAGGAGATTCCCTCCTAGAACTAGAGGGTACAGAAACTAGGGAAGCGGGGCAACTGGAATGAGTAAACCTTTTAAGTTTAAAGAATTTAGTATTCAACAAGACAAGTGTGCCATGAAAATCGGTACAGACGGTGTTTTATTAGGTGCTTGGACTTCAGTGGAAGCTAGACCGAATACCATTTTAGATATCGGTACTGGCACGGGACTAATTGCACTTATGCTCGCACAACGATGCGACGCAGAAAATATTGAAGCTATAGAAATTGATGAGGCCGCTTACGAGCAGTGTGTGGATAATTTTGAAGCCTCGCCATGGGCAGATCGCCTTTTTTGTTTTCATGCCGGTTTAGACGAACTGGTAGATGATATGGCCGAACCTTATGATTTAATTGTCTCCAATCCACCGTTTTACTTAGAAAATGTAACAAGTGGAGATGAAGCTAGAGATACGGCTAGACAAAATGCATCCTTACCCTTTAATGAGCTTCTAAAAGGGGTTGCTACTTTACTTTCTGCTGATGGATTATTTACGACCATTATCCCTTTTAAGGAGCAGCCTAATTTTATAGCGCTTGCCAAAATACTAAATTTATTTCCTAAGCGAATCCTTAGGGTAAAAGGCAATCCTAAAACAGAGGTGAAAAGAAGTCTCTTAGAATTCAGTTTTAAAGAAGTAGAAGTCGCAAAAGATGAATTGACCATTGAAGTTGAAAGACATCAATACACAGAAGCATACCGTGCGCTAACGAAAGAGTTTTATTTGAAAATGTAGAGGAATGTTCAATTTTCACAAAGACTTTTTTAAACCTATTTATTTTAAAATAACGTATCTTTCGTTGACACTTTAAAATTTATATCCCTACAGTTATGAAGTATCATACAATTGTATTAGTGATTTCTGCATTGGTAATAGTTGCCTGTAATAAAACTAAAGACACTGCCAAAAAAGTAATAGTAAATGCCGATGAGCAATTTGCCACTTCGCAAAATGGAATGGTAGCCGCAGCCCAGCCCTTAGCTACACAAGCCGGATTGGAGATTCTTGAAGCTGGGGGCAATGCAGCGGATGCAGCCATTGCAACTGCCTTTGTTTTATCTGTGGTAGAACCAACAATGAATGGTATTGGGGGTAGAAATTTAATTTTAGTGCATAAAAAAAATGGTGGTTTTCAAGGCTATAATGGGATGACAGAGATTCCATTGAGTTATTTACCTCCTGAAACCCCAGTTAATTCAGGACATAAAACTATAGCAACTCCCGGGGTTGTAGCTTCTTTAATGCGTCTTTACAGAGAGCATGGATCTTTACCACTATCACAAATCATGGCAGCTTCGATTAAATACGCAAAGAATGGTTTTGAAGTTTTACCAGGGGAAGCTATTAGACATGCAATTGCATATGATGATATGATAAAAGATCCTGGCTTCAGAAGTCAAATGCTTCAACAGGATTCCATACTTTATAAAGAGGGAGACACTTTAAAACAGTTAGATTTGGCTAATACTTTAAAGCGAATTGCAAATACGGAAGGAACTGATTTTTACGAAGGAGAGACAGCAATACAAATTGCATTAGACATGGAAGCTAATGGTGGTTACGTTAGTCTTCAAGATTTAAAAAACTATAAGGTTCTTGATATGAGGTATGTTTCTACAAACTATAGAGGCTACCAAATTCATACGATGCCAGCACCTTCTGGAGGTGGACTTTTAATAAAAACCCTTAATATTCTTGAGCAATTTAATTTAAGTGAAGTAAATGATTTACAATGGGCAGCCATTATGAATCAGGCGCTTGCTCTTTCTATTAATACTATGGAAACAGAGTATAAAGAAACTGATTTAGAACTTGTTCAAAGTAAAGTTTGGGCAAAAGAACAAGCTGGTTCTATTGTAGTCCCAAAAATAGAAACTGCTAAAACAGCAGACATTTACACCCTAAATAAATCAACAAATCTTTTAGCTGATCATACAGATTGGAGTGGCGCCAGTTGGGGAAAAGACAGTCACCATACAACACATTTTGTTACTGCAGATTGTAGAGGAATGGTTGTGTCCATAACACAAACTGTTGGGCCATTATTTGGGTCAAAAGTCATAACCCCTGGATTAGGATTTGTGTATGCATCAACAATGGGTACTTATTTGTCAAATACAGATCAAGAACCAGGATCAAGACCAAGAACAACAATTGCGCCAACTATAGTCACCAAGGATGGTGAAACAGTCATGGTCTTAGGAGCTGCTGGTGGTTTGAGAATTCTCTCGGGAATTGCACAAACCATTTCTAGGCACATTGACAGGGATTTGGATATTAAAAAAGCGGTTGCGGCGCCAAGAATTCATCCAGAGGCGGTTCTGAATGAAGAAACTGGCAAACGTAAATATGATGGAATGAAATTTAGTGCTGAATTTACACCTAAAAATGGCTGGGCTTCTATGGATTCTATTAGCTGGTCACAAGCTGGTTTCGATGTAAAGAGCATTAAGCGCTATGGTGCTTTTGCCAGAGTACATGCCGTAACTTATAATCCTAAAACAAATACTTGGACTGGTGTTGCAGATCCAGATTGGGAGGGTACGGCAGAAGGACCGTTGAAATCAGATTGCGAGTTCTAAATACTTCTTAATAATGGTCTTGTTAAACAAGTAGGGCCACCACCACCTTTAACACTAATTTCTTTCCCGCTATAAACAAGAACTTCACAGCCTGCTTTTTCAAGTGCTTGCCTTGTTTTTGGATTACCTTCTACCATAACACATTTTCGTGGTCCAATCGCTAAGACATTACAACCCATGCTTTCAAACTCCTCTTTAGGAACCTCAACCAATTTATAATTCATTTCCAATAATAGATTTCTAAATCTAATAGGCATCAATGGAGAATAGACCACAGCCAAATCTTTATCAACAGGGCTAAAAATTGACATTAAATGAAATACGTCTTCTACTCCTTTATAATGTGGTAAGTCTACCGTTATCACGGTAACACCCTGAGGGTCGAGTAAAGTTCTCAATTGCTCTATTCCATCAAGATTGGTTCTATAGGTGAGTCCAACAGCTAAGGTTTTTTGGTTTATCCAGGCTACATCGCCACCTTCTAATGTACCAGGAGCTTGAATGGTTCCTAAAACAGGAATTCCACTGGCTAGAAAAGTTTTTCGTTGTGCTTCAGGCTCTAAGGCTCTTTCTTCTTTACCCATGGTACAGATAATCATTCCATGATTGGTTGCGATAGATGCATCTCGGCAATAAATTGCGTCTAAAGATAAATTAGTAACTATAGGAGAATAGATTATTTCAACACCATTATCCTTTAAGATACTTTCAAAAATCTCATATTCACTATTAGATTTTAACAGTTCGGGTTTGCCTAAATAGTGTAGGGTTTCCCATTCGGCCTCTAATTTATCTTCATTAATGAAAGCATCAGAAGCGGTTTTTATAAGAACAGAACATAAGGGAAGGTATTCAGAATGACTCGTATACTTCATAATGTGATTTACTTTTTTAATCGATTTCTAAATTTCATCCAAACATAAAAAGGAATACCCGCAAGCAGTAACAAAAATCCATAGTAAACAGCTTTTTCGCCAGCTCCGTATATTGCCCATAAAGAATAGCTAAAGGCAAGGCTAGAAAGCGTCACTTCTGGCAACCATTTAAGGTTTGGGGATTTGCGCTCAACTAAAATTAAAATATAAGCTGCGGCTGTGAATAAATATGGAATTAAACAGCAAAGTGTAGTGAGTAGGATTATAAATTTAAACTGCGCTACCAAACCCTCAGAATAGTTCATTAACATGACCAGTGAGGTTAAGATACTACCTATGATAATTCCCAAAACAGGAATTCCATTTTTGTTTTCTCTTCTGAATACTCTAGGAAATAAATCATCTTTCGAAGTTGCCATCGCTATTTGACCTTGTATCAATATCCAACCATTTAAAGCGCCAAAAGCAGCAATTGCAGCGCCAAAAGCAGCTAGATTTTGACCCCATTCCCCTGCAATTATATACATAGCATCAGCAAAAGGGGCAGGCGATTTTGACAAAATATCCGATGGTATCATTCCCATAATTACTACCGTACTTAAAATATAAACTAAAGTGGTGATTACGGTCCCCAACATAGTGGCTTTAGGGACTGTTTTCTCCGGGTTTTCAACATTCGCAGCGGGAACCGTTGCACTTTCTACACCTAAAAAGGCATATAGCGTTAAGGTTGCGGTTATGGCAATAGCTGCCATATCTGTTTCCCCGCTCGGATTAAATGGAATAAAATTATCAATATTGAAAAAGAAGATGCCGCCAATAATAACCAGTATCAAGGGAATCAACTTTAATAATGTGGTTACTACTTGTACCTTTCCAGATTCGCGTAAACCTCTAGAGTTAATCCATGTTAAAAACCATATTGTTACTAGTCCTAATAAAACGGCATAAAGGGTATTTGTTTCCAGAACCGGAAAAAAAACACTCAGCGCACTAACAAAAGCAATAGTAATTGCAGCATTGGCAACCCAAGTAGATATCCAATATCCCCAAGCAACTAAGAACCCAGCAAAATCACCTATTCCCTCTTTTGAGTAGATGTAAGGACCTCCATTTTTATTTTTAACAAGGGTACTTAACTTTCCAAATACAGCTGCCAATAATACCGCTCCTACTGAAGAAAAAAGCCATCCAAAGATACTGATGCCTCCGTAGGAAGCTAAGACTGCAGGCATTAAAAAGATACCGGCTCCAATCATATTCCCTACAACTAACGAAGTACAGGTCCATAAACCTATTTTTTTAGTTTCATTACCCATTTAATTGTGAGGTTCTTTTATGTGATAATT
>JBLICT010000048.1:0-16868 GCA_047632415.1 Maribacter sp.
TACTACTGCTCAAATTTCCATGGCTAAACGTAACAATGTAGATATGGCCATTAAAATTGCACGTGAAGCGCGGCAAATATTGGGTGGCATGGGAATTACAGGTGAGTATAGTATTATGCGACATATGATGAACCTAGAAAGTGTGATAACCTATGAGGGAACACACGATATACATCTGTTAATTAC
Source organism: Maribacter sp. (assembly GCA_047632415.1). Classification (GTDB taxonomy): domain Bacteria; phylum Bacteroidota; class Bacteroidia; order Flavobacteriales; family Flavobacteriaceae; genus Maribacter. The sequence goes on from JBLICT010000048.1 coordinate 187, forward strand.
GGGTGCTGATATTACAGGATACCCAGCGTTCAAATAACATAACCTATTGTTTAGGTTAACGTAACACCAACTCCGTAAGAACGACTTATTTTTGTTATGTTCTTTTAGAACAAATGTTCATATTTTGAGTTAGTTAGTACAAGCCGATGGGAGCATCGGCTTTTTTATGCTATTTACTGAACTGTTTTTAATTTTTGTGGCGCATCTAATTTGTTATTAAAACAGTGTCTTGCTCCATGTTTAAGGTCATGATTAGTTTTCTATTTTTTCAACTTCCAATCAATATGAAATCCATTTAAAACAAGATTTCCTTAGTTCACCACAAAATTTCATAGGTTCACAACAATAAGTTTTACAACAGGTATAAAGAAGGTACTTTTACTATGTAATAAAAACGAATTAACTTTTTTCATTTTCATATAGTGTTCTCGTAAAAGAGTCCGGTTCTAAACAACCGGACTCTTTTTGGTTTTAACCATTTTGATAGCTATTGTGTAGGGCTATTTTTTACAGATCCTATATGGTAATGAGCACAATTCATATTCAAGAATGGCTCAATACTAGTGTTATCCGATGAGGAAACCTCCCCTTTCGGGAGAACATTGAGGGCTTGGTAGTATCGCTAAGCTATTATAGTGCTTCTGGAAACAAACGTTTTAACTCCGTTTCCATAAATGGAATCTTATCTAAGGCTTTTGTCGAAAAATCAAACAGGCTTACACATCGGTCTAAATTCTGGTTTTCATAAGTAACCTTGTAGTACCTATTGTTTTCCAGATAATCCGTTAGGGCCCTAAGTCCATGAATGAAAGGCATAAAAACTGCTCCCATAGGCAAAGATTCTAGTTCTGCCTTACTTAAAAAAGAAGGATTACTAGCAAGTCCTTCTGCGAATGAGGTAAACAAGTACTCCTTAAAACAAATAAGTTCCAGTTGTTTTTCGTCTTCAGGCGCCGTATTAACTACAGTCCTAATAGCATCTCCAAAATCATAGAAAAAGTACCCCTTCATAATCGTATCCAAATCTATAAGACATAGTCCTTTACCCGTTTGCTTGGAAAACAAGATGTTGTTTAGTTTGGTGTCGTTATGACATACACGCGGTTGCAAGGCATCAATCTGTATGTCTTTTAAAGTAACAAGCGTGTCTTTCGCAAAAGCGATTGCACTACTTGCGGTTTTCAGCTTTGAGTCATCAGCGTAAGCCAGTGCATCCTTAAACTGTACCTCGCGCAAAGGCATGTCGTGAAAACGTGGAATGGTATCCGTGTATTCTAAGAGGTTCTGGTCTTCTAGAAGTAGGTGAAAGTTTCCTATTATCCGTCCCGCCTCAAAGGCAGTTTCTTCTTTTTCCGTAGTATTATAGGTGGTACTATCCGCAATAAAACTCATTAACCTCCAATAACCCGAAGTCACCTTAATAAAATAAGACCCGTCCCTAGTTTTTAAAAGTCTAATTTCGGAATAGTCCCTTGCGTAAAGGGCTTCCAAAGCACCGGAAACATTTTTCATTAATCCACTAACATCAGGAAAAACAGCGTGGTTGATACGCTGGAGAACATACATGGGTTTATCCACGTAACAAACTAAAAACGTGTCGTTTATTAAGCCCGCAGTGAGGGGCTGAAATCTAAATTGTTGCTTTTCTACTACAAAACACCCCAGAAGTTCTTGAAGATCTTCTGAGGTATATGTGCTATTTGCTAATTCCATAAAGGAGAAACGTACTGGCCTTGGTTGGTTTTGTCTTGCAAACTTTCCATAGCCGTTTCTTTATCGCTGGCATAGGTTACGCCAAACCAATCGCCACCAGATGGAATACATTTCACCTCTATTTCTTTTGCTTGAAGCATCTCTTGTATCATAAAAGGTAAGTAGAGCTCGCTATTGGCAATACGATCTTCATCCTTTAGAAAAATTTTGAATTCTAATTCTATTTTCGCAAAAATAGATGGTCTGCATATCCAAAAATTCATACTTGCTTGTTCATCACCGGTAAATTCCAAACCAGTATCTTCGTCTAAGACTATCTGTCCTTTTTGAACTAGTTTTAATCGTTCCTCTACAGATAATAAATCATCGCCAGATACTTTACAAACCCCTCTAGATACAGATCCATGTTCAGAAAGCGTGTCTTTTAAGGTGTACCCTAATAAAGAGTATACACTTTCATTAGATTTGATAAAATCGGCTGCTTTCTTATACGCTGCTTGTCCGTAGAAATCATCAGCGTTAATGACCACAAAAGGGCCATTGATTACGTTTCTTGCGGTCCAAACGGCATGTGCGGTGCCCCACGGCTTCTTCCGTTCTCCAGTAAACACAATACCGGCTGGCAAATCACTTATTTCCTGTGCCAATACATCAAGTTTAATGTTTTTCGGTAGTCTTTCGCTTAGGTATTCATGTAAGAAGGATACATTTTCCGCCTTGGTAATAACCACTATTTGTTTAAAATCATTTTTAATCGCATCATAAATAGCAAACTCCATTAGGAACTCCTCTTTAGGGCCGAGTTCATCAAATTGTTTTAATTTCCCGTATCTACTGCCGCTTCCAGCAGCCATCAAAAGTAATGTCATGGTTATTATATTTATAATGTAAAAGTAAGGATTGTCTTTAAAAAATACAGCGGAAGTTAGATGTATGGTGTTTTAAAAGGGTGATATCAATAATAATAAACAACACATCTTCTCCAATGATATAAGTTTTTCATAATTTCAAAGGATAAATTTAAAATACTGATATGAGCTCAAGACGTAATTTCATTAAAAACACATCACTTGCTGGGGCAGGACTATTTGCGATGCCAGGTTTTGCGAAAAATATATACAGTGCCGCAGACAAGCTTAATGTTGCAATGATTGGAGTCGGATTGCGAGGAACAAATCACTTACAAAACTTATTGTTACGTAAAGACGTAAATGTTACCGCTATTTGTGATGTTGATCCTTCTAGAATTACGCTTGCCAAGGATTTGATTTCAAAAACAGGCGCTAAAGCACCACAAGTATTTGGAGCCAGTGATTACGATTATAGAAATTTATTAGAGCTTAAAGAAGTAGATGCCGTGATTATTGCCACACCTTGGTTATGGCATACTCGCATGACGGTAGACGCTATGAAAGCAGGTAAATATGCAGGCGTAGAGGTTTCTGCTTCCAATACTTTGGAAGAGTGTTGGGATTTAGTGAATACGCATGAGGCTACTGGCACCCATATGATGATTATGGAGAATGTGAATTATCGTAGAGACGTACTCGCTGTTTTAAACATGGTAAAACAAAACGTTTTTGGAGAGATGGTGCATTTTAGATGCGGTTACCAGCACGATTTACGTCATGTGAAATTTAACGATGGAAAAACAGCCTATGGCAAAGGTGCAGAGTTTGGGGAAAAGGGAATTTCCGAAGCCAAATGGCGTACGGCGCACTCTGTAAAAAGAAATGCTGATGTGTATCCAACACATGGTCTAGGTCCTGTTGCAGCTATGGCAGATATCAACAGAGGTAATAGATTTATGTCTTTAACATCGCATGCAACAAAGGCTATAGGCCTGCATAATTATATCGCAGAGGTGGGAGGAAAAGACCACCCGAATACTAAAGTTAAATTTAAGCAGGGTGATGTTATTACCACTACTATTGATACTGCAAATGGGGAAACTATCATTATTACGCATGATTGTAATTTACCCCGACCTTACTCCTTAGGATTTAGAGTTCAAGGTTCAAATGGTTTATGGGAGGTAGATGGAAATAGAATATATGTAGAAGGTCAATCGGAATCACACAAATGGAGTGAAGCCACGGAATGGTTGGAAAAATATGACCATCCCCTATGGAAGAAATACGGCGAATATGCTTTAGATGCTGGACACGGCGGAATGGACTTCTTTGTTATGAACTCTTTTATTGAATCTGCGAAGGCGGATATAGCCCCACCTATGGATGCTTACGATGCTGCCGCTTGGAGTGCTGTAACTCCTTTATCTGAGCTATCCATTGACAATAACGGTGAACCACAGGATTTTCCTGATTTCACTAGAGGCTTGTGGATGAACCGGCAACCTTATGAATGGATGAAAGAAACGTATTGAATTTGTTAGTTGTTATCGCTGAATAAAATTCAATAAATATTTCTTTTCTGCAAAGTATTCTGGAACACTTCCTATTATGATAATATCAATTAATAGCTTAAATAATAAGAATTTAATATTTTAATAACACATATTATAAGATATAATTAATATATTTAGTGATAAACTAAATAGTTAAGTTATGAGGAACTTTATATATACCGTTATAATTGCTGCTTTTTTGAATGCCCCATTTGTTTCTGCAAATGATATTCAAAATACTGAACCAAAGAATGCAAGAGCATTGACTAGTCAAATTTATGGAATGTTAGGGGAGGATTCGATTCCGAATGAAATTAGAGGACAAAAAGCCGAAGTCCGCCTTGCGGTGGATGGTAAAGGTATGGTCAGGATTTTATCTATAACTACCGAAAGCGACATGCTTGCCAAATATCTCAGAGAAAATATAAATTTTCATAAGATTAAAAAGGGTAGTTACGTGGAAGGACTTATTTACCGCGTACCTATTGAAGTAGTGTTGTAAAAAAATTAACTGGCTCGCGAAACGAGTAAGTAGATTCTTTGCTAAATTTTAAATATCACTATATTCAAATTAAAAAGGTATTTAGCATATGTTATATTATTTGGTAAATTGGAAATTAAAGTAATTCGTACTTTAATTTCTGTTTCAGCTAGCTTTCGCTTCCTTCGCTATCTCTTCTGATGTGGATTTTCTTCCAATTTTTAGCGCGGACTCTTTTCTAAGTGGTGCAACTAAAGTTCCTTTTTCTCTATCTATCATAAAACTTCTCGATTTAAAAATATCAGGTGCGTACGAAACTGCCAGTGCGCTAAGTCCTATTCCAATTAATGCAACTGGATTGATAAAAAACTCACTGAAGGAGAAAACACCTATAATGAGGATGGTGGAAAAGGGTAAGGAGCACGCCAAAATATTTACACCAAAATTAACATCAAAGGATGGTTCAGGATGTGCATCTTTTTCTTCCATAGCATTAATTGCGCTCATGTGAGCAAAAGGCCAAAAACTACAAGAACTTTGTGGAAATACTACCAATAGCAAGAGCATCGCTGGGGATAGAGAAGGAATGCTAAAAGCTACAAGGGCAGATAGACAGAATGCAATACCAGCCCGTCTCAGGAGCATGGAAATGATAATTGCAAATTCTCCCGATTTTACACGAACGGCCATACCAATAAAAAGTAATACTAATGGTGTCATAAGTACTTTCATACTAAGTACGGTATTTTGTAAAAATGAGGGTAACGAATTTAAGTTCAATCCAAATCCTAAAAGGAATAGCCCAAGAACTATGACTATGTTAATAGGTTCATTTATTAGGGATAAAACTAAACTCCTTAATTTATTTTTAGAGGAATCTAGGTTATCTTTTAGAGCTCTTTTGTGGTACCAATGCATGGCTAAAATATAAAGCAGAATGAGCCCAAATATTTTATTCCCTACATCTGCCAGAGCAGCTAGAGCAAGTGAATCATCTCCTAGGTAGACAACAATAAATGGAAAACAAGATAGTCCTGGAGCAAGAGATGGTAAGAGCATCATTAAAGTACGTTTCTTGGCATTTTCATTTTTTGGAAGGGATACCGAAAGAAAGTATTTTGAAGCGAGTAACATTATTAGATTAAAGGTTAACGCTAAGAAAGGAAAAACTAGTAATGTTCCTTTTAATTCTATTTTGAGCAAGGCTACAAAGATTGTTGCAGGTAGGGCAACGCTTAGTATTAGCACCTTAACTCCTTTTAAATCTTGTTTTGCTACCTTTCTTTGTAAAAGTAGTCCTAATCCAATAATAATTAAGAGTTCCAATGTTTTTTGAAGGGCAAAATTCATAGATGTAAAGGTTTAGGGGTTATTCTATTTTTTAAATAGTTATAGAATAGCCCTAAGGAGTTAGACAAAAGATGATTTTTAAGGCAATTATCTAAAGAATCCAACTCCAGGGCTAATTCAAACTTAAACTAGCACTTTTCCTAGAGCAGCAGTAAATAGCTTCATCTCGTCCATAGTACCCATGCTCACACGGCACCAGTTTTTACCATAGATTTCAAAAGCCCGTACACCAACTCCTTCAGCGGTCATTTCTTCCAGGAACGCTTTTCCTTCCATCTCAATAGGGAAAATTATAAAACTTGTAGAAGAAGGCACATAATCAAACCCCATTCTCGTAAGATTTTCGTAGACATATTCTCTACAGGCTTTGTTCAATGTAATTGTCTTATTTTTGAATTCAGCGTCGTCCATACTTGCCATAGCCGCATGCACTGATGGCAAAGATATCCCCATACCTCCACGTGTTATTTTTTGTATGATTCCCAAAGTTTCTGGTTGTGCAACCATATACCCAACACGTAAACCTGCCATCCCTTGAATCTTAGAAAAAGTACGGGCAATCATTACGTTCTTACCTTCGTTAATCAAAGAAACCATACTCTTTTTTAAACCTTCACCAAGGAAGCCTAAATACGCCTCATCTATAAAAATTGGAACTTTCTCTGAGACTCGTGAACAAAAATCTAAAAGTGCTTCATGTTCTGTAATACTTCCTGTAGGGTTGTTTGGATTACAGATATAAACCAATTTAGTATCAGCATCTATAGCAGCTTCCATACCAGCCAAATCATGAGACCAATCATCTTTTAATTTTACTGGTTTCCAAATTGCGCCAGTAGCCTCTGCAACTTTAATCAAAGACATATATGCTGGATCGGCAGAAACAATGTTACCTCCATTTTGGAAAAATACCATTGCGGTTTTTTCTAACAAATCAGAAGAACCAGGCCCCATCATAATGTGTTCCTGCTTAACACCTTCTTCTAGCGCTATTTTATCCATCAAAGCATACAACTCCTTCCATGCATAACGGTTTCCTCCTACTGCATACTTTTGCATAGCAGCTACTGCCATTGGCGATGGGCCAATTGGGTTTTCATTTGCATTCAATTTTGCCAAAAGTTCAACAGGTGCTTCTGTTGCATAAGGCAAATATTCTTTAAAAAAAGGAGTGTAAGGAATATTTCCTTGGCTATCCATGTTAATCGGTTGTGTAGGAAACGCTCCGTAGGTCAAATACGGTGCTGCCATAACACCAGCAGCGGTGAGAACGCCTCTTTTGAGCCAATCTCTTCTGTTTACATTTGTGTTCATGTTTGCTATATTTAAGTTAAAAATTTCTAATTTGAATCTACTGGTTCTGCATTTATCCCTAAATCTCCCGTAGCCACTATCGTGTCATCTGTTGGACTTAAGTAAATATTGATATGCGAGTCCATAGTGAGAACCGTGTCATAATAACCCGTATCACTAATTAGAAAGAATTTGCTTTCGCTTAATTCACCCGTATCCCCAGACACTTCATCGAGCGTAAGCATGGTCACCCCATCTGATCCAACAGCTCCCTCTAAAACAAGTGCTGGGTGTAGCAGTCCTGGAACTGTATTAGAAAGGGATATTTGAACCAAGGTCTGGTTTAGACTGGTTTCCCAAAAAACAATTCTTCCATTTACATTTGATTCATCAGGATTTGTTGAATTTATAGTGTATGCAGTAAATGTGGTAAGTGTTCCACCGCCTGGAGCAGCAGCTGTTTCAGCTTCTAGACGTTCCAGTTCGCAAGAAGTGAACACGAGAAGCAAGACGGTTATTAAACTTAATCTTGTTATATAGGTTTTCATAATATCTTTATTTTTAAGTATCATTAAATGCTTTAAAAAGTAAATGTTGCTCTTGCGGAATAGTAGGCCCCGAGGGAACCTTGCTGCGCATTACCATATAAGTAGAAACCTCTTTCTTCAGACCTATATAAATCAGGATAATTATTTAATATATTCTGACCTGTTAAGGTCAAAGCCAAGTTTTTTGAAACCTGATAGGTTACCCCAAGATCCGTAGTAAATTGTGCAGAAAAAGTTTGGTCAGAAAATCCTCGGGTACCAGCACCTGGGAAATTCACATCGGTAAGGTTACCTTCACCATCATCTATGCGGGATACTTCCCCAAAATAAGTACCTCTTAAATTAGTAGAAAACTTACCTAGTGAGTAACTCACTGACCCAATAAATGTGGTGTTAGGGTTACCCTGTTCGTATGCCCCTATTACTCCTCGATCTATATATTTTGCTTCAAGGTCCTCATCGCTCAACACGGTGTTCAAAGCTGGAATGTTAGCACCTTCAAAGGTTCTATCCATTATGGTTCCAGAAAGCATAACACCCAACATACCTTCGCCAATACGTTCGTTATAGTTAGCTACTATTTCAACTCCTTTTGTACTTATATCACCTCCATTGATACGAAAGCTGGCCAAACCAGAGCCAATAACCGGTTCCAATACTGGCGCATCTGTAGCACTAAAGTTTCCAGTATCAAATAAACGGTCTTTAATGTCAATTTGGAAAGCATCTACGGTAAGTTCCAACTTATTAAAGAGCTTCGCTGTGAAACCGATTCCAAAATTAGTTGACTTTTCTTCTGTTAGGTTGGCAATGCCAATAGCATTGGCAGGCGAACTACCGTTCGGGTATATAGTGCCATCAAAAGGTTCTAAATCTACAAAGAAGGTAAAAGTGTGTGAATAATTTAGTTCTTGTAAAGAAGGTGCTCTAAAGCCTGAGCTTACAGAACCTCTTATCGCAAAATCATCAGTAATTTTATACCGTGTAGCAAACTTTCCAGTAAAAACCCCGCCAAAATCCGTATAATTTTCCGTTCGTAATGCAGCACTAACAAACCATTTATCGGTAACATCGAGTTCTGCGTCTAAATATAGTGCTGTTACCGAACGAAACTCATTGGCCTCGTTTTCGGGTGCGAAACCTCTAAAGCATTGTGAGTTAGGGCTGTGGTTGTGAACAGCATGTGAACTAACCCCGCCAAATGGCAGTACTAAAGGTCCCCCATCATCTCCCAAAATTGGATTTCCACCTAAATCTTCAAGGGGGAAACCATCGGGTCCGATAAGTGCTTGGTTGTCTTCTGTGGCAGTAACAAAACCAGCTTCTCCTTTTGCATAACTTTCTGCTTGACCCGCTTCGATTTGGTAGTTCTCCATTCGAAATTCTAGGCCAGCAGCAATGTTAAAGCCAGATAAAATATCATCATAATATCTAGAAAGATCAAAATTGGTAGTATTTTGAAGGAAACTGTGTGTTCCCAAATCCATCTCGGTAGGTGATTCTGATTGTAAACTAGCATTAATGGTATTGAACTGGCTGTAGGCCTGGTTATTCGAACCAAATGTATTGCTAAAATCAAAGTCCCAATCGCCTAGTTTGCCATCAATCCCTGCTGTAAAGCCAATATTGGTTTGTGTATTGACCATTTGAGGTCTAAAACCGTTAGGGTACAAATCATAATTAAAACGATCAGTTTGCGCTGCTCTTCTGTAAAAACAACTAAAAAGGTCAGAGTTTTTGTATCCAACATCCCCAAAAGAATAAAAGGTAGCTTCTGAGTCTTTAGAAAGTGGTAGTTCTAAACTATAGTTGAGCACTCCCAATACGCTAGCAGATTGACCAGCAAAGGTTGAAATATCTCTTGCTGTTAGTCCCCTTGAGGCTAATAGGCCTGAATCGGTTTTAAGTTCAGCAGCCAAAGCGGCGTCACCAGAAGATTGGGCAGCTAGTAACTCTGGATTTGTTATGATTATATTTCCAAGTTGATCTGTTCTTTCATTATTTAGGTAAGAATCTCCATAAGGCGTTGCACCACTTATATTTGGGCGAATTGCAGCTTCGGTTTGCCTGTAAGTACCGGTAACATTAAAATATCCACCATTATCGAAAGACACACCGTAATTGGCTGCCAATTGATGCGTTAATCCATCAACCCCACCGTTATCAGACAGTAAGTCTTGGTCTGATTGGCTAATATTGGAGTCGCTAATATCAGGATTATTATTAGCGAAGAGACCTGCAGTGTAATTCGCTGTAAATTTGTTCGTCCCTTTTTTGGTGATAAAGTTAATTACACCGGCGATTGCATCAGATCCATATTGTGCAGATGCACCGTCCCTTAAAACTTCTATCCGATCATACGCGTCTATTGGAATAAAAGCCAAATCTACAGAGTTAGCCTGCGAGCCGTTTGGAGAGCCAATTAATTGTGCCCCGCTATGTCGTCTCTTTCCGTTGATAAGTATAAGGAGTTGATTGGGCCCTAAGCCTCTCAATGTTGGAGGGTTTACTGATGCGCTAAGGTCACCACCTTGTGATTGTACAGCTGTAAAAGAGGGCGCAGATGCTGCTAACATAGAACCCACATCTAATTGAGGCATATTAATGCTTTGCTTGCTAATGCTTATAACATCTACAGGTGCGGCAGTTTCCAATTTAGTTCTTGCCTGACCTCTGGTACCTATAACAATAGTTTCTGTGAGTTGTTCTGCAGAAGCTTCAAGTACAATGTTTATAGTGGTCTTGCCGTCAATTTTAATTTCTTTCTTTCCATATCCTATGTATGAAAACACAAGAATACCTGAGCTTGGGGCTTCTATAGAATAGTTACCGTCAAAATCGGAAATAACTCCCTTGGTTGTGCCCTTAATTAAAACGTTAACACCAGGGAGTGGACCAGTTTCATCGGTAATATTTCCAGTAATGGTTATATCCTGAGCTCGAACGGCTGTCATTGAGCCTATCAGAAACAGAGATAACAATAAAAATTTCTTCATAATTCTTGAGGGTTAGTTAGTTAATACTCAAAATCCCATATCCACACAATCCATAAAGCACATTCCAATGAAGAATGTTGATTAAGGGATATGGTAAAAGAAAAGTTCCGGACACTTCTACTATGCCTTAAGACAGATGTTTTCATCCAAATTTTAGCACACACAATATTAATGAGAGTTACTGATATAATAAAACTGGTAACCTTTGGGAAAGACTGATTTTAAATAGCTTTACAAGCTAAAATCCATCAAATAGGTAGTTTTTTTTTGTTTTTCTGTCGATATGATTAATTCACGTTTTTTTATTTAGAGAATCTGCTCATTTGACATTATTATAATGAGAAATACTTTTGTGATTATCATAATCTAAAATGTAATATTTTATATTATACCCCCTAAAAAGTGATTTTTATTATGGAATTATATCTAAAAATTAAGAAACGTTAAATTATATTTACAGATAAGGGAATTAGTTTAAAAATATAGTAAAACGTTTAATCGAAATGATTAATTTTTAAAAGGTGAAGAATAAATTAGATCAAGTGGATTTTGATATTTTATCTATCCTTACGCTGGATGCCCAGACCCCATATACAGAAGTAGCCAAGAAATTGATTATTTCTCCCGGAACGGTTCACGCGAGAATGCGAAAGATGAGGGATATGGGACTAGTTACAGGAGCCACCCTTAATCTAGATTATGCAGTAATGGGATGGAAGTTTACGATTTTCCTAGGAATATATCTTATCGAAAATACCCGCTATAAACAAGTAATACAGGATCTTATGCAGGTAAAAGAAGTAGTTAAGGTGCATCATGTTACTGGTAATTATGATATTTTCATAAAACTGCATACGAAAGATAGTATACACTATCGGGAAATTTATCAGAATTCAATTTTGACAATCGAAGGAATTAAGGGAGTGGAATCATTTATCTCTGTAGAGCAAAACCTAACAAGACACATCGATTTTTCTGGATAGTGTTTTTATAGTATGACAATTGTCATATTAAAAAACATGTGGAGGCCATACTTTTGTATTAAAGTATAATGTACATGTGCAGCCTTATCCAAAAATATAATGTTCCCGGACCTAGATACACTAGTTATCCAACAGTACCTTATTGGGATATAGACTCATTCTCCGGTAAAAAATGGGAGGCTTCAGTTCAACAAAGCTTTTCGGAATCCAATAGCACCGAAGGAATAAGCCTGTATATTCATTTACCCTACTGTGAACGTTTATGCACGTTTTGTGGCTGCCACAAAAGAATCACAAAACGACACGAGGTAGAGGAGCCATATATAGCAACCGTATTAAAGGAATGGTCGCTTTATGTAGCCTTGTTTTCAGAACAACCTGTTATTAAAGAGCTGCATTTGGGTGGTGGTACGCCTACTTTCTTTAGTCCAGAGAATTTAAAAAATCTTATTTACGGGATTTTTGAAAAAGCAACAAAGGCAGAAAACCATGAGTTTAGCTTTGAAGGGCATCCCAATAATACAACCAAAGAACATTTACAAGTATTGCACGATGTAGGTTTTAGGAGAGTTAGTTATGGTGTGCAGGATTATAATGAAAAAGTGCAAAAGGCCATCCATAGGATTCAACCTTTTGAAAATGTAAAAAAAGTTACAGAGTGGGCACGTGAAATTGGCTATACTTCTATAGGGCACGATATTATTTTTGGCTTGCCCCACCAAACTATGGTTCACGTTATCGAGACTATAAACAAAACTAAAACCTTACTTCCAGATCGGTTGGCTTTTTATAGTTATGCCCATGTGCCGTGGATGAAAGGAAACGGGCAACGAGGTTACAAGGATTCTGATTTGCCCTCTGCAGATTTAAAAAGAAAACAATACGAAACAGGAAAGGCTTTACTCGGTCAACTTGGATATGAGGAAATAGGGATGGACCATTTTGCCTTAAAAACCGATGAATTATTTATATCCACACAAGAAGGACGCTTACATCGTAATTTTATGGGATATACGGCGTCTAAAACACAACTAATGATAGGTTTGGGCGCTTCCAGCATTAGCGATAGTTGGTATGGTTTTACCCAGAACGTGAAAGATTTAGAAGAATACAGGCAATTGGTTGAGAATAACGTAATTCCAGTAGTCAAGGGGCATATCCTTTCTTCCGAGGATGAAGTCATCCGTAAGCATATCCTAAATCTTATGTGTAGTTTGGACACCTCTTGGTTTAATGAACAAATGATTTTTTCTGACCTTCCCATTGTTCTGAAACGATTAGATAACATGCGACAGGACGGGCTTATTGAGATAAATACACATCAACTCAAAGTTACACAAAAAGGAAGGCCTTACGTGCGAAATGTATGCATGGCCTTTGATGTAAGATTACATAAAAAGGTTCCCAATACAAGATTGTTCTCCATGACGGTCTAATCTAATATAAACCATTAAAATCAGTGATATGAAAAATATTGTAGTACCTATTGATTTTTCAACTCAATCAGAATATGCATTCAAAGTAGCAGCATCAATAGCCAAAAAGCATAAGGCAACATTATATGCCTTACATATGCTAGAATTGAACGAAGCGTTAATTTCTTCGAATGAAGGGGCTCAAATGCAAAATACAGTTTTTTTAATACGGCTTGCCGAGAAGCGATTAAAAGAGTTTCTGGACAAACCTTATCTAGAGGGTGTTGAAATAATACCCATAATAAAACATTTTAAGGTCTTTAGCGAAATAAGCACGGTAGCCAAAGAAAATAAGGCTGATTTAATCGTTATGGGTAGCCACGGCAGCGAAGGACTTAAAGAAATATTTGTTGGGTCCAATACGCAAAAAGTAGTACGACATTCCGATATACCCGTACTGGTTATCAAAGACGATACCGATGATTTTGAGCCGCAGCAAATGGTATTCGCCTGTGATTTGAAAGAGGAGAATATTCATGCTTTTCAGCGGGCTAAATATATAGCTGATATCTTTGCGACAGAACTTAGATTGGTATATATAAATACACCTGGCGATGCATTTTTGAGCACCAAGGAGATTCAAGAAAAAATAGTTGCCTTTTGCGATACCGTTGGCTTTGACCTGCTAGTTGCAATTTACAACGATTACTCCGTTGAAAGCGGTGTGATAAATTTTGCCATGGAGAGCCATGCAGATATTATTGGAATCCCTACCCACGGCCGCAAAGGAATTTCCCATTTCTTTTTGGGCAGTATTGGTGAGGATGTCGCCAACCATTCCACATTACCCGTGGTCACTTTTAAGATATAGGCATTACAATAATTTCATATTTGTTGGGTCCCAGTCTACAGGCTGTTTTTTATAATAACTTTCATTGGCTAACAGGGCTGCACCGGCAGCTCTTAAGCCAAAAGTTGGGTCTTGCACTACACTACCTTCTTCGCGAATAGCGGTAAAGAAATTATTAAAATGATCGTAATGGCCTCCTTTATAGTCTCTAGGAGCTTGCCAAGTGGTAGTTCCAGTATTCAACGATTGTGCTCTAGAGGATAATTTATTCTTAGTGTAGTCGTCCTTTATCTTTTGCTGGGTTTCTTCCGTATAGGCAATTAAAGAATAACCGCCAGGTCCCCCGCCTAATCTGGACCGTTTTAAAGTTACTTGGTTCTGACCAACTTCCATTTCTCCCTCCGTACCTATCAATTTAAATCCGCCACCACCACCATTCCCAGCGATGAAGTTAATTCGAAATGCGGCATTGAAAGCGGCATGGGTATCCGTTTTAGGATAGTCATATAAGGTTATGGTGACATCTGGTACGTCACGGCCATCTTTCCAGTATCTAAGACCTCCTGTGGCCAATGCCCTATTAGGACCGTGTGAGCTTAAAACATGATTTAATGTTGAAAAAGCATGTACAAATAAATCACCGGCTACCCCAGTTCCGTAATCTTGATAGTTTCTCCACCTAAAAAAGCGTTTGAGTTCGTAAGGGACCTTAGGAGCCGTACCCAAAAAAGTATCAAAATCTATGGTACTTGGATTAGCGTCTGGCGGAATGGGATACTGCCAAGCTCCTTCGGCAGAATACCGGTCATTATACATATCCAGCATAACTATATCTCCAATAGCTCCTTCTTCATATAGCTGTTTGGCTTTTTCATTACCTAAAGAAGACATTACCTGACTTCCTACCTGACATATTTTACCACTCTTCTTTTGGGCATTAATAATTGCTTCACCTTCCTCGTATTTTTGCACCATAGGCTTTTCGCAGTATACATGCTTACCTGCTTTTAGCGCTTCAATTGTAATTTTTTGATGCCAATGATCTGGAGTAGCAATAATCACTGCATCAACATCTTTACGCTCCAGTATTTTTCTATAGTCCCGTGTCACAAAAATCGAATCTCCCCATAATTCTTTTGCTCGGTCTAATCGCCCATCATACAAATCGCAAGCGGCTACCAGTTTTACACCGGCTACACCTAATGCTGTATTCGTATCATAGATCCCTTGAATACCAGAGCCAATAATGGCTAAATTTATATGGTCGTTCGCAGTATAAGACCTATCGGAATAGGATCTTATGAGGGATAGTTTCTCTTCTAGACTTGTTGCAAATAATAAAGGTGATGCCGAAATAGCCGCTGTAGTAAGTGATGCTTTTTTAAGAAAAGACCTTCTAGATTCGTTTTTTTTCATTCTTCAGGAGTCTATGTAAACTGGGATATATACCTAGCCCTACGAAAATAGCGATTTTCTGTGCAATCCGGAACGTATTCTTTTAGAGATTATTTATGATTTAATAAATGGTTTATCGATTAGAAGAATGTAATTTTACTGATTAATAAAATTAGAAATTTGGCTTTAGATTTAATCATAGCAATGCTTTGGAGCCTTTCTCCTTTTGGGGAATCAAAGGTTGGAATTCCGTACGGGCTATTGAATGGCGTAAACATATATCTGGTGTTTGCATGTTGTTTTTTTGCCAATGTCCTTGTTTTTCCAATTATGTATTTTTTCTTGACTAAAATAAATAAATACCTTCTCAAATGGCATTACTACAAGAAATCTGCTATTTACGTTGCGCGTAAAGCAAAAGTTGGATCAGGTGAGAAAATAAAGAAGTATGGTTTTATTGGACTTATTTTCTTTGTAATGCTTCCGGTTCCCGGCACTGGAGTCTATGCAGGTAGCATTGCGAGTTATATATTTAAAATGGAAAAAAAGAGAGCCTTCGCAGCCAATACAGTGGGCATCTTTTTATCATCTGTAATTGTTTGGGTTACCACCGTTTTAGCAATGAAAGGAGCTGCTTAATAAGCACGCACCCCAATCTATAAACGTGTAGCTTCTCCTTCTATTTAACCTCATCTAGCCCGTTTTTTAAACAACTCCATAAACAGCATAGTACTCATTTTTTGAGCCCTATTTTTAGCAATCCAAGCGGTTTCTCCTGTAAATAGCTCATCTATAGTCTCGAACCAAAGGTTTAGCCATAATCCAAAGTGTTCTGAAGTTATCGTATGGTTCATCTTCTCATCTACTTCTTGATGCGCGGTTATGGGGTTGCCATGGTAGGTACGTTTTAAGAAAAGTTGAGTATCCCAGAAATCCGTGAGCAGCTCTAAATGGCCTTCCCAGTCCGTAATTATGTTGTTGAATATAGGGTCTAAGACGTCATCTTTTCTGATTTTAGTATAAAAGGTCCGTACCAGCAAAGATACATCCGCTCTGTCTTTAATCAAGTCTTTAGTTTCCTCCATGAGTCGAATTTATTCAAAGTAATGTCACCTTCTTAAAAAAGCTAGCTATTTATTAGCGTATCCATCATAAACTGATGTAAGACTTCCATTTGAGGTCGTCCTTTTCGTTTGCCCAACCGCCCAAAGATATAGAGTGCTAGCCACATTAGTATTAAAAGCACCATGA
>JBLICT010000049.1:0-16722 GCA_047632415.1 Maribacter sp.
TTCGGGTGCATCCTTCATTTTGACTACTTCTACCTTTTTTTCTAAAAAATCGACCGATATATAGGCATCTTTTTGGAAAAAACGGGATTTACGCATGTTCTTCAAGGAAATTCTGCTGGCTGTTAAATTGGCCACACAGCCATTTTCAAATTCTAGTCGCGCATTGGCAATATCCGGAGATTGACTAATTACCGATACACCGCTGGCATTTATCTTTTTCACTTTGGAGTTTACCACGCTAAGTATAGCATCTATATCATGAATCATAAGGTCTAGTACCACGGGAACATCGGTTCCTCTGGGATTAAATTCGGCCAAACGATGTGTTTCTATAAACATGGGTTCATGTATGGCATTTTTTACCGCAGTAAAAGCCGGATTAAATCGCTCTACATGTCCCACTTGTCCTTTTACACCAAATTTCACTTCCAGCTCTAAAAGTTCCTCGGCCTCTTCTAAGGTGTTGGTAATCGGTTTTTCTATAAAAATATGTTTGCCGCTTTCCATTGCCTTTTTTGCGCACTCGTAATGGGAAAGGGTGGGCGTAACGATGTCCACGACATCTACCGAAGCAATTAATTCATTTATGTTATCAAAATAGGTATAACCGAATTCTGCACTAACTTTTTTACCGTTGATAATGTCCGCGTCGTAGAATCCCACTAACTCATATTTATCGGATTCTTGGAGTAATCGTAAATGGATTTTTCCAAGATGACCTGCTCCTAAAACACCTGCTCTTAGCATGATTTTCATTTTTATCAAAAATACGCATTGTTTAGAAATTTAGGAGAATGCCCCTGCCAAAATCCCACTTTTTTTACACGTTTATTTTATTGTGTTTCTTTCGTAAAGAGAACTTTGCTACATTTGAATTCCAAACAAACCATCGTTGAAAGATACCTTAAAACACAGGGGAATGCGCAACCAATTAGCGCAAGTATTGATAGACAAGGGAATAATTGATGTAATGGTCCTAGATGCCATTAGAGACATCCCCAGACACTTATTTATGGATAGTAGTTTTGAAGGGCATGCCTACCAAGACAAGGCATTCCCTATCGCTGCTAACCAAACTATTTCCCAGCCCTATACTGTTGCATTTCAAACCCAATTATTAGAATTGAAACCCAATATGACAGTATTGGAAATAGGTACGGGCAGTGGGTATCAAACAGCTGTTTTATTAAAATGTCGGTCAAAAGTATTTACCATAGAAAGGCAACTAGAACTTTTCAAAAAAACAAGTCTATTTTTTAAAAAAATGGGCTATAGACCTAAGAAGACTATTTTTGGTGATGGATATAAAGGCCTGCCAGAAGACGCTCCTTTTGACCGTATAATCGTAACTGCAGGTGCTCCAGAAGTACCCAAGGCTTTACTTTCTCAACTAAAAGTAGGAGGTAGGTTAGTTATCCCTGTAGGTTTTAAAGAACAAATTATGACGCTATATGTAAGGACTAGCGAAAAGGAATTTAAAAAAAACGAGTTTGGTTCATTTAAGTTTGTTCCCTTGTTGGAAGATAAAAATTAGTTGCTAATTCCAAATTCAATTAGTTCTTCCGAAGTTGCAAAACTAGGGAGATAGAAGATTTAGAGCTTCCACCCTTTAACGTACTGGGGACAATAAAGCTTACCATGGTTAAAGATTGTTAAGTAGTGTTATTGATACAGCGTGATTTCTAACTATTAAAACTCTTTTTAATTCTGGCCAGGTCACGCTTATTGTCCCTGTCTTTCATCGTCTCCCTTTTATCGTAGAGCTTTTTACCCTTTGCCAATGCGATTTGGATTTTGGCAAGCCCACGGTCATTTATAAAAAGTGTTAATGGTACAATAGTCAACCCAGAGGTTGTTACCTCTTTCAATAATTTTTTTAATTCCCTCTTTTGTAATAAGAGTTTTCTTTGAGCCTTAGGTTTATGGTTGTAGTGAGATGCATGAGAGTATTCGTCAATCTGCATATTGATAACAAAAAGCTCTCCACGGTCATTAAATTCACAAAAACTCTCCGAAATAGAAGCCCTACCATTTCTAAGCGATTTGATTTCCGTACCACCCAAAACGATACCGGCCGTATATTTATCCAACAGTTCATACTCGAACCGTGCTTTTTTGTTTTTTATATTGATGTTTTTTTGCATACGTTACAAAAATAAGCACAATTAAATAATCGGCTTTACTTTTAAAAAGAATTAAAGTGCTTCATTTGTAATGAATCTTATTAATTTACGAATAAGTATAAAAAGAGAAGTGATGAATAAATGGTATTGGATAGTGGCACTGTTATTAGTAACGGCATGTAATGAAAAAACAATTGAACCCAAAGCACAAGAAATTATAGATAAAAGTATTGCGGCAAGTGGTGGGGAGAATTATAGTACAAATGATATCTCTTTTCGCTTTCGGGATATCGATTACAGCGCTAAAGGGCCAGTAAATAAAAGAATTCTAAAAAGAAGCTTTGTAAAGGACAGTATGAGGATAACCGATGTAAGATCTCCTTCGGGGTTGCAACGTGTTGTAAACGACAGTCTTGTAGTACTATCTGATTCAATGGCCAATGTCTATGCCAATTCTATAAACTCAGTACATTATTTTGCCTACCTACCGTATGGACTTAATGATGCAGCGGTAAATAAAAAGTATCTAGGTAAAGTGAAAATCGATTCAACAACGTATCACAAAGTTGAAGTGACTTTTGATAAAAGCGGAGGAGGTGATGATTATGATGATATTTATGTATACTGGTTCGATTCAATAACATACAAGCCAGCCTATTTAGCCTATGAATTTCATATAAACGGGGGCGGTCAACGTTTTAGAAAAGCGTTTAATGAAAGGGTAGTTGGCGGTATCCGTTTCGTGGATTATCAGAATTATAAAAACACGCAATTAAATCATCCAATTCAAAGTATAGACGAGCTTTACGAGGGCGGTGCCTTAGAACTGCTTTCTGAAATAAAATTAGAAGACATAAGCGTTAATCCGGGCAATTACAATTAAACACTAATTTAGAATCAGTAGCCACACCGTTAACAAGTTTCACGACAAAAAGTGTGCCGTTCTCATTATCGTCTAGCGCCTCGTACTTCTCGTCATCCAATAGCATATTAACCATTTGTGGTGTGGTATTGCTATGCCCTACTATTAGCACATTTTTATTTAGGTTTTCTATTTTCAATTGTTCCAAATCTAAAGTTCTAGGATCATAATATTGCACATCTATATTGTTTTTTACGGATAAAGGGGCCGCAGTCATTGCTGTTCTGGCATAGTCGGTAGAATATATGGCATTGATATTGGCATCTATTAATATTTCCGCCCAATGCATAGCTCGTCCCAGTCCTTTTTGGTTTAATTCTGGGTCGGCATCGTCCGGATTACTTCGTACCTTCTCTGCATGTCTAATGAGATAAAAAGTTGTAGTTCCGGTATTGGCCTTAATTATGGTTACAGGTTGTTCTTCCTTACAGGATTGTAAAAAAATAAACCCAGTAAGCAGAATTAGTTTTAGAATTTTCATTTTTGTATTATCGTTAGGTTCGTATAAAACTAAAAATACTCGAAAATAGTACGTTCAATACGCTATTTTTTGTTTTTTTGCATATGAAAAATATTTGTGGGGCACTTCTTATCGGTTTTGTAGTTTTTGGTATGCGTGCACAAACCGCGCCTTTACCAAACGATTTTAGGCAGCAAAATATTACGGAATATAATTCTAGCCTTGTAAACCCTGCGTATGCTTTGGGCCGTAATAATGGACCTTCCGCAGCGCTGTGGGCAAGATGGCAGTGGCAGGCTTACGATGCAGATCCAACCTCTATTTTTTTTAATTATACCCATAAGTTAAATGAAGCATCTGCTGTAGGTGGCGCATTTTTTCAAAATAATACGGGAATTTTCTTGAATACAGGTGGGGCTATCAACTATGCGTATGCTATTGATTTTAGTCCTAAAGTACGACTTGGAATAGGCTTAAACCTTTTTGCCTTTCAACAGAAATTAGCAGATGAGCGGTTTTTCCAGCCTAATCCAATACAAACATCCCCCGAGAACGATATGGTATTGCAGTTAGCACCAGGTTTAAATTTGCGGGTAGACAAATTTAACATCGGTTTTGTATCAGAAAATATGTTTGATTACAACTTGAGTACTAACGAACGTAATACGAGCCCTAGGGATAGAATGTTTTTCGGACTCGCTAGTTATGATATCCCAATGGAAATATTAAACTCAGATGGTAATTCCTATTTGCGCCCTGCGGTTTATTTTAAATCGATTCCTGGGTTTGATACGCAATACGGATTTAACTCTATTTTAACTACTCAAAAATTTTGGGCACAGGCAGGTTACAATTCCTTTTACGGTATTTCTGGAGGTGCAGGCGGGCGTTTCCTAAAACGTTTTTCCATAGGAGCCTTGGTGGAGTTTGGTACTAGTTCGGAATTGAAAAGTGTGGACCCTACTTTTGAACTGGTTACCTCCTACAGATTTGGAAGTCTCGAGCAGGCACAGCCGCCCAAGGAGCAGCTAATAGCAGAACAAGAAGAGAAAGAAAAAGCGCTTGAGGAAGAGTTGAAAATGTCCGAAGAACTTACGGCAAAAGAAGATGAAAAGGCTAAAGAACGCTCGGATAAGGAAAGAGCTAAACAATATAGGGATTCGGTTCGCCAATCGGGTAAAAACACCGATGTCGCCGTGAAGGAAACCAAAAGAGATCTTAGACGCAAGGCCGACTCTATTAACAGGGCCAATGAGGCCTTGGCCTTTCAGGAAATGATTGCCCAGAAAAAGCAAAAGAGACAAGATTCTATAAGCGCTATTGCAATAGCTCGTGAAGAGGCTCTTGCCTTGAACATGCAGCAACAAAAAGATTCCGTAACCCAAGTCGCCAACGCTAAGGCCGAAGCAGAACGCTTGGTTTTAAAGAACGAAGTGGTAAAACCAAAAGCGGGCGAACGTTATGAGGAAGTGACGAAAGAGGGGAATTTAGAACCAGGCTACTATTTAATTGCCAATGTTTTCGGGACAAAGCGGTATTTTGATGCCTTTATGGCAGATATGAAAAAGAGGGGTATTTCTGCAGGTTCTTTTTATAGGGAAGCCAATAAATACAACTATGTGTATTTGGGTCGATATACTTCCATAGTCGAAGCAAGAAAGGCTAGAGAATCCAAACTTGACGGTAAGTACCAAGATAAAACATGGATTTTTAGAGTAACTGGGGAATAGTATTTCCTAGTAAGTTTAGCTATGCTACTTTTTTTTGGAGTATTGGATTTCTATAGAGTACAAGCCAACTAGGTAGAATTCCCTTTTAAGCATGCTAGTTCCTGTGAAGCACTATCTGCGGTGTGATTGCTGCTTATCTAAATGGAATAGTGGCAAAACTCTGTTTTAATTCCATCGAGTGCCTTATTTTTGTGAGACACGTATTACCCTGACTATGAATCAAGTTGAACACTACGCACAGCACGTATCAGATAATGTTATTTTCTTTGCCCCGAAGGTATTCGTAGCAGTTTTTATTTTATGGATAGGCTTTAAGCTGCATAAAAAAATAGACTTTTTATTGTCCAATAGCTTAGAGCGACTTAATATTTCCGATACCATGCGGCCGTTTATAATCTCGTTGGTGGCGATGATATTAAAGATTATTTTAGTGTTGATAGCAGTGTCCATTCTTAGGGTACAGTTGTCTGGTTTGGTTACGGTGGTAGCCGTTATGGGTTTTGCGATAGGACTTTCTGTTCAAGGACGTTTGGGTAATTTTGCTTCCGGTATTTTAATTTTTTTGCTAAAGCCATATAATCTCTACGATTGCATGCAGCTTGATGATAAATTTGGAAAGGTAGAGGGAATTGGAATTTTCAATACCCTATTGGGAACCCCAGTACATAAGACGCTTATTGTTCCAAATGCAAAAATAACAGACAGCGTTGTAACCAATTTTTCTAAAAATGGTTTGGTTCGTTTAGAGCTGAATACTCATATTCCATATGCCGAAGATTTCCCTAAAGTACAGGAGATGATAACTACAGTACTAGCCAATACTGCCTTAAAAATTAATGGTTTAGCAACAGAAATAGGAATCAAAAACTTTGATAGTCATAATATCATACTGGCTATTCGCCATTATGTGTTACCTGATAATTATTGGGAAGGTACTTTTGAAACCCATAAGGCCATTAAACAGGTTTTTAGTGAAAATAATATCAGAGTAGCTTATTCTGAAGGAATTGAGCTGGGAAGCATCGGAAAATAGGTTCACCACTTAAAAAAACAATTATATGAAAAGACCAAATTGGCAAACCGCCATAGAATTCGAAGATATTACCTATAAAAAATGTGATGGGGTTGCCCGTATTGCATTCAACAGGCCCAATGTCCGCAATGCCTTTAGACCGAGCACCACTAGCGAACTTATAAAAGCTTTTTTTGATGCTCAAGAGGATACCTCCATTGGCGTTGTCTTGTTATCCGGCGAAGGACCATCTACTAAAGACGGAATTTGGTCTTTTTGTAGTGGAGGCGACCAGAAAGCTAGGGGAGAGAAAGGATACGTTGGTACAGACGGCCAACATCGTTTGAATATACTGGAAGTACAGCGGATGATTCGTTTTATGCCGAAAGTAGTTATTGCCGTTGTTCCCGGTTGGGCGGTTGGTGGGGGACATAGTTTGCATGTTGTTTGTGATATGACTTTGGCCAGTAAAGAACATGCTATTTTTAAGCAGACTGATGCCGATGTAACCAGTTTTGATGGAGGTTACGGATCTGCTTATTTGGCAAAAATGGTGGGGCAGAAAAAAGCGCGGGAGATTTTCTTTTTGGGTCGAAACTATTCCGCACAGGATGCTTTTGAAATGGGGATGGTGAATGCCGTTATCCCACATGACGTTTTGGAAGACACCGCTTTTCAATGGGCGCAAGAGATACTAGAGAAATCTCCAACGTCAATTAAAATGCTAAAGTTTTCTATGAATTTAACGGATGACGGTATGGTAGGGCAGCAAGTATTTGCTGGAGAAGCCACACGTTTGGCCTATATGACGGAAGAAGCTAAAGAAGGTAGAAATGCCTTTTTAGAGAAGCGGAAGCCTGATTTTGGGAAGAATAACTGGTTGCCTTAGGCTCACGTTTAAAAGATGTAAAGTTGATACGATTAATGATATTTGAGAGCTGTGGTGGCCGTTTTAGAACACCCGAATACAAAACAGAACATAAACGATGAAGGATAGTATTTTAATCAAGAATACAACTATTGTAAACGAAGGGAAAGCATTTGTTGCAGATATACTATTGGCTAACGGATGTATTCAACAAATCGGGAATATTAATAGT
Organism: Maribacter sp.; assembly: GCA_047632415.1. Taxonomy (GTDB): domain Bacteria; phylum Bacteroidota; class Bacteroidia; order Flavobacteriales; family Flavobacteriaceae; genus Maribacter. The sequence goes on from JBLICT010000049.1 coordinate 7,348, forward strand.
GAACCAGATCACAACGTAATAGATGGAACCAGTAAACACTTATTCCCAGGAATCATTGACGGTCAAGTCCATTTTAGAGACCCAGGACTAACGTATAAGGGTGATTTGTATACTGAAAGTAAAGCGGCTATTGCAGGTGGCGTTACTTCTTTTATTGATATGCCAAATACAGTTCCCAATATTTTAACCTTTGAAAGCCTAAAGGAAAAGTATGAAATTGCGTCAAAAAAATCCATGGCCAATTATTCGTTCTTCCTTGGTGTAAACGGAGATAATATTGACGAAGTTACAAAAATGGACACCAGCCAATTTATAGGCGTTTCTGATGACGGTTTGTATTTTACCAAAAAAGGAAATCTACTTGCGGACAATCCAGAGACAATGGAAAAGCTATTTGCTAATTGTAAATCCATTATTGCCATTCATTCTGAAAAAGAGGAGATCGTAGAAGCCAACGAAGAGGCTTTTAGAGAAAAATATGGCGATGCTATTCCCGCAAAGTTTCATCCAATCATAAGAAGTACGGAAGGCTGTTATGAAGCAACCAAACGAGCTATTGAATTGGCAAAAAAATACAATGCCAGATTACATATTCTACATTTAACCACGGAAGCTGAAACACACTTATTTCAGAACGATATTCCACTGCAAGAGAAAAAAATAACCACTGAAGTTTCGGTACATCACCTCTGGTTTTCAGACAAAGACTATGAACGATTAGGGATGCTTATTAAATGGAATCCGGCCATAAAAACAGAACAGGATAAACAAGGCTTGTTAAAAGCACTACTTGATGATAGAATAGATATTATAACCACTGACCACGCACCACATACTTTAGAAGAAAAACAAAAGCCCTATTTTCAATCTATGTCAGGGGCTCCTATGGTGCAGCATTCGCTAAATTGTATGCTGGAGTTTTACAAACAAGGTTTCATTTCATTAGAGAAAATAGTCGAAAAAATGTGCCATAATCCAGCTATTCTCTATCGGATGACTAAAAGAGGATTTATACGGGAAGGGTATTATGCAGACTTGACCTTGGTGGACTTGAATAGCCAATGGACCGTTGCTAAAGACAACCTACTTTATAAATGTGGTTGGTCACCATTGGAGGGAACAACATTTAAAACAAAAATCGAACAAACATTTGTGAACGGAAATTTGGTGTACGACAATGGGGTTTGGAATGAAGGAATAAAGGGTATTGCATTGGATTTTACTAAAGAAAATGAACATTAAAAGTTAATTTGTTATGTTCAAAGGGAGAAGCTTAGTAATAGCCACAAAACATAAAAAGGAGAAAGTGATTGCACCACTCTTGGAAAGAGCAATAGGGGTCGTTTGCTTTGTGCAGGAAGGTTTCGATACGGATACTCTTGGCACTTTTACAGGAGAGATTGAAAGAGAGCAAGACCCCATATCCACTGCAAGACAAAAATGTTTGATGGCTATGGAACTCAGCAACTGTGATTTAGGAATAGCAAGTGAAGGTTCTTTTGGGGCTCATCCATCGGTATTTTTTGCAAGTGCGGATGATGAGTTTGTAATATTTATCGATAAAAAAAATAACCTAGAGATTATTGCTAGAGAACTGAGTATGGAAACCAATTTTAATGGTAAAGAAATGGAAACAGAGAAGGAGCTGTTTGACTTTGCCAAATCAGCAAAATTTCCTTCTCACGGACTCATACTTCGTAAATCAAAAAATGATAATAGTGATGTAATAAAGGGAATAACCGATTTTATTCATTTAAAAGAAGCCTTCCGAAAACTGATTAACAAGTCCAATAAGGTTTACGCAGAAACCGATATGAGAGCATTACATAACCCAAGCCGGATGACAGTAATCGAAAATGCGACGAAAAAATTAGTTGATAAGATAAACTCTTATTGTCCCCAATGCAATACTCCGGGTTTTGGAGTTACTTCTAAAAAAAAAGGATTAGAATGCATTTTGTGTGGCTCACCCACCAACGCTACTTTGAGTTTTATTTGTAGCTGCCAAAAATGTGATTTCAAAAGAGAAGATATGTATCCTCATAAAAAAACAAACGAAGATCCAATGTATTGCGACTATTGCAATCCATAATTATTTTGAAAGAACTGAAATTATAAAAGGATACTGCAACAGAAAAAATAATAGTGATTATTAAGAATTCGTAAGCTCTGCCAGCTCGAACATTTAATGTCAGTTTAAAATAATAAAGGAAAAGACTTCTTAAACTAAAAAGAGTCCAATCATTGAAGACTAGACTCTTTTACGAGAACACTATATGAAAATGAAAAGTTTTAATTCGTTTTTATTACATGGTAAAGGTAGGGTAGGAGTTCAGTTTTGAGAAAGAATTGTTGTGAACCAAGGGGATTTTGTGGTGTAGGGGAGAAAGTGCAGTATTTACCGTTAAAAAGAGGGGTCTTGTAAGCTTAAACAAAGAATCGGTTAGGAGCCAGACAAGAGCTTATTTAATTACTACGGCTTTCAAGCCGTGGTAATTAAATATTCCAACACCTGTTGTTTTTAAGGCTATCAACCAAATCAATAGCGTCTCCTTATTCTCCTATTTAACCGATGCACAAATTTCACTTAAAAATTTATTCACATCAAATTCTGGGTCTTCGGCCAAGCCGGTACGAACTACGACCAGGTCTTTTGATGGGATTACAAATACATACTGACCTTGAAATCCGTTAGCGGAATACATATCTCTGGGCACATCCGAAAACTTACCGCCAGAATTCAACCAGAAATGCGCTCCGTATACCCCATCGGAATGCGCTGTAGGTTTTGTTATGTAATCCACCCAATCTTCTGAAAACAGCCGTTCTCCGTTCCACATGCCTTTGTTCAGATACAAAAGACCAAACTTTGCCCAGTCTCGAGTGTTCGCCCATCCATAGGAAGACCCAACAAAATTACCGTCCATATCGGTCTCCAATAGCATGGAGTGCATCCCTATTTTATCAATCAAATCAGTATATGGAAAATCCAAGTAATCTTGATGTGTTTGGAATTGGTCGCGCAATATACCGGATAAAAGATTAGTTGTTCCTGAAGAATAATTCCATATTTCGGTAGGTGGGGCAATCGGTTGTTTCTTGGCCTGTGCCAGTGTCATATCTATATCAAGAAATAGCATTTGTGTAACATCTGAGATTTTGGTGTAGTCTTCTTCCCATGCCAGACCGCTCTGCATTCGCAATAAATGGTCTAGGGTGATGCCGATTTTCGTATTTTTCACTTGTAGGTCATCGGCAAAGGGTCGGTAGTCCATTGAGATTTCTCCTTGGTGTTCCAAAATACCATACAGCGTAGCCAAAACACTTTTGGTCATAGACCATCCTAAAATAGGGGTTTCTTTTGTAAAACCTTCACTATAGTTTTCTGCAATAATTTCATTCTTGTATGCAATGAGTACCGTTCGGGTTTTCTGTGTTTCGTAATTGGCAAAAGCGTTGCTTACTGCTAGGTTGACTTGGTCATAATCAATATTCTGAAAAATGGTATCTTTTCTTCCTGCGTTTCCATAAGGGAAAGGTTTTAGATTCTGTACTTTAGTTCGTTTTGGTTTCAGTAGTTTTTGCGATTTGTCGTAGTCATCAGTAATCAGCACACAACCTAGGCCCTCCCGGTAAATACTTTCCCGAGGCATAAGTCCATTAACGGAACTAATAACAGAAGTACTATCGGACTCTTGTAAACTTGCCAGTTTTACCAAAGGCATGTCATTGTCTTTTTCCTGAATATCGGTTAATGCTCTGTTGGCAATAAAATGGTTAGAAGCCATGTTTTTGGCGGAATAACCAGAGATGAGATTTAGTTTGGGATAGTTCTTCCAAACTATAAAACCTATGAGTGTTACTATAACCGGGAGAAGGAACTTTCTTTTTTTCAATGTTTTTTAAATTATCATTTTTGTAAATTTAACAAAAATGGAAGCATGTCGAACATCGGATTGATCATTGAGGAACGCAGTAGAGATATTGGTGATTTTTTAGTAGGCAGATTAATTCCGTTTCGTAAGAAACGCATGATAGGTCCGTTTATCTTTATTGATCACATGGGGCCTACCATATTAGGACCAAAAACCTACATGGATGTGGATCAACATCCACACATAGGTCTTTCTACCCTTACGTATATGTTGGAAGGCGAATTGATGCACGAGGATAGTACTGGAACAAAACAGGTGATACAACCGGGATCTGTAAACTTGATGGTTGCAGGTAAAGGTGTTTCCCATACAGAACGCACTCCAAAGCATCTTAGGAATGGAACAAGATTTACAGCGCATGGCTATCAAATTTGGATAGCGTTACCAAAACATCTAGAAGATATAGATCCTGAATTTCATCATATTGAAGCAAAAGATTTACCTACTTGGCAAGATGGCGCTGCGAGTTTTACCTTGGTTGCTGGGGAAGGCTTTGGTAGAAAATCTCCAGTTTCTGTGCATTCGCCCTTGTTTATGGTTGAATTAAAAACAAAAGAGCTTTATGCCCTAAATACCTTAGATAATCTAAAAGGAGAAATAGGTATATGTATTGTTGATGGAAGTATAGAAGTAGGTGGAGTGGTCATAAATAAGGGAAATATTTTGGTTAGTAAAGCCGCTGATACGTGTAAAATCATTGTGGAATCGAATACACATGTATTACTTTTTGGCGGCGAAGCGTTTCTAGAAAAGCGGTATATCTACTGGAATTTTGTCTCCCATAACAAAGAAAAGATAGAAAAGGCCAAGGCTGAGTGGAAAGCGAAAACTTTTCCGATGATGCCAGACGACTCTAGCTACGTAGCATTGCCAGGGCTATAACTTTTCCCAAGTTCTATTTGGCCCTAATTTAAAACTGCCCAAATGCTTAAAATTACATTCATTCGGTAAAATCAAGGATAGGAAAGTACTCTCGTCTTTGGATTGATACAAGTGATAGGTCTTGCCTACTATGGGTTCAAAACCAAACTTGGCACTGTACACCAAATTGTTTAGCTCAAAATCATTCATTAAGCGTTTATATTCTTCCTGTATCGCTTCATATTGCGCTTGAAATTGATTATTTGCGCTAACGATATTGGTGTTTTTCCAAGAAGTAACATCTGGTGGTGTAATCTTTGGCGCAGCTACACTGCTGGAATATGGTAGTAGTTTTCCATTATAGGATTGGGTCTCCTCGTCAAAAACAATATAATCTGGTTTTTTCTTCTTTTCCATAGCGTTGCAAAATTAGTCAAAACTCATGAATTTTCGAATAGAAACGATAATAGGGGTGTACGATACGTTAAAGCGACATGTTTTAAATAGTTCCAAAAAAAATGTATCTTTTGAACGTCGGAAATATTTAAATCAAAAAAATTAAAGGTTGATATGCAACCTAAATTTTATAGTATGCGCAACCTGTTTTTAATCACATTAGCGATTTGCTTGTGTTTTTCCTGTAAGCAATACGTTGAACAAGAAGAACCGTATCATTGGATACCCTTAACGGTAACGGCTACTGCGTATAATTCTACCCCAGGACAAACATCCTTTGAGCATCCTAAAATTACCGCATGGGGAGATTCTATTAAGCCAGGTGTTAAGTGGATTGCAGTTTCCAGAGATCTTTTAAAAAAAGGATTGGATTACAATACCTTAGTCAAAATTGACACTTTTAATGGTGTTTACATCGTAAAGGATAAAATGCATCCAAGATGGCGAAATCGTATAGATATTTATATGGATGAAAATGTAAAAAAGGCTAAAGCTTGGGGCAGAAGAAAAATAGAAATTTCATACGGAGTAAGAAAGGATACTTTAAATACAATTGAAAAATGAGAATAGTAGTAGTGTTCGCGATTAGTGCTTTGTTGCTGTCGTCTTGTAAATCGGCCATACGTATTGTGGATAAACCTATAGTTTTCGATGAGGAACGCGAACTTCTAACACTTGAGTACCTTCAAGAACGCTATAGTCTGGAAGCCGATAGTCCGAAAATAACACCAAAAATGATTGTCTTGCACTGGACTGTTATTCCAACCCTTCAAAAATCGTTCGAGGCTTTTGAGAATGCTACGCTCCCTAATTGGCGGCCTGATATTAAAACTGTTAGTGGTTTAAATGTATCTTCTCAATTTATGGTAGATCGTGATGGAACTATTTATAGACTATTGCCGGAAACGACTATGGCACGACATGTCATAGGTTTAAATCATTGTGCTATTGGGATAGAGAATGTGGGGGGAGACAAAGGACAGCCCTTAACTAACGCCCAGTTAAAATCGAATAATTGGTTGGTGCGTTATTTATCAAACAAATATGATATTGATTATTTAATAGGTCATTATGAATATACGCTGTTTGAAAATCACCCGCTTTGGTTAGAGAAAGATAGTGGCTACCGTACGGTAAAAACAGACCCAGGAGCCGATTTTATGGAAAAGGTAAGAAAAGCAGTCGATGATCTCAATTTTAAACCCTTGCCAAAATCATAGCATCATCTTTAAGTACAGCTTTCAATAGGATTATATTATTTTTAAATGACGCTATAAATCAACTACGAAAATGAAATATCTAATACTCTTTATTATTCTTTTGATTCCTTTTTTTGGATCAAGTCAGACTCAGGATATAACGACTGAGCTGTACGACACATATGAAACCTACAAGGAGGAATCCTTGAATAAAAGGAGGATAAAGCATGCTGAAATCGCTCCCTTAATTGCTAATGCCAAGTCAAACCCAAAATTCAAGGTATCAAGAGTGGGTAGTTCGATAGCCGGAAAAAGTTTATCCTTGATTAGTCTGGGCACAGGAGAAACGAGTGTTTTTCTTTGGTCACAAATGCATGGTAACGAGCCTACGGCAACACAGGCTATTTTTGACATACTAAATTTCTTTGATAGTCCTGATTTTAAACAAGAGAAGGAAGCTATATTGGAAAACCTTACGATTCATTTTCTTCCAATGCTAAATCCGGATGGGGCAGAATTGTTTCAAAGAAGAAATTTGTTGGGTATTGATATAAATCGGGATGCCTTGCGTTTGCAATCACCAGAAAGTCGAACATTGAAAAGGGTACGTGATAGCCTAGAGGCCGATTTCGGCTTTAATCTTCACGACCAAAGTACCTATTACAATGCAGAACGAACAGATAAACCTGCTACGATATCCTATTTAGCACCAGCCTATAATTATGAGAAGGACATTAACGAGGTTCGCGCTAACGCCATGAAGATTATTGTGTTTATGAACAATATACTGCAGCAGTATGCACCGGGTCAAGTAGGTAGGTACAATGATGATTTTGAACCCAGGGCATTTGGGGATAATATTCAAAAATGGGGGACAAGTACTATTTTAATTGAATCTGGCGGATACCCAAACGATACGGAGAAACAGGAAATCAGAAAACTTAATTATGTATCCATTCTCTCTGCTATTTACACCATAGCCAAACAAAACTATATCGACATTCCTATTTCCGAATATGAAAAAATACCGGAGAACGATAGAAAGTATTTTGATTTAAAAATCTTAGGTGCAACATACGAGCTCCTTGGAAACACCTACACCATGGACTTGGGTATTAATCAAATGGAAGTAGATTATGAAGACCATAATAGTTTTTGGTATAGTAGTCGGGTTATAGATCAGGGTGACCTTTCCACATATTACGGATATGAAACCTTAGACGCAAGTGCACACACTATTAAGCAGGCTAAGGTATATCCTGGGATATTAGATGTGATGTCTGCAGCGAAAGACATAAATCAAATGGAATTATTAAAGAATGGCTACGGCTATCTTAGAATGGCCGATATTTCTATCTCCGCTTTGAATTCGCCAGTTTCATTTCATATGATTAGTAAAGCCTATGAAGTTCCAGAATTAAGACTACAACCTGGTGTTAATCCAACCTTCTTTCTTGAGAAAAATGGAGTTTTGGAATATGCAGTTATTAATGGCTTTCTAATCGATTTAAAACAACAAATGCCTACCATACCGAATGCGATGATTTATAGATGAAAATTTTAGTAACCAAATTGTAGGGTCATTTGAGAACCGTAACGTAATAGGATAACCAACATAGCGAATAAGGTGACTATGATGGCAGAAAAGAGTAGTAATACCAAGTTCTTATACAGGGTAGAAAGTAAGCTTAGGGCACTATTTCTGATAATTTCGTTGAATACATCCATGATTTCTAGTTTTTAAAGTTCATATCATAGTTTTTAGGATGTGCATTGATTTTAGTTTGGGGTCAATAGTATAACAACTAAGAATAAGAAAACCCTACTTAAAAGACATAAGAATCTGGTTTAAAACAGCGGAATTTTGTTTTGAATATCTTTGAATTGGTCATATAAAAAGGGAAGCTTTTGCTTCCCTTTTTATTCGTTGTTAGTCTACTTTCTACAAAGTATCTGAATCCAATAAGGCAAAGAATTTATCCAAATTAGGAAGGATAACGATTTTAGTTCTTCTGTTCTTGGCCATGTTCTCTTTAGAATCATTTTCAGCCAAAGGCAAGTAGCTACTTCTTCCAGCGGCTATCAATTGCTTTGGGTTTACATCGTACTGCTTCTGTAGCTCACGAACGATAGAAGTTGCACGTTTGACGCTTAGGTCCCAGTTATCGGTAACCATGGGCGTATTTATAGTTCTTGCATCGGTATGGCCTTCAACCATAACTTCCATACTTGGCTCAGATTTAATGACCTCAGCTAACTTTTTAAGGATTTTGTCCGCTTTGTTACTTACTTTATAGCTTGCGGTGTTGAATAATAGTTCATCAGAAATATTAATCATCACCACTGTTTTATCTATACTCACATCTACGTCTTCGTTAGTGTCGGATATAGATTGTTGTAATTTGTAAGATACGGCCAAATTCATAGAATCTTGAAGTGTTGTTGCTAGGGCCAATTTAGCTGGATCAACATTTTTCAAGGCCTTACGCATATTAGCTTTGGTATTATTGCTCATTACGGCAACATCACCAACGGAAGCATACTGCGTATCGTTAATTTCTTTTAAGGAATTTATTTTAGAATTATATTCTGCAACACGTGCTTCTATTTTTGCGAACTTACCTTCTAATTCTTCTTTCTCTACTTGCGTCTTGGTTAGCATACTTTTGGTCTGGGACAAATTATCCTCCAAGGCTACGTATTTTTTTTTGGATACGCATGAAGCTAAAAGGGCTATGGAAACTATTCCTACTACTGCTATTTTTCTCATTTTACAGATATTTATAATTTATATGAATTGTTCTCAAAGCCATTTACGAAAAAAATCGACGAACGGATGTTTCTACTTTTTTACATTTTCTAAAATCTTTGCTATTATGAGTCGTGAATAATTGATTACTAGTATCTTGACTACTAAATATTTT